>CAJOQK010000129.1 GCA_905236885.1 uncultured Bacteroidales bacterium
ACGTACGAGGAGTAAACCAACCCTGCCAAACCCGCGAAGGCTGCCGAGATAAAAAAGGCACATGATTTCAACTGCGCGGTGTTCAAGCGCAAAGGCTTTGTGGATGGTTCGTTTGTTGGAATGGCTTTCAACATCCTTCCATAGGACGACTGCTGTAATCGGCTGAAAAATATGGCAACTATAACGGCCAAAATCAAAACGAGGAAGAAGTAGGCGTATATGCCGGTTACGCTCCAAACTCCGAACAACTTGATGCTCGGGATGCCCGGGATGCCGTAAGGGCCTCGGGTCACATCGACCCAGTTATACAGGATGGTATAGACAATCATCTGGAAACCAAGGGTTCCTATAATGAAGAAATCGCCTTTCAGTTTCACCGAGGCGTACGAGATAATAAGGCTGGTCATACCCGTTGCCAGCATCACAACCAAGGCGATCAGGATAAACGGCAGGTTGAAATGCATCAAGAAGAAAGTTCCGATATACGCGCCGATGCCGTAAAAGGCCGCCTGGCACATTGTCAGCAAATTGGCCATCCCCACCGTCAGGTTGGTGCTCAATACCAAAATGACGTAGATGCCCAACATAATCCCTATGTGAAGCAGATATTCCATTAGACGGATTGTTTTTTGTGGCCCGCGATACCCTGCGGACGGATGAATAACAGTATGAGCAGCAACACGAAAGTGACGGCGTTCTGCCAGTTCGACGAGAACTGGAAGACTGTTAGGGCTTGCAGGACTCCGAGGGTGATGCCGCCTAACACGCAAGTGCCAAACCGCCCTACGCCGCCGATAATCATGGCCACCATCGCGTTGAAGAACACGTTCATGCCCATGTGCGGGTCCAGTCCGATGTCGTAAACCGTCAGGCAGCTGGCCAAGGCAATAAAGGCCCCGCTCATCAGGAAGACGAAAGTGCGGGTGTTCGCCGTATTGTCGCCCAATGTCTCGAAGAGGACGCTGTCGGCGCTCAAGGCCCGGAAGCGGACACCCCAGGAACTCAGACCGATGAAGACGAGGAACGCCGCAATCACTAAACCGCCAACCACCAACTGCCATATCTGCGGCGTGGTGATAATGACGCTGCCGAATGTGAAAGAGCGGTGGATGGTGTTGTCGATCACTTTGGTCTCGTTGCCGAAGCATAGGGCTATCAGGTTCACAATCACGGTCATCATGCCGATGGAGGCAACAAAAGCCACGTTGTTTGAGGCGTTACGTTTTTTCAATGGACGGTAAACGGAGACATCGGTTAGTAGGTTAAGGCCCATCGTAAGTATGATGGCGATAATCGCAGCCATTAGAACTGGCATTCCTAATGTGACGGAGAATAGGTAGAACATGTATGCAGCGAACACATAAATAGCTGCCGCCACAATGTGGAACAGTTTGGTGGTATTGTACACCAAAGCAAACCCTATGGCCAGCAGGGAATAGAGGATGCCCGTAATGATGCCGTTTATGAGGAACTGACCTAACATAGTTGAAAAATGAACTTGCAAAAGTACGATTTTTTTCTCACTCCAAAGACGTATAAAGCAAATTACACTAAGTTGTCCTTGACAATGTTTTAACCCTAACCTCGGGAACAGACAGGACGGATGCTGAGGCCGTATTCCCGGGCGCAGTTTTTCCATACGGACATGTCATAGTCGGTGGGAGCCGGACTGATGCGCAACATGCGTGCTTCATTGCTGCAAGGCAATAAATCAAATGGAAGCATACTCGACCAGTAGCTGCCGTGTTGTCCTACACCGTCCAGGCATGTTCCGTAGCGGTAGCCGGCCGCCGGCAAGAAAATGCTTCGGCCATTGCTGTTGCTCGTGATCTTCCTCCCGGGAACGCCATGCAGTGTCGTCCACGCTGTTGTCGTATACTCGCTGTCTACAAGAACAAGGCAATTCCCGATAGTCGGCATTTTCCACCTGCTTCCCCAGTTCGCCGTCGCGGCGTCGTCTTCTGGGAGAAGTTCGGCGAGTTTGTCCGTAAAACCCCAATGCCCGTAATAGGAATCCTTACAATATTTTGTCAGACTGTCCATTCTGTCTTTGCAGTGTTTGTAAGAGACAGTGCCATAACTCTCCTTCGGCTGTGTCTCGCCCCATGCAAAGTAGTCGCCGAATTCTTCCGGGCTGTTCGCTCCGATGTTGTAAGTTGCCCAAAGTGCACCATCCGGTAATCCGAGGTCAACATATTCATGACCATCGACAATCGTTTTCTCTTCTGTTGTTATTGAACTGTCCATATTTTTGGGGTCTTTGTTTTTATCAAAATCATCACCAACACCATGTTAAAACTAACTCCAAGCATCAGCCCACTTTTCTTCTATCGGCACGGAGTCCGGGTCCTCATAGCCGCATTTCGAACAGACGCGCCTGCCATCTTTCCACTCGAAAGTATGCTCACAATTCCGTACTTTTTCTGCCCAATGTTGAAGCAGCGTCATTTCACCTGCGCGGCTCAGTGCCCGCTCATCGCCTTGCTTGGCTTTTTCTACGAATTCGTCTTTCATTTGACCGGCCAAATTCTCCAGTTGCTTAAGTTTTTCGTCTTTGTCGCTCATTTTTAACTACCCTAATTCCGTGTCGGGCGCAACAATTAGACCGCAATGCAGAAATACCAAATCATCACCAACACCATTAGGTGTAGCAGCTGGTCGAGGCCGTAGAGCATCCAGTAGGGCTTCTGCTGCATGTCGGCCAAAGCGGGGAAACGGGCCGTGAGCCGGCCTTTTGCCGTGTCGATGAGGAAGTGCGAGACGAGTTCCAGAAGCATAAGCAGCAGCAGCGTTTTCCACGGCGTTTGCCAGCACAACAGGCAGACGCCTACCAGTCCTGCGTGGATGCCTGCGTGCAGCAGGATCGGCCACGGGTTGCGACCGTCCGCTTTCGCCCGGATCATGGCGGGCGAAGTGAGGCAGAAGTCGGCCAGGTAGTGGCAGAGAAGTAAAAACAGTATCAAAAACAGTTCATCCGTCATCCTTTCCCTCCGAATGAGGCAATTTCAAAAATAACTTTCAGAAATTCGTTCTTTGAAAGATTCTTCAACTGCACAAGCTTTCTATTTTCCAAGTCAGCGTAATCTTTTTCAGCCTCTGTCGGTTTTTCGTCAATCCAACGAATGGAATCCCACATGTGCCCTGTGTCACGGCTCCATGTTTCCTTATACACCTGTCGCTCGCCAAAAAGTAACAACAGGTCTTCCTTTACCACTCGTTGAATATAGTTTATTTCATTGGCATTCAGGAATCTTTGTTCTCTTTTTTCATCGTCGATTCGGCTCCGTTCAAGCATGTGATGTTCTCTTAGTATTTCCCCATACTGGTTTCCAAATTTGTCCTTAAGCCATTGGTGTAATTCATCAAATGCTCCTTCCGCTATTGATATCGTTTTGCTCTTGATTATTCTGACAGAGCAATATGCCGATTCATTTCCAGTCCGAATAGAAATATCAATGATGGGATCATCAATATAATCTCTTATGGGGCAATCCCATGAATCGTCATCTTCCACCCAGTAACCAGTAGAATAATCATAGCTTATTACCAATTTGGGGTCAAAGTTTTCGCCAAGTTTTTCTCTCAGCAAAATAGGAATATCATTATTCAGTTTACTCATAATTCGGTATATATGAAAATTATACAGCAAAAATACAAAAAAAATGTTCAGTGTCTCTAATTTCTTTTCGCAATATTTGCGTTGTA
>CAJOQK010000130.1 GCA_905236885.1 uncultured Bacteroidales bacterium
GACGGGGAGCTGGATTTATCAATGGGGGTATCTATCTTCTGGAAAAAAGCCTGTTCAATGGTTTCAGGGCGGGCGATGCCTTTTCCTTTGAAAAAGAGCTGATGGAGAAGAAATATGAAACTTCTCTTTTTTACGGCATGTCTGCATCCGGCTATTTCATTGACATCGGCATTCCTGAAGATTATGTGCGTGCGCAACGGGAATTGCTTCCAAAATCCTCAACACTGTGATGTGGGAGAATGTGATTATTTTTTGAAAACATTATTCAATTATTTGAAAAAAAACTTAAAAAAAATATTTTTCAAAAGAAAGGATTGATGTTGCATTTTACGCTACTTTTGCACCTGTCAAATATGACCGGGGTGTGGCGCAGTTGGCTAGCGCACTTGCATGGGGTGCAAGGGGTCGAAAGTTCGAGTCTTTTCACCCCGACATAGAAAAAAGGTCCCGTGGCTCAACTGAATAGAGCATCTGACTACGGATCAGAAGGTTACAGGTTTGAATCCTGTCGGGATCACAAAGTTTGTGAGTTTTCATTGTAAATTTGGAGGAAGGAGGATGCCAGTCTTTCTTCCTCTGTTTTTATGGTGATCTAAACAATATATAAAACATTATGGGCAGTAACGAAACATTGATATTCGGGTTATTCCTTCTTTTGATAGCAGGTATGCTCTCTTTGGATTTGGGTGTGTTCCACAAAAAGGATCATGAAATCGGTTGGAAAGAGGCCGGGGCTTGGGTTTTGGTTTGGTTTTCTATGGCGATGCTCTTCGGATTGTTTGTCTTTTTCAAGGCAGAGTGGATGCACGGCATTCATCTTCCGGAGGATTTGCAGTCTTATTATGCCTCCTATTTTCCGAACAGCAACACCCATTTTTACCATGACGATCTCTCATTTGCCCAGAATATGCAGCTCTATCGCAAAACGATTGGAATGGAATATCTGACAGGATATTTCATAGAGCAGGCGCTCTCCATTGACAATATTTTTGTCATGATTATGATCTTCATCAGTTTCGGAATTGACAAAAAATATTATCACCGCGTGTTGTTTTGGGGCATATTAGGGGCTGTGGTGCTCCGTTTCACCTTTATTTTTCTGGCAGCCGCCCTCGTGCAGCGGTTTGCCTGGATTTTGGCAGTGTTTGGCGCCATCCTTATTTTTTCGGGCGGAAAGATGTTTTTGGAGAAACAGGGGGAAAAAGTGGACACTGCGAATCATCCGGTGGTGCGTTTCGCCTCCAGGTTCCTTCGTGCCACACCGCGCATGGAAGGCCACAATTTTTTCATACGCGAAAACAGTAAACTCTATATGACCCCACTCTTTTTGGTGTTGCTGGTGATTGAGTTTTCCGATATCATTTTTGCTGTGGATTCCATCCCGGCCATTTTTTCCATCACGCAGGATCCTTATATTGTCTTTTTTTCAAATATTTTCGCCATAATGGGCTTGCGTTCCCTTTTCTTTTTGCTGAACAATGTGGTGGACCGTTTCTGGCTGTTGAAATTCGGATTAGGGATACTTCTCATTTTCATTGGTGTGAAAATGCTGTTGCATACTTTCCTGCATGTTGAAATCTCCACCGGACTCTCCCTGATGATGATTTTGGGCATCCTTGTGTTCAGCATGGGGGCATCGGTGCTCTTTCCGAAAAAAAGAAATGTCGCATAACTTGCCGAAAGGAAAAGTGGCGCTATTTACCTTTAGTTTTCACGATAATCTCTCTGCGGATGGCTTTCCCATTGAAGGGACTTTATGCATGAAATTAAAAAACAGCTTCTTTTTTTTCGATGCATGCGGATTTGCATCGCTATTTGTACTATATTTGCAAAAATAGTTTTTTGAGATATGAAGAAATCGGATATTTTGGTTATTTGTTTGGTAATATTGTGTTTGGCTCCTTTCTTTTTGTTTGACACTGTCTATCAGTTTTACAATGATTGGAATCATGCCAATCCAATTTCAATGGCATTTTTAAAGTTTGCAATATTGGCCACTTTTGGCGAAATGTTGGGCATGCGTGTGAAAACCGGCCATTATTGGAGCAAGGGGTTCGGCATAGTTCCACGTATGGTGGTCTGGGGGCTGTTGGGCATGTGGATTGCCGCAGCCATGGGCATTTTCCGCATCGGTGTCCCCGCCTTTTTGGACAGCTTTACCGTATTTGATGGCATCAAAGAGGCAATGTCAGGTGGTTTTACCGGGATGAAACTGTTGGGGGCCTTTTTTATAAGTTTGATGATGAACACCAGTTTTGCTCCGGTATTCATGACCATGCACAAGATTACCGATACGCATATTGGCCGTCACGGAGGCAAGTTCTCCGCACTCACCCATATGCTTCCCATGGGGGAGATAATTTCCGGGCTGAACTGGGAGGTCCAGTGGGGTTTTGTCTTCAAGAAAACCATTCCATTTTTCTGGATTCCTGCGCATACAATCACTTTCCTGCTTCCGCAGGACATGCAGGTGTTGTTCGCGGCCCTGTGCAGTGTGGCGTTGGGTCTTTTCCTCTCCATTGCGGCAGTGAAATCCAAGGCTGTCGCCAAATAGTGAGGCCATTTGTTTTATTGAATCAGATACAGAAAGATGAGAATACCACGGAACAAGCGTTACGAATACATCATTGAACCGAATGATGTGGACATGAACGACCGGGCCACGATGCTGGCGGTTTTCAACTACATCATGCGCACTTCCCATTTGGATTCCCAAAGGCACAAACTGGGCATTTTTGAGATTCGCAAGCATAATTTGGCATGGGTTATTTCCCGTGCAGTGGTGGAGCAGAACCGTGTGCTGAAAACCATGGATCCCTTCCGGATTGTGACTTGGGTGAGCGAGTGCAACCGCATTGCCTGTGTTCGTAATTTCATCATTTTGGATATGGAGGGGCAGGAGGTTGGCCATGCGGTCACACAGTGGTCCATCATCAATTTTGAAACCCGTCAGCCAATGAACCTGATGGAGTTGTCGCGCATCCAAAAGCATCTTCATCCCGAATACCCGACCATCGGGGTCCATCCGAAAAAACTGCAGCCGCTAAAAACGGTTACTGATACTGCCACCCATAAGGTTGTGAACAGCGACTTGGATTTCAACGGACATGTGAACAGCCTGAAATATCTGCAGTGGATGCTGGATGAGGTGCCGATTGACTTTGCCTCCACGCACCAGCTGTGGCATTTTGACGTCAATTATGTGCATGAGACACATCCTAATGAAACGGCGGTGATTCTCTCCAATTTCGGGGAGGATTTTACGGAGTTTGAAATCCGGAATGCCACACAGCTCCCGGTATGCCGTGCATTCATGCAATGGCGCAAATTCTAATGTGTCAGGGCGGGCTCTAAACACTCCCCGCATACTGCTATAAAAGAATATTTTGTCTGCAAAGACATCCATGCAGGTCTTCCATAAGGACCTGCCATAAACAATGTGACTTCCATCTTCCATGAGCCGCCACGCCATCTCCCAATAATCATTGTGTCTTGCAGTAAATAGCACGTACTATCATTTTCCACGAGCCGCCATATCCAGCCATATCAATCACAGGGACGCAATTTATTGCGTCCCTGTGATTGCTTCTTACTTCTTGCTTCTTACTTACTTCCTTCCTCCGCTTTCGCTGCCAACAGCAGGTGCAGGTTTTGTTTTTCTCCAACTACCCAAACCACATCGCCCGATTCAAAGTGCATGGAGGCGTCGGGGTTGATGTGGCTTTTGTTCTGACGGTCAATGCTGATGACCATAAAGCCTATATCGCGCAAGTTGCTCTCAAAAATGGGTTTGCCCAATAACGGAGAATTGTTTTCAATGACAAAGGAATAGAAATCCATATTTTTGTCATTCACATGCTCTTTTGCCGCCTCATCCTCGTATTGTATCACCTTCATGAAATTGGCAATCTGTTGGTCGTTGCCCAACACCAGCAGTTTGTCGTAGGGCATGATGCGCTCCTGGGCGGAAGGCAGGGTGATGACATGGTTTCCACGCTTGATTTTCACAATGTTCACTCCAAAAACACGGCGAATGTCCGTCTCTGCAATCTGTTTGCCGACAAATTCCGAGTCGGGGGAGACCCGAAGTCCCTCCAGATGGATGTCCTTGTTGGAAAACTGCGCGTTGTAGGAATATTCAAAAGGATGCTCGTTCTGTTCCTGAATCTCCTTGGCATTCAGGTTCTGCTTGAACTTGTATTCGATGCGGCTGTAACGGCGCATCGTTTTTTCAGAAAGGTTAATGAAGATGAAAATGGCTACGGCAAGCAGTATCAACACCCAATAGGAGTACTTGAAGTTACGGAACAGCACGGCCAGTACGAAAAATAGCACTAAAAAGAGTTTCAGCAGAATCATTGCGGCCAATCCGCCACGGTTGAACTTGCTGTCCCTCCATAGTTTGGAGGAGAGTTCCCGCGTGGCCTTGTCCTCATGGCGCAACCCGTAAAGGAAAGGGGCCATGACTAGCAGTGTTGCGCCTGCATTGATGCAGCCGATTACAAAAGGGGAGAGGTTGGAGCCGAGGTGTTTCCATACAAAAGGGTTCAACCATTGGAAGGCCGCCAGCATGATGGCAAACAATATGACTCCGTAGAGTAGCACATTCTTGACAAAATTCAAAAACAGCACCCGCATCTCACTCTGCTGGTTCACGGTGTTGGAGCGTGCCTGATGCCGTTTCATCATGATGATCCAGCGTCGGGGAAGTATGCGTTCCAGACCGTTGGCTGCCGGTTCCGCCAGCCGGATGCAGTAGGGGGTCGTGAAGGTGGTGATGACAGAGACCGCTACAATAACCGGATAGATGTAGGCCTGCATCACCCCCAATGAGTTGCCCAAAGTGGCGATGATGAAGGCGAATTCACCGATTTGCGACAGGCTCATGCCGGTTTGCACAGCCACTTTGAGCGATTCTCCCGAAAGCAGTACACCCACACCTGACATGGCGGCCTTCACAATAATGGTGACCAGGGACAAAATGACAATTGGGAACCAATATTGCACCAGGATTTGCGGATCCACCATCATTCCCACTGAGACAAAGAAAATGGCTCCGAACAGATCCTTGATGCTTTTCATCAGTTTTTCAATATGATGCCCTTCAATGGTCTCCCCTAGGATGGAACCCATGACGAATGCGCCCAATGCAGAGGAGAAGCCCAATTTTGTGGCCAGAACCACCATGCCGAAGCACAAGCCGATGGAGATGATCAGCAGTGTCTCGTCGTTGAGCATTTTCTTGGTTTTCTTGAAGAAGGTGGGAAAGAAATAGATACCCACCAGAAACCATAGAATGATGAAAAAGACCAGTTTGACGATACTCATCAACATTTGGATGCCGCCCACGTTCTGTTTGAGGGCTACAGCAGGCAGCAGCACCATCATTAGAATGGCAACCAAATCCTGTATTATCAGCACTACCAGTACAATGTCGGCAAATTTTTGCTTTTGGATACCCATGTCGTTGAAAGCTTTGACGACAATGGTGGTGGAGGACATGGCCAGCATGCCTCCTAGAAAAATGCTCTCCACCGTACTCCATCCGAAGAGGTAGCCGGTCAGGTAGCCCGCAACGAATACGGTGATGATTTCCACCCCTGCGGTGATGAAGGCGGTGCTGCCGACCTTGAACAGCCGTTTGAAACTGAACTCCAGTCCCAAGGCAAACAGCAGGAAAATGATTCCGATTTCAGACCATTCGCTGATGCTGCTGGTCTCCATGATGGTAGGGAACAAATTGAAGTGCGGACCCACCAGGAATCCGGCCACAATGTAGCCCAACACCAAAGGCTGTTTCAGCCATTTGAATAGGAGTGTCATAACTCCCGCTGAGATGAGTATCAGCGCCAAATCCGTGAGCAGGTGTAATTCTTCCATGGAACTTTTTTTACATGTGTGCGGTCAATTCATTATTGGAAATTTTCCGGTATCTCATTTTGTCCGGCATGGCATTTACATTTTGTCCGGCACATCAATGCCCAACAGTCCCATGGCGTCCCGAATCACATCTGCTGTAAATTGTGAGATGTGCAGACGGAAGGCGCAACGGGGCGCATCTGTTTCCGCTGCTTTCAGAATGGGGCATTCCTGGTAAAAGCGGTTATATGTTTTTGCCAGTTCATAGGTGTAATTGGCAATCAGGGCAGGACTGAATGTTTCCGCCGCTTGTGCCACGTTAGAGGGATATTCGTATAGTTGTCGGATAATTTCTTTTTCCATTTGATCCATCAGCCCGTCAAAATTATGTTGCAAGAACCGATTCCCCAATCTCTCTTTGCCTTTTGCGATTAGGGAGCGGATACGTGCGTGCGTGTATTGGATGAAAGGGGCTGTGTTCCCGTTCAGGTCGATGGATTCGTCGGGGTTGAACAGCATGTTTTTTTTCGGATCCACTTTCAGGATGAAATATTTCAAAGCCCCAATGCCCACACATTCGGCCAGTTGGCGGGCCTCCTCTTCGGAAAAGGAGGTTTTGCCCAGCTGCGCGCTGTTTTCAGCGGCCATCTCCACCATTTTTTCCATCAGGTCGTCGGCATCCACCACGGTACCTTCCCTTGATTTCATTTTGCCTGAAGGCAGCTCGACCATGCCGTAGGAGAGATGGTAGATGGTTTTGCCCCATTCATAGCCCAGTCTTTTGCCCAAAATCAGTTTGAGCACGTCAAAGTGGTAGTTCTGCTCGTTGCCAACCACATAAATCATCTGTTTGGGATGGAATTCGCGATAGCGGGTGAGGGCGGTGCCCAAATCTTGGGTCATGTATACGGAGGTGCCGTCCGAACGGAGCAGAACCTTCTCGTCCAGGCCGTCAGTCCGTAAGTCGATGCGGACGGAACCGTCAGTGTGGTAGTAGAACACTTTTTTGTCAAGTCCTTCTTTTACAATTTCTTTACCCAACAGATATGTGTTGGATTCGTAGTAGGTTTTGTCAAAGGCTATCCCCATACGTTGATAGGTGCTCTCAAAACCGTTGTACACCCATCCGTTCATCATGCCCCACAGTTTCCGGGTTTCTTCGTCGCCCTCTTCCCATTTTCGGAGCATGGCTTGCGCCTCCAGCAGGATAGGTGCTTTTTTCGTGGCCTCTTCTTCGCCCAATCCTTTCTTTTTCAGCTCATCCACCTCTTCCTTATAATGCTTGTCAAATTCCACGTAGTATTTGCCTACAAGGTGGTCGCCCTTCATGCCGGTGGATTCCGGAGTCTCACCATTGCCATATTTTTTCCAGGCAATCATGGATTTGCAGATGTGGATGCCACGGTCGTTCACCAGGTTTACCTTGATGACCTGATTGCCTGCGGCGGCCAATATGCGGGAGACGGAATCACCTAAAAGGTTGTTGCGCACATGTCCCAGATGCAGCGGCTTGTTGGTGTTTGGGGAGGAGAACTCTATCAGCACCGGCTGTGCGTTTTCCGGTGCGGCCATGTGTCCGAAAAGTGTGTTGTCCTTTTCCTGTTCCACAAAGCCTGTCCATTCCGCATCCTTGACGGTGAGGTTCAAAAAGCCCTTGATGACATTGTATCTTTCAATGAGCGGGCAAATTTCCAATAACTTGTCACCAATCTGTTTTGCTGTGTTTTCCGGTGATGTTTTTGATATTTTCAAAAACGGGAACACCACCAGGGTGAAATCGCCTTCAAACTCCTTTTTTGTCTTCTGCAGGCTGACAATGCCTTCCTCC
>CAJOQK010000131.1 GCA_905236885.1 uncultured Bacteroidales bacterium
AGTGTCCACTTCACAGAATTTTGGCTGGTTGGTATCAACAACGTAAATGTTCCCTTTTTTCCAGAGGTTCTCTTTTAATCTTGCGGTCTTAGGGTAAACCAGCTGCCAGTGGGCGGTGTCCGGTTGCACAGTGGCGGATACAGATGCTGCCGTTTGGCCTGTTTCTGTACGACTTGCCAAAGAAGTGTACGCAGAAAGGTCAGCCATTGCTGTTTTTTGTTGGTCTCTAGGTTGTAGCTGCGTTTCCGCCACATCCTTGTTGATCCGGCAGGCGGTCAGCAGGATGCATGCTATGGCGGTGGTTATCCAAATGGGGGCGGGGTGTTTCATGCGTTTTTTTATTTAAATATTTAAAAGTTAAGTTGTTAAACTCTCTATTTGCTTCTAAATAGTTTTAAAGAATAAAGAATCTTCTTACTTCTTACTTCCGTCTTCCACCATCTTCTTCACCTGCTCCTTGTGTTTCCAGCGCTTGTGGCTCCACAGCCAGCTGGCCGGTCCGGCTTCAATGTCACGCTGCAGTTTGGCGGCATAGGTTTCAATGATGAAGCCGTAAGGCTCAGTTTCCGGATGGTCGGTGATTTTTTCAATAGTCCATTCGTAATAACCTCTGCGGATGCGTTTTACATTGTAGTAGAGTACAGGAAAACCATATTTTTTTGCGAAATATTCGCTGCCATAAATCATGTCGGTGGGCTGGTGCAGAAAATGGGGCAGGAGATAGGCACGGTTGGCGGAGGCCGGTGTCTGGTCGCTGAGCATCATGTAGGCGCAGACCCTGCCCTGTTCGTGGTAGTTTTTCATCCGCTCGCGCACATGGTCGGCAAAAACCACTTCGGTTCCATATCGGGTTCGGAAGCGGTTGATGATGTGTTCAAAGGATTTGTTAGTGTTGGCTTTTCCCACGCCGATACCGTGGTGCGGCAGCTGCATGTCGAGCGACAGCACCATCCATTCCCAGTCGTTGTAGTGGGCGGACATCAGTATTACGCTCTGTTCACGCTCAAAATAGGGCTGCAGGATTTCCGGATTGGTGCAGCGGTAGCGGCGCATCACGTTTTTGCGGCTCATGCTGAGCATTTTCACCCCTTCCACCAGCAGCTGGCAGAGGTGATGGTAATAGAGTTTTTCCGTATGGCGCAGGGTTTTGTCGTTCCAGTCGGGAAAGGAATTGCGCAAATTACGGCGAACCACCTTTTTACGGTATCCGAACAGGTGATAGACCAGCAGATACAGAAAATCCCCGATTCCGTACATCACAAACAGCGGAAGCAGGGATAAAGGGTATAATATGCCGTAAATCAATATGTACATTCGTTTTTACATTACAGGCGTTCTCCGATCGGACTTGCAAGCCGTGTTACGTTTGGTGTTAGGGATTAGGCCTTTTCCAGCAGCTGTTTGACCAGTTCGGGCACGGCTGCGCCCGCCTTTTCGCTGATGCAGTGGATCCGTTTGTCCAGATGTCCGTTGCTGTCCGCCTTGGGGTCGATATAGTAGACCTCCGCGTCGGGACGTGCGTAATAGAGCAGCCCTGCTGCGGGATAGACATTCAGTGAGGTTCCAATCACCAGCAGGATGTCAGCCTCCTCCACCATCCGGGTGGCAGGCTCGATGTTGGGGACAGCCTCTCCGAAAAAGACGATGTGCGGACGGTACTGCTTGCCGTATTTGTCCAAATCGCCCATTTGAATCCCTTTTTCTATCGGCACAATGTCGCGGATGTCGTTTTCGTCCACGCTGCTGCGTTTTTTGCGGATTTCACCGTGCAGGTGCAGCACATGGCTTGAACCGGCGCGCTCATGCAGGTCGTCGATGTTTTGGGTTACAATCTGCACGCGGTAGGCCTTTTCCAATTCAACAAGGGCGGTGTGGGCGGGGTTCGGCTTCGCCTTCAGCACCTGCTGCAGCCGTTCGTTGTAAAAATGGATGACCAGTTCCGGATTGCGGGCTAAGGCTTCAGGAGTGCAAACATCCTCCACACGGTAGTTCTCCCACAGGCCGTCAGAGTCGCGGAAGGTCTGGATGCCGCTCTCCGCGCTGATGCCAGCGCCGCTCAAAACCACTAATTTTTTCATGCGTTCTGCCTTTCTGTGGTAGTTTTTACACTTTCCACTAATATGTTGATAAAATTTTGAAGCACAGGTTTCAGCATCTGGGACATGAAAAAGGGCAGATCCATGTCGGCGGTGCTGCTCAGGCGGGTTTGTGCGCCGTTTCCCTCAATATGGAAGACCACCGTCACCGATTTGATATTCTCGTTTTTTACATCGTACACCACTTCAGAGGGAAAGGTGGTTTCGCGGATGCGCAGGGCTGTACGTCCCACGCCGGTCATCTGGAAGCTGCATTCCGTGTCGGAGCATTCCAAGTCGCTCATTTGGGGAACATTGGCCAATCCGATGCCCTGTTTGAGGTGGTTGCAGTCCGCAATTTGGCGGAACACCTGCTCGGGCGTGGCCTGGATGTCGATTTCTTTGCTTTTTATCTGCATGGCCGGGTATTATTTCCAATTAAAAATTCAGTCGGAATTGCAATGGCGTATTATTTCGTCTCTGCAAACCTGCTTGCCCAGGCGTTGGGATCCTTGCGCCATTCGATCAGGGTGGACTGGTCTTCCTCGGCCACGTAGCTTTGCGCCACCGCCTGCTCAATCATGCAGTGGTAGTCGGTCAGGGTGTACAGGGCTACCTTGGCCTCTTCGAAGCGTTGTTGCGCGATGGGCAGGTTGTAGGTGAAAATGGCTGTCATGCCCAGTACCTGGCAGCCCATGTTGCGCAGTGCGTCAACTGCTTTCAGGCTGCTTTGGCCGGTCGAGACCAAATCCTCCACCACAACAACTTTCTGTCCGGCAGTGATTTCGCCTTCCACGATATTGCACATACCGTGCTTCTTTTCTTCGCTGCGCACATAAACGAAAGGCAGCCCCATGGCCTCAGCCACCAAGGCTCCCTGGGCGATGGCACCGGTCGCCACACCTGCGATGACCTCCACATCTGCAAATTTTGTTTGGATGGTATGTACTAAACTCTCCTTGATGAACGTTCTTATTTCCGGATAGGACAAAGTTTTGCGGTTGTCGCAGTAAATGGGCGACTTCAGACCGGAAGCCCATGTGAACGGTTTGTTGGGACTTAATTTGACTGCTTTGATTTCCAGCAGGTGACGGGCACATTGTTTTGAAATATCCATAGGTGTAAATATTTATTTTAGAATATGCAAAAGTATAAAATTTTTTTCAACAAAGCGAAACTATCTTTGACAATTACGGATGAAAAAAACGTAAATAATTTATCTTCAGATAATTGTATTTTATATCAAGGAAAAGAAAGCATCCGGGACGCTGTGGCTGCATTGCTTGAGAAACAGTGTTCCAATGATATTTATATCACGGAAAAACAAAAGGATGCCGCATTGGAGGAGCTCTTTTCCCATTTCGATGTGGAAAAAGCCGCCGGAGGCCTGGTGGAGAATGCCAAAGGGGAGCTTTTGGTGATCAGGCGTTTCGGTTACTATGACTTTCCTAAAGGACATGTGGAGGCGGGGGAGAGCTGGGAAGAGACCGCCTTGCGCGAGGTGGAGGAGGAGACTGCGGTGTCAGGCCTGCGCATCCTTCATGAGCTGCCGGTGACTTATCACATTTTCATGAAGGGGAGCCGTCCGGTGCTTAAGGAGACCCATTGGTTTGCCATGCGTACGGATTATCAGGGGAATTTGTGTGCCCAAACGGAGGAAAGTATTGAGGAGGCGCGTTGGTTCTCGTATCGGATGGTATGCCAGATTTTCCCACATTTTTACAACACTTTGCAGGATTTGCTGTCAGAAACCGGGTATCTTTCCGCAGATAACGAAAAAAATGCTATTTTTGCCGCCAAAAAATAAGTGATGAAGCTGCTGAAGATTCTGGACAGATATATTATCAAAAAGTTCATACTCACCTTTTTCGTAGCATTGCTACTGATTATTGCCGTGGTGATTGTAGTGGATTTTTCGGAAAGCATACAGAGTTTTCTGGACAAAAAGGTGCCTTTGCAGAAGATTGCGGGCTATTATCTGAATTTTATCCCCTATTTTGTCAATCTCTTCATTCCGCTTTTCACCTTCATCTCAGTCATTTATTTTACCTCCAAACTTTCCGGTAATTCGGAAATTATCGCCATGTCCAACGGAGGGATGAGCTTTTACCGTATGCTTTATCCTTATGTCCTTACTGTGGTTGTGATTGGAGGACTCTCTTTTTGTTTGGACAACTATTTGATTCCCAAGACTTCGTTGCGGATGATGTATTTCAAGGACCAGTATCTCTCCAAACAGGTTCATTCAAAGGATTCTGATACGCACATCAAGTTGTCGGACAGTACCTATGCCTATGTCCATTATTGGGATGCCGACAACGTCAGGGGGTATGCTTTCTGGTATGAGGAGATGGGAGTGCAAGGTATGGAGCGGAAACTCAGTTCCCAAATCATCCGTTGGGATTCAATTCGGCAGCTTTGGCATTTGGAAAAATATGTCGACCGGCATTTCAGCGGGCGGGAGGAGCGTCTGGTTACCGGAGACAGCATGAATCTCAGATTGCCTATGAAAGTATCGGATTTTGTTTATTTCAAGCATGGCGCGGAGATAATGACCACCAAGGAGATTAGGCGTTACATTGAAGATGAGCGGGCTAAAGGGGCGGACAATTTGAAAGCCTACGAGGTGGAGCTGCATCGGCGCATGACGGGCATTCCCTCTGTGCTGATACTGACCATTGTTGGGGTTTGTGTCTCTTCGAGGCGCACCCGTGAGGGAATGGGGCTGCACCTGCTGGTTGGGCTGGTCATAACCTTTTCCTACGTGCTGTTGCAGCAGATGTGTCAGGTGTTTGCCGTGTATGGCGGCATGTCTCCGGTGTTGTCGGTGTGGATTCCCGACATGCTGTATGCCGTGTTATGTGTTGTTTTGGTGATAATAACACCCAAATAATTTGTGGAATATGAAAAACTATACCTATTCGGACGGAACCCGGATTCAGGCTGAGCCGCAGGATTTGCAGCGGATTATGGAGGAGAACGAAGCTTTTCTGGAGAATTATCTGGAAGTGGGGAGCTGTTTGGAGGATGACGACTATGTGGCTCGCGGCAACGG
>CAJOQK010000132.1 GCA_905236885.1 uncultured Bacteroidales bacterium
GAGTGCGACCTGCGTGCGGACTACAGGCAATTGGCCGAAGCTGTCAAAACATATTATCATATATCTGAAAATAAAGGGGATGTCACAAAGGCCTCCCTTGCCGTCAAACGGATGGCCGTTCAGATGGGCATACACCGCTCACTGGAGCTGGACAGCAACATGAAAAGCCCTTACTCGGAAGAGGAGATTGCACGCATTGACAATTTTGCGGAAGAGCTGTCTACCGAAAAAATGACAGGCCACCCCTACGTTTTAGGTGTCCCTTATGAAAAAAAACGCATTGAGAGCAGTGTTCTTGCCATGACGGCGGAGCCTATCGCCTACAGCCTTTGGGCATTAGACAAACAGCGCGGACACACCCGCTTGGAGGCGGACAAACAGAAAAGCCAGTTCACAGAAACCTATCTGCAACCCGCCACCCAATTGGTGAAAAAGCTGCTGGCCAATCCTGGCGTTGCCAATGACAGGCTGGTATGCCAGGTGGCCGGAGTGGAGACTGAACAATTGGAAGAGGCCAGGGTGATTGCCGCCGCACAAGTTCCCACAGACATGCTATCCATGATGATGTCCATGGCACAGGAGATGCCCAATGCCGCAGCCACCCATGCCGACATGAGCGAAACCAAAGGGAACAGACCCGATGAAGCCCCTTCCAAAATGAAGATTCTGATGCAGAAAATGGGCAAAAACATGCAGCCGGAAAAGGCGTTGAAAATGGCAAAAATGATGGGTGCCAGCCCCGAAGCACTGGAAAAGATGAAAAAAGCCATGAACGGCAAAGACAACCGGCCCATGCCACAAAACAAAGGGACGGACACAGAAGAGGCAGAAATGAGCAAAGAACGGATACAATGGGCAATGGCTGTGGCCGATGTGGACCGGACTATCCAAAATGTGAACCGTTACCGCGAACTGCTGGAGCAAAGTCCGGAAATGGAGATGCGCTCCCTGTTGAACGCCCTTAACGGCGGTTTTACAGCCCCCTCTCCTGGCGGCGACCCTATTGTCAATCCCAACACACTGCCCACAGGCCGCAATTTGTATGGCATCAATGCTGAGAACACCCCCTCAGAATCGGCATGGGAAAAAGGAAAAATGCTAGTGGAGAACACTTTAAAGATGTACCGACAACGTCATCACGACAGCCTTCCACGCAAGGTGAGCTACACCTTGTGGAGCGGCGAATTCATTGAAACCGAAGGTGCCACTATCGCCCAAGTTCTCTACATGCTGGGAGTGGAACCGTTGAGGGACGCTTTTGGCCGCGTGACCGACCTGCGGCTAATTCCTTCAGAGGAGCTGGGGCGTCCACGTATTGACGTGGTTGTGCAAACCAGCGGACAGCTGCGCGACATCGCCGCCTCACGACTGTTCCTTATCAGCCGTGCTGTGGAAATGGCTGCTGCAGCGGAAGACAAGGCATTTCCCAACCAGGTGGCAGCCAGTGTGGTGGAATCAGAACGACTGCTGGTGGAAAAGGGAGTCAGCCCAAAAGAGGCAAGAGAAATGGCTTCCTACAGGGTTTTCGGAGGCCTGAACGGCGGCTATGGGACAGGCATCCAAGGCATGGTGCAGGCCGGTGACCGTTGGGAAAAGGAATCGGAAATCGCTGAAACCTACCTGAACAATATGGGTGCCTTCTACGGAGATGATGAACATTGGGAAACTGCACGGCAACAGGCCTTTGAAGCGGCACTTTCCAACACGGACGCAGTCATACAGCCGAGACAGAGCAACACTTGGGGAGCCTTGAGTCTGGATCATGTATATGAGTTCATGGGTGGAATGAACCTGGCTGTACGGAATGTCACCGGAAAGGATCCGGACGCTTATCTGAGCGACTACCGGAACCATCACAACATGCGCATGCAGGAGGTGAAAGAGGCCATTGGCATTGAGAGCCGCACAACCCTGTTCAACCCAAGATACATTTCCGAAATGATGCAGGGAGACGCCTCAGCCGCCAACACCTTTGCAGAACTGCTGCAAAACACTTACGGATGGAATGTCATGAAGCCAAAAGCCATTGACAACGAAATTTGGAACGAAGCTTACGAGGTTTATGTCAAGGACAAGTTCCAACTGAACATGCGGCATTATTTTGAAGATAAAAACCCCGCAGCACTGCAGGAGATGACCGCCGTGATGATGGAAAGCGCCCGCAAAGGGCTCTGGAAAGCCACAACAGAGCAATTGTCGGAAGTTGCGAAACTGCACACGGAACTGGTGCGCGACCACGGAGCAGCCTGTTCCGGAATGGTTTGCGACAACGCCAAACTGAGGCAGTTCATTGCCCAAAACAGTGATGCCGGGACTGCGGAGCAATACCAGAAACAAATCAGCATCGTACGCCAGTCCCAAACAGCCTCAGGACAGCAAAATGTTGTGCTGAAAAAGGAGAATCTTTCCGATACGCACAGCAACATTCATCTGCTGAACAACATTTTAGTAGGAACAGGCATTGCCATTGCCGCCATTGTGCTGGTGACAGTGGTCTTGCGACGCCGCAAGAAAAACGAGGAGGATTAGCCCATGCAAGCCGTAGTCATCAGTCTAATGATACTGGTAATGCTCAGCCTGACACTGAAACTGGGCTTTTACAGGCAGCCGTCCGTATGGATTATGTCAGCACTGCTCATGCTTTTCACCGGTTTTTCATGGCCGCTGGCCATCGGCCAAAGCAAAAGCCAAATAGCCGACTGGCTCTCCAATCCGGCTCTGATGTCCGACACGGCCATCCTGCTCACCATCGAAGTGGCTCTGCAAATAGCCTTCTGCGTGCTGGAATTGGGAAAAGGGCATACATGCCTGACAAAAAAGAGCACTAGATTGATTCAAAAATTGTTACACTGGTTTCCCGGCATATTGTTCATCCCAGTCTTCTTCAGTCTGTCAGTCGCAGCCATTTTCCACTGGCCCGGAGTCTCCTTTCCGCTGATTGCATGGAGCCTTGCCGTTGCTGAAGGACTGCTTCTCCCTCTGACAGTTTTGGGCATGAAACGGCTGCTTCCGGAAAAAGAGGCACGCCTTGAGTTGCTGTTTATGCTCAATCTGCTGATTGCCGGCTTGGGCATCGTTGCCACCGTAAACGGACGAACCGCCGTTGAAGCCACTGACAATGTGGAATGGAAAGCATTACTCACCATTCTGGCATTACTGCTTTCGGGCGGTGTGGCGGGACTGCTCCTCCATTTTTTCAGGCCATTCGCCAAAAGAAGAGAATAAATTATTAATTTAAAACAAGTTATTTTATCATGCATTTCATTTCTGACATTCTTTATTGGATTTCCACAGGTTTGCTTATTCCTGTCATCCTACTTCTTATCTACCTTTTTTTCAGAGCATTGTTACTTATCGGAGGCTTTTTCGGGCAACTCATTGACCGACAACGCATTGATGTACGTTTACAGCAATCCATGAACAAAACCGACGCTGAAACCCTTGATGCCTGGATTTCCCAGCTGCCAAAAAACAAAAGGTCCCTGTTTGTGAACTATGCCAAACAAATGATTGAAAACAGAAAAAACAGTCCCATGATAGAAAAGTTGCTGGCCGATTTTGAGTTGGATGCCGAAAAGGATCTGGCGCTGCCAAAAATGCTCACCAAAATGGGTCCGATGCTTGGACTGATGGGCACTTTGATACCTATGGGTCCCGCCCTGGTCGGACTTTCCGCCGGAGACATCGCCTCCATGGCATATAACATGCAGGTGGCCTTCGCAACAACCGTTATCGGACTGTTCAGCAGCGCAATCGGTTTCCTGGTACGTAGCACCAAGCAACGCTGGCACCTTCAATCCTTAAACAGCTTGGAATATTTGGCGGCACTAATCAAAGAAAACAGGGAGGCATGAAAAGACATCTGTTACGCGGACAAGAAGAGGACGACCCAATGAGCGTGGTGAGCAATCTGTTCGACGCGGCCATGGTTTTCGCGGTCGCCCTGATGGTTGCATTAGTCACACGGTACAACATGACTGAAATGTTCAGCAAGGAGGATTTCACCATCGTGAAAAATCCGGGAAAGGAAAACATGGAAATCATCACCAAGGAGGGAGAGAAAATTAACCGCTACACCCCATCGGAAAACAATGGGCAGACAGGCACCATGGGCCGCCGCGTCGGTACAGCCTACGAGCTTGAGAACGGGGAGATAATTTACGTGCCGGAATAGGCGGAAGCCTTATTTGAACATAGAGGTAACGCGGTCGAAAATGCCGGTCATATAGGCGATGGCCATACCGTAGTTGGTCAGCGGCAACGGATAGTCGGTGATTTTTTTCAAACGATTGGCAATCTGTCGTTTGGTAACCATACAGGCGCCGCATTGACATGCCAGCGCGAAACCTGACAAATCAGGAAGCGGATCCAAGGCAGAGACAAATGTGAAATGCAGCCGCTTGCCGGTGAACTGCTGCATCAGGCGGGGTATCTTCACCCTCCCTATATCCTCACATGAAGTGACATGCGTACAGGATTCCAGCATAAGCACATGGTCGTCATCCTGCAGCTGTCCGATGTGGGGCGTGCCAAGCAGACAGGCATCAAAATGCCCCTTCGCCCGCGCCAGAAGGATGCTGAAACTGGTCAACGGCAAATCTTCAGGCACCGACTGCCGCACCTGCGCAAAAACCTGGCTGTCGGTAATGACCAATGACGGGCGCTGCATCTTCAGAAATAGCGGCAGCTCCTCCGGCTGCAGAGGTACCGGAATAGCATGGATGTCCAACAAATCCCTTATCATCTGCACCTGAGGCAGAATAAGGCGGCCTTCGGGCGCTTCGCCGTCCTGCGGCATAACCAGCACCACAAGTTCCCCAGACTTCACCAAATCCTCCACCATATTTGTGGAAAGATAGGCGGAAGCGGGAATTTGCCGCACCATTGCCTGAACCAGTTCAGGAATGCCCGTCCGCTGCAATGCGCTGCAATCCATCACCGGCACCTGATATTGCTTCTCCAGCCGCGATTGCAGTTCCTTGTCCAATGTCAGAAGATCGGACTGGTTGTGCACCAGAACAAAAGGAATCTCCCTTTGGGTGAATATAGCGGCCAAATCCGCCTCTTCCCTGCCCCAAGCATTGCCGGAAAATACCAGCAGGGCCAAGTCAATTTCGGAAAACACCGCCTTAGTTTTACGCATGCGCTGCCGTCCAAGTTCAGAATCGTCATCCAATCCGGCGGTATCCACCAGTACGACAGGGCCGATTCCGAAAATTTCCATCGACTTGCGCACCGGATCGGTCGTAGTGCCGGCCACTTCGGAGACAATGGCGGTCTGCTGCCCTGTCAAAGCATTGATCAAAGCACTCTTTCCTTGGTTCCTTTTCCCGAAAATCCCAATATAGACTCCCTTGTTTTTCATAATATTAATCTATTTCAATAAAAAGTAAACAACTTGACACATTAAAAAAATCAAATAAGTCCGACCGGCACGACCTTGTTCCTGCCGTCAAGGCTATAGGCACAGGATGACAGGCAAATTACCGCACCGAGACCTAACGTTACATCAAGTGACGAAAGCACCTTGAAATTTTTGAGCGCATCGCTACCGGGATCGGCATTTTTCTTTATCTCCACCGGATAGGTGACGCCATTGTCCGTTATAAGCAGATCCACTTCACGTCCGTTGTTGTCACGATAATACGAAAAACGGCTCCTGACATCCAACCCATGGTTGCAATATTGTTTTATAAGTTCTGAAATGACGTATGTCTCAAACATGGCTCCCGCCATGGCCGATTGTTCAAGCGTGCGCGGATTGTTCCAAAGACTGAGATGGCACGCCAATCCGGTATCCATAAAATAAAGTTTCGGACGTTTTATCAGACGTTTGATGGTGTTGCCCGAATAGGGCCGCAAAAGATACACCAATCCCGAAGTCACAAGTATGGAAAGCCATCTTTCGGCGGTCTTCCCGTCAATTGAAGCATCATTAGCAATGCTGTTCAGGTTCAATTCCTGTCCGGTACGTGCCGCCGCACAGGAAATGAATTTCAAAAATGCCTCCTCTTTTTTTATCTCAACCAATTCCCTTATATCGCGTTCAATGTAGGTCTGCACATATGACCCGAAAAAAACGTCAGGCGAAAGCTCCCCATCAACCACCATCTGTGGCATGGATCCCCGATATATACGGTCAAAAATGGTTTTGACTGTGGCCGAACTTTGTCCGTCAAAAGGGTTGGTTGGCAAGAAAAGACGCTCTTCCCTACCATCTATTTCACTTTGGTCCATCCCATGGAGAGAGGCAATACCCGCACGTCCTGCAAGCGATTCGCTCACGTTCTTCATCAGATGAAACATTTGCGAGCCGGTAAGGAAATACTGTCCGTTTTTTCTGTCCGCATCAATTTTCATCTTGATATATGGGAGAAGTTCTGGAGCATATTGTATTTCATCAATAATGACGGGAGCCGGATATTGCTGCAGAAAAAGTTCCGGATCGGTTCTGGCCAAGTTTCTCAATATAGGATGGTCCAAAGTAACGTATTCCACGTTTTCACTATTGCCAAAGGCATTTTTCATCAATGTGGATTTGCCCACCTGACGTGCACCAGTCAGCACTACCACAGGAAAATGCGCAGCCAAATGCAGAAGATGTCCTTTTATGGATCTTTCAATATATGTCATACCTTGCATTTTTTGCAAAATTATACAAATTCGGAATACAATTCCATATTTGTATAAAAAAATTTTTTTTAGATGTCCATTTAAAATATTTTTCGTACGGCTACGTTTTATATCAAAATTTTTACGAAATTTGCAGTTTGGATAGTCCAACTATCAACTATCAACTATCAACTATCAACTATCAACTATCAACTATCAACTATCAACTATCAACTATTAATCATTAATTATTAACTAATTATGGAACCCAACACCTCTTCAGAAGCCAATCCTACCCCACAGCCCGCCACGAAAGCCAAAGAGTCAAAACTCTCCTTTTCGATGAAAATCCTGCTGAAACTGCTCATAATTTTCTCTTTGAGCCTGCTGCTGCTGATTCCAAAAGTGATGATCAGCAACCTGATTGACGAACGGGAGCAGACATCACAGGAAGCCAAGGAGGACATTGCCAAGAAATGGGGCAAGTCACAGTGCGTGGCCGGCCCTTTCATCTGCATTCCTGCAAAATACAACAAGGACAAAACCGCCAAACTTACCGACGACCTCATCATTTTTCCGGAGACATTTGAGATCAGCGGAGAAATCAACACCCAATCCCTGCACCGTGGCATTTACGATGTGGCGGTCTATTCCGCACCTTTCGATGTCAAGGGCAGTTTCCGCCTTCCCGAAGAGCTGAACCGCGACAATCTTGCAAAAAATTACGAGCTGGATCAGGCGCAATACATGTTCTTCATCCGTCAGTTGCGCGGACTCAACGACTATGTGGTGTTCACAACCCCGCAACAGAAACAAAGGATGCTCTCCACCAAGGATAACCGCTACCTCGCCTGCGATGCTGACATGCAGCAGCTCCTGAACGGCGACACCATCGCCTATTCCCTGCTGCTGGATTTGAAAGGTTCCGAAGGGCTCTACCTGCTGCCAGTCGGAAGCACCAGCAACGCCCGCATAAGTTCCAACAGCACCGCGCCCAGCTTCACAGGATTCCTTCCCGACAACCGTGAAATCAACGAAAAGGGCTTCACAGCTGACTGGAATGTAATTGCCCTGAACAGAACTTTCGCGCAAACCCTTCCTCTGGAAACTTTTGAAGACGACATCCTCGCCGATGCCGGATACCGCTATAGCAATGATAATGACCTGAAAACGATGGATGACTTCATGGGCATCTCCCTTAAAACAGGCGTGAACCAATACCAGCAGAACACCCGCGCAAACAAATATGCCTATCTGATCATCATCCTGACATTCATCACAGTGCTGTTTGTGGAAATTCGCAAGGAGAACCCCATCCACCTGGTACAATACCTGCTGGTCGGTATCGCATTGGTGCTGTTCTACACGCTTTTGCTTTCATTCAGCGAATTTCTGGCGTTCGGATGGGCCTACCTCATCGCCGCCGCAATGACCATCGGACTGATTACAGCTTATATGGCGGCCATACTGAAAATCAGGAAAACCGCCTTTACCATCGGCGCCCTGATGAGTGCCCTGTACATTTACATCTACATCCTGTTGAGCATGGAAACCTTCTCCCTGCTGGCCGGAAGCATCGGACTGTTCATCATCCTGGCACTGATTATGGTAGCCTCGCAGAAGATTAACTGGTACAAATAAACAATGAAATTATTTGTGGGCGCATGCGCCCACAAACTATAAATCAGAAAGGGACGCACGTTGTGCGTCCCTTTCCTTTAACCAAAAACCAATACTAAATTTCCTTTAAATTTCCCCTTCAAACACAAGCGTGGCGGGACCTTGAAGCCAAACATCGTGGAAACCTTGTGCGGAGCGATGGAAAAACACTTGAAAATCACCACCAAGTGTGTGAATTAAAATGGGAGAGGCTGCTTCAGGGTGCAAATGGGCATGCACCAGTGCGGAGGCGGTGACGCCCGTGCCGCAGGAATAGGTTTCATCCTCCACCCCGCGCTCGAAGGTGCGCACATTCAGCAGCACCGGACATGTGGTGTGCCCGCCGGCTTCGACTGATGCCACAGTCCTGCAGCTGTTGGTGGCGGCTACCGCGTTACAAACAGTTTCCTGCGAAATTTCCACAAAATCCACATTGGTTCCCTCCGGAAAATGGGGATGCCGGCGCCAATAGGCGCCCTTCTCCACAACCGGATAATGCCAGACCTCCTTAACCTGCTCCACATAATGGGGCGAACCGGTGTCCACAAAATGTCCCTCCAAGCAGGAGTCAATGGCATCCACATCTCTCATTTTCAGTTTGACCACAGCAACATTTTCCGTTTGGGAAATGATTTCTGCCTCGTGAAAGCCGTCATAGCCGACAAAACGGGCCTTGTCACGCACAATGCCCAACTTGCGGGCAAATGCGGTAATGCAACGTCCGCCATTGCCGCACATTGAACCCAACCGTCCGTCCGAATTGTAATAGCACATTTCAAAATCGGCCTTGTCGGAGTTTTTCAGCAGCATCAGACCGTCCCCACCCACGCCGAAGCGGCGGTCGCATAACCGTCGGATCTGCTCCTCAGTGGGCATTTCCGTCATGGTACGGGCATCCAGCAGCACAAAGTCATTGCCGGCACCCTGGTATTTGTAAAAATGCAGTGAAGCCATTTATAGGGTCATTTTCAATATGTTCACCTCTTCCGGCCTCAAAAAGCGCCATTGTCCTCTTGGCAGGTCCTTTTTGGTCAGACCGGCATAATAGACACGGTCCAGTTTGATCACATCATAGCCCAGATGCTCGAAAATGCGGCGCACGATGCGGTTTTTCCCCGAATGCAGCGTAATGCCGATCTCCCGTTTGGACTCACCCACGTAGGCCAGCTCGTCCGGAGCAATGAAACCATCCTCCAGTTCCAATCCAGTGATGATTTTGGAGAAATCCTCCCCGCTCAAATTGCGGTCCAGCTCCACATGGTAGATTTTTTTCACGCCATAGCGCGGATGGGTCAGTTTTTTAGCCAATTCCCCGTCATTGGTAATCAGCAGCAGGCCGGTGGTGTTCCGGTCGAGACGACCCACAGGGTAGACCCGCTGGTCGCAGGCTCCAAACACCAGGTTCATCACATTTTTACGGTCATACTCATCGCTTGTGGTGGTGATGTAATCCTTCGGCTTGTTCAGCAGGATATAGACCGGTTTTTCCCTTTGCAGCACAC
>CAJOQK010000133.1 GCA_905236885.1 uncultured Bacteroidales bacterium
AATCAGGAGACAATGGCCTTCCTCGCCTCCTGCCTGAGCTACGGCAGCCGCAAACAGTTCATGCCAAAAATCCAGCAGCTGCTTGACTGCTCGGAAGGGAAGCCTTACGAATGGGTGCGAAACGGAGGCTACAGGAAAATGTTTTGTCCGGATGACGGAAGCTGCTTCTACCGACTTTACACAAACGCCACCATGTGCCGTTTCCTGACCGCCTACAGGCAGCTGCTCACCGACTACAGGACTCTCGGCGACTATGTCCGGCAGAACGCCTCCGACGGCTTCGGCGCGGTGAAGGCAATTTGCGGCTATTTCGGCGGTAAAGGTGTCAGCGTGGTTGTTCCGAAAAACACCCAGTCGGCCTGCAAGCGCGTCTGCATGTTCCTGCGCTGGATGGTGCGCGACAACTCCCCCGTTGACCTTGGCCTGTGGGCGGACTTTATCGACCGACGCACACTGATTATGCCGCTCGACACACATGTTTTGGCCGAAGCCATGCGCCTCGGACTGCTCAACAGCCGCAACGCCACGATGAGCACAGCCATAAAACTCACAGAATCATTGGCCAAAATCTTTCCCGACGACCCACTGCACGGCGATTTCGCGCTGTTCGGATACGGGGTAAAGGCAACTTCTACGACCGTTGGATGCACAACCCTATGAGCGCAATGATCAGCTGCAACGACGGTTTCCGCCCGTTCAGCTTCTACATCGAAGCCTTGGAAGAATCTGACCACTAATTATTTAAAATATTGTATAATCATGATTTTCTACTTTTCAGGTTGCGGCAACAGCCGCTTTATTGCAAAAAGCATCTCAGAAGCGTTGAAGGAACGGTTGGTGTTCATTCCGGAGGCGGAGCGTAACAGCGATTACGAATATTCCTTGGCGGAAGATGGGCGCGTTGGCTTCGTGTTCCCGATTTATTCATGGTGTCCGCCGCAGTTGGTGGCGGATTTCGTGAAAAAACTGCATTTCGATCGGCAGCCCTCATACGTATGGATGGCGGTCACCTGCGGGGATAATGGAGGCTATGCCGACCGAGTGTTTGCCGGACAGCTGCAGGAGGCCGGGCTCCCCATGCACTCCTGCTTCTGCTTTGTGATGCCTAACACCTACATCAACATGTCATTCATGGGCATTGACAAAGCGGAGATATCACAGCGTAAAATAGAAAAGGCAAAGGTACATCTTCCCGAAGTCATTCGGGAGATTAAGGAACGTAAACCGGTGATGGAGCTGAAACGCGGCATGTTCCCGAAGTTCAAGACCGATGTGATTGGGAAAAGTTTCCACAAATGGGTCTCCGACGAGCCGTTTTTCAGCACCGGCAGCTGCATTTCCTGCGGCAAATGCGTGAAGGTATGTCCATTACAGAACATTTCGTTAGCGGATGGCCGCCCGAAATGGAACGGTCACTGCACCAATTGCGACGCCTGCTACCACTACTGCCCGCAGAATGCCATACAGTTCGGCAAGGCCTCCAAAGGGAAAGGCCAGTACCATTTCCCGGAATAGCGGGCTTACCCGTTCGGGCGCAGCTTATGGTTCACCTTGAAGCTCAGCCGGAGCAACATTGAGGCAATCCATGTACCGCACAACATAGGCTGCGTGGCCTTGATTTCCGCAAACAGATGGAAAAGGACAAGACAGTAAACTGCTGAAATAAAAAATGGTAAGAATACTGAAATCCGTATCGGTATTTTGATTATTTTTGCAGCCAAAACATAAACAGAGTATTCAACATGAAAGAAATGAAAAAAACAAATGCAAGATGGAAAAAATTCAGATATTCAATGACAAAAAAATCCGAACCCATTGGGATGCGGAACTTGGGGAATGGTATTTCTCGGTCGTGGATGTTGTCGGGGTCTTGACGGATAGTCCTGACCCGCGCAACTATTGGAAAGTTCTGAAACACCGTTTGAAGGAAGAAGGGAATGAAACGGTTACAAATTGTAACCGTTTGAAGATGCTTGCACCAGACGGAAAAATGCGTTTGACCGATATTGCTGATACAAAA
>CAJOQK010000134.1 GCA_905236885.1 uncultured Bacteroidales bacterium
CTTGGGCTGCTGCCTTTCTTCTTTTGGGCCGGCGTGGTGCAGGTGGTCTGCTGGCGAAACAACATGGAGCGTGCCACTGCGCCGGCATTGTCCGATGTTCCGGCTTATTATTGGGCAGATGTGCTGGACACTGAGGTGGGGGAGAAGCGTGTGAAGGTGAAGGTGCGGCTCGAGGGGTTCAGGCAGGAGGGCCTTCCCGAAGGGGAGCTCTTCCCTATGCGGGAGAAATGCATGCTGCGTATTGCCCGCTCCGAAAGGGCGGAACGGTTGCGTTACGGTGATGTTCTGCTGCTGCATGCCTCATTACAGAGACTTCCCCCGCCGAAACATCCGGAGGAATTCGATTACCGGAACTATCTGGCAAGGCAAAATCTCTTTTTACAGGCCTATTTGGATGATAACCAGTGGGTGCTTTGGGATTCTGCCAAGGGAAACGCACTGCTTCGCACCAGTGCGCGATGGCATCAAAAAATTATCGATATATTGAGGAACAGTGATTTGAAACAGGACTCCAAAGGTATTGCCGCCACCATGCTTATTGGGGATGAGGTGATGTTGGACGATTCCCGCTCCCAAACATTCCGGGCGGCGGGGGTGAGCCATGTGCTCTGCGTGTCGGGCATGCATGTGGGCATCATCTATCTGATTGTGGATTATCTGCTGTTTTTCCTGAAAGGGGGTGCCTGGCGTAAAGTGCTGAAAAGTGGTTTGCTGTTGCTGGTGATATGGTGGTATGCCTGCATGCTGGCCTTTTCCCCCTCTGTGGTGCGCTCCGCCGTCATGTTCAGTTTCATTGCTGTCGGCGGCCTGTTCCGTCGGCAGGTCCGCACCTACAGCAGCCTGCTGTCGGCTGCCTTCTGCATGCTGCTTTTCCGTCCGTTGCTGCTGTTTGAGGTGGGGTTCCAGCTCTCATTTCTGGCGGTTTGGGGCATTTTGTGGGTGCAGCCGATGCTCCAACGGCTTTGGAGCCCCCATTTTCCACCATTGGCCTTTTTGTGGTCTGTATGGAGTGTCTCCATTGCGGCGCAGCTGTTCACTTCACCGGTCGCATTGGGCTGTTTTCATCAGTTTCCTGTCTATTTTCTGATTTCCAATGTGATAGTAATGGTGCTGGCTCCTCTTGTAATCGGGGTTTCCCTCTTTTTTATTATGGTTTCCTCAGTTCCCTTTTTATCGGCTTTGGTTTCAAAGGTGCTAAATCTGCTGGTCTGGCTTATGAACGGCGGGGTGGAGTGGGTCAGCCGCCTGCCACATGCCGTATGGGATGGCTTTTTTCTCACCCCGTTTCAGATAATTGTATTATATGTTTTGATTTTCAGTTTTTTGATTTTTTTAGAAAAGCGGAATCTTCCAAGTTTGCTGCCTGTTTTGTCCGCGCTGCTCCTGTGGATTATTGTGCATAATATAATATATGTGCAGCGTATGCGGACACGGGAGTTGTGCCTGTACGCTATTTCAGGCAACTTTGCCGCCCAACTTTTTTTTGCAACGCAAACAACGCTTTTTGTGGATGATACCGTTGCCTACCGGCAGGGCAAATTTGATTTTCAGCTGCGGAATCTGCTGCTGCGAAGAAGGGCATGGCAGCCGGAAATGGCCCGGTGTGGCGGCGAAAGCGTGGGTTGGGCTTGGGACGGCAACTATCTGCAATGCGGCGGAGTGGACTTTTACTATTTGAAGGAGTATTTGCTGGCGGATACTGTTTTAGGTTCCATGCCAGTCTGGTCACCGGATTACCTTCTGGTGGGGAAGGAGACCCATACCTCACTGGCCAAAGCCTTGGAGCGTCTGCATCCCCGTCATGTCTGTATCTTGTGCGGTGTTTCGTCCAAAAAGGCGGCGCTATGGCGGGAGGATTGTGCGCGGGCGGCTGTTCCCTGTCTTTGGATGGAGGAGATTGGCATGCTCACTTTCCGGGTCTCAGGCACGAAAGGGGGAAGGCTTTCCATTGAGGCGGATCCTTTCTTGAAATGAGATGTGTGTAATTAATGTCAATTATTATAATTATCTTTATTTCAATAATTTGTATTCAGGAGTAGAGGGCTCTTGAATTATTAACAAAAATTTTTAGTAATTATTTGACGGAAAACAGGCGGGCTTGTCTCTTTTTTGTTTATCTTTGTGCCGCTGTAATTAGGGCGGCCCTTTTTGCGGCAATATGTCAGAACATGTGGAATAGATTAAGAAAGGTTTCATTCGCAAAATAAAATTAATTAAGAATAATGCAAAAAAAAGGTAAAATTTTAGCCATCAACCCTGGTGCGACCTCAACCAAGGTTTCAATTTACGAGGGTGAAAACGAAGTCTACACCGAAAATATCAAACATCCTTTGGAAGAGATTCAGAAATTCGCAGAAGTTGCGGATCAATTTGATTATCGGAAGGAAACGATTTTGAGAATGATCGACCGGAGCGGCATCAGCCGTGAAGAGATTGCGATTGTGATCGGTCGCGGAGGTTTGACACGTCCCTGCGAATCGGGCACCTATCGGGTGAACGAACTGATGAAGAAGGAGTGCCATGACGGTGTGCAGGGCAAACATGCCTGCAATTTGGGCGCTCTGATTGCCGACAGCATTTCCAAGGATTTCGGTCTGAAGGAGGCCTACATCGCCGATCCCGGTATTGTTGACGAGCGTCCTGATATGGCCAAGGTGACCGGACATCCTGTGTTTGATTTGGATCCCAAACGTGAGGGGGTGATTTGGCACTGCCTGAACCAAAAAATGACCGCCAAGCTGTATGCCCGCGAGGTGGGGAAGAAATATGAGGATTTGAACCTGATCATCGCCCATTTGGGCGGTGGTGTCTCCGTAGGTATGCACAACCACGGACGGGTGGTTGAGGTGAACCGTGCCCTTTGCGGATTGGGCGCCTATTCGCCGACCCGTGCAGGTTCCATCAACGCCAGCAAATTGATTGATGTCTGCTTTAGCGGAGAGTATACCAAGGAGAAAATTAAGAAAATGATTACCGCTGAGGGCGGATTTGTCGCCTATTTGGGCACTAACGATTCCCTGCAGGTTGAAAAGGCGGCATTGGCGGGCGACCCGAAATGTCAGTTGTTAGTGGATGCCTTCTGCTATCAGGTTTCCTTGGAAATCAGCCGTGTGGCTTCCGTGGTGGCAGGCAAGGTGGATGCCATTCTGCTGACCGGCGGTATCTCCTACAGCAAGCCTTGGATGGAAAAAATCATCGAGAGGGTCAGTTGGATTGCCCCTGTAAAGATTTACAAGGGTGAGAATGAAATGCTGGCCCTGGCCATGTGCGCCAATGAAATTCTGAATGGCGCCACTCCGAAGGAATACGTGTGACACAATATTCACTTTGGAACGGTAATTTTCGGGAAGACAGCGCGATTGATGCTGTCATGAGTGTGATTTATTGCGAATTTTGACAGTTGCAACATTCTTTTTATGCGTTTGTGTAAAAAACGAATTGGATTTTTATGGATATTTGCATGTTTAAAAAACAGGAAAGATGAAAATAGACATAGAACCTGTATTGGATGACCAATCTTTTGACCCACAAGAGGAAACAAATAATGTTGCCAAAGATGAGGAAGAGGTGGGGGGTCAGAATCGGGAAACGCTTTCTCCACAGGAGCCGGAAAAGCTGCCAGCCGCCCCGGTTTCTGCTGAAACCATCATCTCCTTGCGCCATGTTGATGTCTGCCAAAAGGATATTCTGATATTGTCGGATGTGAACCTGAGCATAAACAAGGGTGAACTGGTCTATATTGTCGGCAAGACAGGTTCTGGCAAAAGCCATTTGCTGAAACTGCTCTATGGCGAGGTTCCTCCTGCGAACGGGGAGGCGATGGTCGCTGGTTTTGACATGAGCCGGATCACTTCCGCCAAAATACAGCTGCTGAGAAGGAAACTGGGCATCGTGTTCCAGGATTTCCAGCTGTTGTATGACCGTAGCGTGTATGAGAACCTGAAATTTGTCACCAAAGTGACCGGATGGAAGGACAAGAACAAACGTGACGACCGCATCATGGAGGTGCTGGATAAGGTGGGGCTGAAGACCAAAGGGCACAAGATGCCGCACCAGTTGTCCGGTGGAGAGCAGCAAAGGGTCTGTATAGCCAGAGCATTGGTCAACTATCCGGAGATTATTCTGGCGGACGAGCCGACCGGCAATCTCGATCCGGAAACCTCTTACGACATATTCAATTTGTTCAAGGAGATTAGTGCGCAAGGCACACCGGTGCTGATTGCCACCCACGATTACCTGATTGTGGAAAAAATTCCTGCGCGGGTGCTTTTCATCGAACAGGGGAAAGTGATGTAGAAGATGAGACAGGAACTTTCCATATTAATTCCCATTTTTAACCATGATGTGGTCCCCTTCGTACAGCAGTTGCATGCACAGGCGGTCAAGGCGGATATTGATTTTGAAATCCTGCTGTTTGACGACCGTTCGGAAGAGGTTTACCAGCAGAAGAATGCGGTTTTGTCCGCATTGCCGCATGTGAAAATTTACCAGCTCCCCTCCAAGGCTGGACGTTCTGTTGCCAGAAATTTCCTGGCGGCGCAGGCACGCTTCAACTATTTTCTTTATGTGGACTGTGATTCAGAAATGGTGGACGGGCACTATTTGGAAAGGTATCTGTCATGTTGCACGGGAACTGAGGTTGTGGTTTGCGGCGGTACAGCCTACCGCGACCAAAAGCCGGAACGCGACAGATTGTTGCGGTGGACCTATGGCGTGAAAAACGAAACACTTCCGGCAGCCATCCGCAACCGTCATCCCAATGACTCATTCCAGGCCTTCAATTTTTTGATCAGCAAGGAACTCTTTATGGAGATCCGATTCAATGAGCTGTTGAAAAATTACGGGCATGAGGACACGCTCTTCCATTACGAGCTGACCCAGCGCGGCAAGCGTGTGCTGCATATCGACAATCCATTGTATCATGTGGGGATAGACACCAACCGCGTTTATCTTGAGAAAACCCGACAGGGGGTGGAGAATTTGAAAATACTTATGGAATCCCCGGAAAGCCAGCAGCTGATCAGCCACATGCGTCTGGTGCGCTATTTTCGTTTCTTCCAGAAGAGCCGGACGGTTTTTTTGATTTTTGCGCTGTATGTGCTGTTGCAAAAAATCCTCCTGCGCCAGCTGAACGGACGGCATCCCAACATGGTGCTGTTCAATTTCTACAAGTTGGGTTATTTGTGCAGTTTGAAATATATCAAGTTGTAAAGTATTTTTTAGAGGTCCCCTAAAGACAAAAAAAACAGGGGTTAACCCCTGTTTTTTTTATTTGAAGTCTATCAATTCCACTTCAAACACCAATGGGGTGTAGGGTGGAATGACCTGTCCGGCCCCTCTTTCCCCGTAGGCGATGGGGGAGGGAAGTATAAGTGTGGCTTTGCCGCCTTTCTTCATCATGGCAATGCCTTCTTCCCATCCCATGATGACCTGTCCCATGCCAAGTTCGAACTCAAAAGGTTCTCTTCCCAACGATGAGTCGAAGATGGTGCCGTCAAGCAGGGTTCCCTTGTAATGCACTTTGCAGAGCTGTCCCTTCATCGGGTTGGAACCCTTGCCGGCTTTCTGCTCAATGTAGTAGAGCCCCGTTGCAGTGGGTTCTGCCGTGATGCCGTGCTCCTGCACATATTGGTCAATCAATGCCTTTTCCTGTTCCAATGCCAGTCGGCTCTGTTCGGCCTTGTATTCGTCAAAGGATTGGATTTTATGGATGCAGATGGTGAAGTGCAGCATGCTTTTGCTGTTTTTCACAAAAGCCGGAATCTCCCCGTAGTTGTAATGCTCATAGAAAGTTTGTGCGGGAATGAGGAAAGAGGCGGAGTCCCCTTCGTGCATCATTTGCAGTGCGGAGAAGACATCCCCTTGGAATTTGGGTTCCTGCATCATTGAGACCAACTCCTTGCCGGGCTGCACCACGGAGTCATCTTCAGTTTTGATTTCCATGGAGAGGTTCAGAATGTCCCCCTTTTGCGCAGTTTTCCGGTTGGCATCCTGGGTATGGAATTGATAGTAAAGCCCGTCATCGCTTTTTTGGTATCCCTTGTAGTCGTTGCAGGCTGCCATCAGTCCGAGCAGCGACAGGGCATAAATGCTATTTTTTATTGCTTTCATCTTGTTATTATATTAAATGTAATGTTTCAATTGCTGACATCTTTATTGCACTGGCTGCGGCATCATTGACTGCGGCAGTATCAGGTTGGGCAGCACCTCTATTTCCGCCACCACGCTGGAAAAGGCGGGAATTGGAATGTAGGGGTTCTGGGGGCCGAAGGCGAGGGTGTATGGCATGATCATGGTGGCTTTGCCGCCGCGTTTCATCAGTTTGAGCCCCTCATCAATACCGGGGACGAAATTGCCCACAATCCATGGAATGGGATCTCTGCCGATTGAGGTGTCGAATGCGGTGTCGTTCAATAGTTTGAAGGTGTAATGGAGACTGACTGTGTCTCCCTCGACGATTGCTGCGCCCTTTCCGGCGGCCTGCTCAAAATAGTAGAGGCCGTCTGCAGTGGGCTCCCCTTGCAGTCCATGCTGCTGCAGGTAGTTCTGGATGTCGGCGTTCGCCTTTGCCAGCTCCTCTTCGTCATTGCTGACTTTGTTCAGTTTGATGTTGAAGAAGATCATGGTCTCCTCCGTGATGAAATCGGGCAGTTCGGGCATGCCTACATGCAGGAAGAAAGAGTCCGCTTTCAGAATAAAGGCGGCTTCATCCCCTTCGTGCATCAGGCTGTAGGCTTCGAACAGGTCGCTTGAAGGCTGCAGCAGGTCCAATACCTCACGCGGCTCGAAAATGATGGAGTCGTTGTCGGTACGGTATGAGACCGTCAGGAAGAGGTAGTCGCCCTCAACCGGCTGCCGCGCCTCATTGTTCTCAACAATGAATTTGTAGTACAGACCCGAATCTGTCTGTTCATAATCCTTGAATTTCTTTTCTTTGCATGCGGTGGCCAAACAAAGCCCGCAAATTGTCATGGTGATGATGATTAAACGTCTCATTAATAGTTAATAGTTTATAGTTAATAGTTAATAATTAATTGTCAAAAAAAGGTTTAAGTGGTTTAAGAGGTTAAAAGTTAATAGTTATCGGTCATGGTACGTCCCTGCTTCGCAGGTCCGTGCTTTTTATGTTACGTTCCGTGATTTTTGGCTTCACCTCGGTAGAATTCGAACAAGTTCGATTCTGCACTCGGTTCGCACAAAAATTGGCTGCACCTCGGCATAGCTCGAACAAGGCTAACTTCGTTTTCCTCCTCCTCGCTCGGCAAAGCTTGTGCAAGCCCAGCTTTGCACTCGTTCGAGCGTCGGTTCGGCTCTGCACTCGGTTTGCACAAAAGGTCATAGTCATAGTCATTGTCATTGTACTTCAATGTAATAAACCAAACTGGCAAACCCCGGAATCCGGTCTCCGTCGCCAATCTGTCCGTAAGCCAGATGGGAGGGAATTACAGCACGGGCCTTTTCCCCCCGTTTCATCAGCCTCAGCAGCTGGTGCAGGCCGACAGGCGCATCTGATTTCTCCACCACCACCTCCATCAGGCCGTCCGAGTCGGAGTCACTGACCGGTTCCCCGTCCAGCAGTGTGAGGCGGTATTTGAGCTGCACCCGTTCGCCTGGACGAAGCGTTTGGCCGTCACGGCTTTCAGTAATTTCATAAAACAGTCCCGATTCAGTTTTTTGCACTTTCCATCCATAGCGTTGCAGAACAAGGCGGATGTCGGTGGCCTCATGGGAGACAATGTCACGGTTCAGCGCCACCATCTGCTCTTCCGTCGGTTTTTGGTCAGGCAGTTCGGGAGGAGCCACTTGTCGATGACAGGCGGAAAAGAAGAGTGACAGAGCCATGTATGTCAGGTAACGGTGCATCAAATCAGGTTTTTATAAGCTTTTAGGGTGGATTTGAAATAGGCGAGGGTCTCTTCCATGCTCAAATCGGATTCCCCACCTGCGGCATGCTTGTGCCCACCGCCATGGAAATGCTGGCGGGCGAATGCGTCCACATCAAAGTCGCCCTTGGAGCGGAAAGAGACGCGGATGTTCTCATCCTTTTGGGAGAAAAAGGCTGTGAAACGGATGTTCTGCATGGAAATGCCGTAATTGACAATGCCTTCGGTGTCGCCCGGCTTGAAATTGAAGCGTTCCAGATCCTCTCTGGTGGCGTAGATGTAGGAAGTGCCGAATTCCTCCATCACATGCAGCCTCTCGCTCAGGCAGAAGCCTAAAAGCCGCACACGGTTTTCGGAATAGGTGTCATACACTTTGCGGTGGATTTCCTCCCCGTTGATGTGAAGTTGGATCAGTTGTGAAAGCACCTCATAGGTGGAGGCGTTGTCGCAGTTGTAGCTGAAGGAGCCGGTGTCGGTAATCATGCCCACATACAGGCATTCCGCCATTTCTTTGGTGATTTTATCCTTGTCGTTCAAATATTTGGCAATGAATTGGTGAACCAGCTCGCAGGTGGAGGAGGTCTCCTCTTTCACGGAATAGATGAAGTCGAACATGGGGAATGGGTCTATATGGTGGTCAATCAGGGCTTTATAGGCCTTGCTCTCTTCCAGCGCGTTTTGCAGCTGCTTGATCCGTCCGGGATGGTTGAAGTCCAGACAAAAGACAAATGAGGCCTCTTTGATTTTTTTTATGCAGAAATCGGCTGATTCAGTGGCGATATGCACTTTGTCCGCCCAAGGCATCCATTTCAAAAAATCGGGAAATTCGTTAGGGGAGATGACGCAGCTGCCGATGCCTTTCTGTTGCAGGTACATGGCCATGGCGAGGGCGGCTCCTAAGGCATCCCCGTCAGGATTGTGGTGCATGAGCAGAACCACCTCCTTCTGTCGGAACAACGCTTGTTTTAACTGTTCAATCGCTTTTGGGGTTAAGTTTTCCATACTTTAGTTTTCCGTGTTTGGCACATCCTCAAATCGCGCATCGATTATGATTTCGCCTTTGGTGTTGATGTATCCCCATTGGTTGTTGATTTTAAAGGCGGCCTTTCCTTGGTGGAATGGTTGCACCGCTTCGTAGATGAAGAGGATTTCCAGCGTTCCGTTCACACTCATGAAGCCCCAAAGCCCTTCATAGCAGAGGGCGACCAGTCCTTCCGAAGGCTTTTTGATGTTTTCATAGTCACAGCGGATGCGGAGTTTTCCGGTGGTGTCAATCAGTCCCCATTTCCCGTTTTGCCGGACGGGGGCGCAGCCATCCTCAAAAATTCCGGCCTCCTCGTACTGGCATGGGATATAGAGCTCCCCTTTCCGGTTCAGATAACCCCACTGTCTGTTTTTTTCAACTGCAATGCGTCCTTCGCTCAGGCATTTCATGCTGTCATATACCGCTTTGACGACAAATTGCCCGTTGCTGTCCACCAGCCCCCAGCGGTGGTTTTCCTTGACGGCGAACAGCCGTGTGATGTCAATGGGGGGGAGGTTGTCGTTTTTTTCGGGATCCGCGCTGTCGAAAGTCGGTATACGTACCAGATGCGTCCTTTTTATGGTGACGTTGGAGCTGTTCGCAGGTGTGTCCCCTATTGAGACCACCTGTGCCTGTATGGAGGTGAACAAACAGAAAATGAAGCCTATAAAACCAATCTTCTTCATATCGGAATCTTTCGTTCAGAATTTGCAAAAATACTATAAAATATAATATAGGAGACCCTGAAATCTTTTAATTTTGCGACATTGTTTCTTCTTTTTGTGCTAAAATACTGAATATATTGATTTTAATCAAACAATAAAATGCAATTTGGCATGAAAAATTATCCGGATGGGGATTTTTGCGCGACGTGTGGCATTCCGCATTGCAAATTTGATTACCTTTGCAACTTTACCGCTTTGCCGTCAAAAGGAGGTAAATGCGGTGACTGTCTGAGCAAATCAAATAATAACAAAAATATAACGAAATGAAACCGACACCGATTGATGCCAATATTGTCAAAGAGAAAATCAAGGCCAGTAATTTGCCTAATATCGGAAGAGCCTCCATCCGTGAGGTGAAGCGGCTGATTAACGAAATTGAAGTCGCCAGTGGCAAGCAGTTCATCCGCATGGAGATGGGAATTCCCGGTCTGCCTCCGGTGCAGATTGGGGTTGAGGCCCAAAAACAGGCGCTGGACAACGGCGTGGCTGCCATCTATCCTGATATTGAGGGTATTCCTGCCTTGAAAAATGAAATGTCCCGCTTTTGCAAGAATTTTCTGGACATTGATGTGAAACCAGCCTCATGCGTGCCTACCGTTGGTTCCATGCAGGCGGGAATGGCCATTTTCATGACCATCCGCTATCTGAACAAACAGAAGGACACAACCCTCTTCATTGACCCGGGTTTCCCTGTGCAGAAACAGCAGCACCGCATCATAGGCGCTAAGTTTGAGACTTTTGACGTGTATGAATACCGTGGCGAGAAGCTGCGCGATAAGCTGGAAAGCTATCTTTCAAAGGGGAACATCCATTCCATCGTCTATTCCAACCCCAACAACCCTTCATGGGTCTGCTTGACTGACAATGAGCTGCGTATAATTGCCGAACTTGCAAGGAAGTACGATGCAGTTGTGGTGGAGGATCTGGCCTATTTCGGCATGGATTTCCGTCATGACATCTCCCGTCCGGGCGTGCCGCCTTTCCAGCCGACCATTGCCAAATATGTTGACAAATACATTCTGATGATTTCCAGCTCCAAGGCTTTCAGCTATGCGGGTGAGCGTTTGGCGGTGATGGTGATTTCCGACGCCCTTTTCTCCGGAAAATATCCCGACTTGAAACCCTATTTTGGCACAGAGAGTCTGGGTCATGCAATGGTGTACGGCACTGTGTACGCGCTGACTTCCGGCACTTCGCATTCAGCCCAGTATGCCATGGCCGCCATTCTGAAGGCCTGCAACGACGGCACCTATAACCTGGTGCAGGGCATGATTGACTATCGCGACAAGGCGCACACCATGAAACGGCTTTTCACTGAGAACGGCTTTGACATTGTGTACGATAAGGATGAGGACCAGCCGCTTTCCGACGGGTTCTATTTCACCATCGGCTACCCCGGCTTCACTGGCGAGCAGCTGCTTGAGGAACTTCTCTATTACGGCATCAGCGCCATTTCGTTGTCCATCACGGGCAGCAACCGGCAGGGGCTCCGCGCCTGTGTTTCGCTGGTGCAGAAGAGCCAGTTCCCCGAGTTGGAGGAGCGTTTGAAGGTGTTCCATGAAAATCATCCGATAAAATAGTAAATTGTTGCTATTTAAGGGAAAAAAGATGCCAAAAAAATGCGGTTTTTCAGCCGCAGGAAGTGGCATATCAGTCGGAATGGCTTGCAATGTTAATTGTAAGCCATTTTCATTCAATTTTTTATAAAAAAAATAAGAAGAAAAATATTCTTTGGAAAAACAGCTTTTTGCATCCTAAAAATTGCTACTTTTGCAGCCGAATTAGTAGAGAATAACATTATAATAAAAAAAGTATGTATTTAACACCGGAAGTTAAAAAAGAAATCTTTAAGGAATTTGGTAAATCTGAGACCGATACCGGAAACATTGATGCCCAAGTAGCATTGTTCACCTACAGGATCAAACACCTGACAGAGCATGCAAAACAGAACAAGAAGGATTTGGTGACGGAGCGTGCGCTGGTGCAGCTGGTCGGTAAACGTAGAAAATTGTTGAATTACCTGAAGGAGATTGATATCGAGCGCTACAGAGCATTGATAAAGAAATTGAATCTGAGAAAATAATTCAGAAAACAATATGGAAAAGGCAATGGAAAATTGCCTTTTTTCGCATTGGTATGTGAGGTGTAAGCGAACATTGTAAAAAATTAAAGAAAAGATGATTGTAACAAAAAAGTTTGACTTGGGTGACGGACGTATTGTCACCATTGAAACCGGAAAGTTGGCCAAGCAGGCCGACGGCGCGGCGGTGGTCACCATGGGTAACACCATGCTGTTAGCCACTGTCTGCACCAAAAAAGAGGCGGGGGAGGATGTGGATTTCATGCCCCTGCAGGTGGAGTATCAGGAAAAATATGCCGCTGTGGGCCGTTTCCCTGGCGGTTTCTTCAAAAGGGAGGCCCGTCCCTCCAATTATGAAATATTGATTGCCCGTTTGGTGGACAGGGCTTTGCGCCCCTTGTTCCCTGACAACTATCATGCCGACACCCAGGTGCTGGTGACGCTGATTTCGGGTGACCGCAACGAATATCCCGACGCTTTGGCCGGTTTGGCCGCGTCCGCCGCGTTGACAGTTTCCGACATTCCGTTCCATGGCCCCATTTCCGAGGTGCGTGTGGCCCGTATCAACGGGGAGTACAAGATCAACCCCACCGCCGAGGCGATGAAGGAGGCCGATCTGGATCTGATTGTGGCCGCCTCCATGGACAACATCATGATGGTGGAGGGAGAGATGAACGAGGTGCAGGAGGCTGACCTGATTGAAGCCCTGAAAGTGGCGCACGCCGCCATCAAGGTGCAGTGCCAGGTGCAGCTGGATTTGGCCGCCGAAGTGGAGAAGGCCAATCCCAAACGTGAATACTGCCACGAGACCAATGATGAGGATTTGCGTGCCCGCGTGAAGGCGGAAACCTACCAGAAGGTGTATGACATTGCCAAGAACCCCACTTCAAAGCAGGAACGTGCCGATGCCTTTGAGCAGGTGAAGAATGATTTCCTGGCCACGATTCCTGAAGAGGAACTGGAGGAGAAGACCCCGATGGTGAACCGCTATTTCGCCGATGTGGAATGGGAGGCTGTGCGCAATATGGTGCTGACCGAACGTCACCGTTTGGACGGTCGTAAGCTGGATGAAATCCGTCCCATCTGGTGCGAGGTGGACTATCTGCCCTCCGCACACGGTTCGGCCATTTTCACCCGTGGGGAGACCCAGTCGTTGAGTACCTGTACACTGGGTACTAAGCTCGATGAGAAGATGGTTGACGATGTGC
>CAJOQK010000135.1 GCA_905236885.1 uncultured Bacteroidales bacterium
CCGGACAGCCGATGCATTCGGCCTGCCGGGGGATCCTCCATCGGGAGAGGCAGATGCCGTCCAATTCTCACTTTCCAAACAGGGAACGGAACAGTCCCTCATTTCCAAGGACCAGCCACCAGTCCGCTTCACCTCCGGCATCCAGTCAGTCCGATAAGTGACCACATGAACGCTGTTTCCTTGTGCATCATACAAAGCCAAGAACTGGGAACTGTTGTTCAGCGAAAGTGACGAAACCGCCGCAACATTTCCATAGGCATTGAACAGGGAGCTGTCCTTAGCTGCCGCGACAATCACAAAACCGTGCGGAGCGATGGTTGCCGGAGAAAACGGCTTTAAGGTTTTCCCCACCACAATTTTCCATCCCGACAAATCAATTGCCGATGAGGTGGTATTATATAATTCAATGTATTCAGCAACAGGAAGCCCGTTGGATGGCGACGGGTTACACATGATTTCGTCCATGATTACACGCAGCACCTGCGCACGGACGTTAAAACAAAATAACAGACACAGGAGGGTTGGCACAACCCTTCCCCACAACATTACGGGTTTCATTTTTCTTCATTTTTTCATTTTTTAAAAAGGCCATCCTTCAGAATGGCCATAAAACTGCGCTATGCTTCCGCTTCGGCTGTTTCCGGTTGGGAAACCTTCGCCATGGAAACGTGGATGGCTCTGTCATCAAACTCCTTACCGTTAAGAGTTTCAATGGCATTTTTTGCCTCCTCCTCATCCTCCATGATGACAAAACCGTAGCACTTGCTGCGGTGCGTCTCCTTGTCATAAATGATATAGGCGTTGCTGACGGAAGTATAGTCCGCAAATATTTGCGTCAAATCCTTTGAACGCATTTTCTTGGGTAAATTAGCTACAAATATTGTCATAATCTGTATGTTTAAAAAATCATCTGCAATCTATCCAAACATCTGAAAACCATATAGTAGAAGTATGGCGGGCGAAGTAAATCTGGAGCGAAAGACGGGGGTCGAACCCGCGACCTACGGCTTGGGAAGCCGTCGTTCTACCACTGAACTACTTTCGCGATGTGCAAAAATAACCATTTTCGGTTTACATTTGCCACTTTTTTACATATTTATTTTATTCTACAAACTATTTGTTTACAGTTAAATAAAAATAAATCATCAGGCATCGCGGGATAAAATCCCTTTGAATGGGCGTTTTTTTTTCATAAAAAAAACAGTTACTCCTACTTTTCTGAAGCGATGGGTATTTTTTTAATCCTCCTCAAATGGCGGTTCTGCTCACCTTCCCTGTCGTCAAATGCAGTTGCAAGAAAGGTGTCTACAATCTCCGATGCGGTTTCAGCCGAAATGAATCGTGCCGGCATGGTGAGGATATTGGCATTGTTATGCTGACGGGCCAATGCGGCCAGTTCCCTGTTCCAGCAAAGTGCCGCACGGATATTGGGATATTTGTTGGCCACCATACTCACACCATTGCCCGACCCGCAAATAAGTATGCCGGTTTCCGCCTTTCCGGAATTGATGTCCGCAGCCAAAGGGTGGGCCACATCCGGATAATCCATGCTCTCCTCCGAACAGGTTCCGTAATCTTTCACCTCATATCCCTCCTTCAACAGCTTGTCTTTCATCTGTTCCTTTAGGGTAAATCCCGCATGATCACTGCCAATGTATATTATTTTCATGTTGGTTGAATTTTAAATTTGCAATTGCAAAAATACACCAAATTCCAACACGGAGCCGCCATCTGCTCCTAAAAATTCAACAGTTTTTCAGAAATGGGACCTGTATGGCGGAAAAAAAGCAGTTTTTTAGAGGAACAGGGGCAGGCTATTTATTTTTTGTCTATTTTTGCAGAATGTTGGAAAAATGTGCCTCCTTTTTGAAAAATGAATGCGGCATTCCGGATAACGCCCGCATCCTGCTGGCTGTCAGCGGTGGTGTGGACTCAATGGTCATGCTTGACATCATGAAGGGGCTGCCCTATGACATCGGGGTGGCCCACTGCAACTTCCATTTGCGTGACCAAGCGGCGGACGAGGATGAAATTTTCGTCAAACAAACCGCCTCCAATCTGGGTCTGCCCTACTTCTGCGCACATTTTGACACCAGGAAACATGCTAAGGAAAACAAGCTGTCCATTGAAATGGCCGCCCGCGAACTGCGCTACAGATGGTTCGGACAAATTGCCGGATCACACGGTTACAGCCACATAGCAACCGCACACCATCAGGACGATGCAATGGAGACATTTTTCCTGAATCTCTGCCGTGGAACGGGCATCAGAGGGCTGACCGGCATCAGGGCCTGCACAGGGAACATTATCCGTCCCCTTATCTGTTTCAGCCGCGAGGAGATCAGACAATATGCCACAGACCACCATATCGCCTACCATGAAGATGCCACCAACAGGGAGGACACCTACCGGCGCAACTACATCCGCCACAATATCATCCCCGCTTTCCGGCAACTCTATCCCTCCTTTGACAGGAACATGGCCAAAAGCATGCGTATACTGCAGGCGCAGGAGGAGGTTTACAGGCATCACACCGATGAAATTGGAGGCCAGCTCATGCAAAAGGACGAGGCTGGCTTCCGGATTGACCGGTCCGTCTTACAGAACCTCCCATTTCCTGACATCTACCTGTTTGAAATGCTGCATCCCTACGGGTTCAACATGACTCAGGTAAAAGCGGTGCTGCAAAACCCTTCCGGCAGAAAAGGCAGGCACTACCGGAGCAAAAGCCACCAGCTCTGGCTTACGGAGGGGGAACTGTTGTTGCGTCCGACAGAAGAGGAGCCCCAATTTCCAGAACTGGTTATAGACATGGTAAGGAAAGAGCAGTTTAAAGGCTATGAAACTGACGGTAAAAGCGCCTATTTCGACGCTGACAGCCTCGCTCCCGGCCTGCACCTGCGCTTTTGGCAGCATGGCGACAGCTTTGTGCCTCTCGGCATGCATGGCCGGAAAAAACTGAGCGACTTTTTCAACGACCTTAAAATCGACGGATACCAAAAATCGCGCATTCCCCTGCTCTGCGACGGAAACGGGGAGATTGCCTGGGTGGTGGGCTACCGGAGCGACCAACGTTTCCGCGTGCGGGAAGAGACCCGCAATATTCTAATTGTAAAAATTCAGGAGAACCAAATTGAATAATTAGGAATCATATTAAAAAAAACGCAACATGCAGCATTTGGCCGTCACAGGACGTATAGGTTCAGGCAAATCATTCATTTGCAATATATTTGAAGAGGACTTTCACATTCCGGTTTTCTACAGTGACAAGGAAGCGAAAAAATGTTATGATGAACCTGACATAAAAGAGGCGGTATGCCAAGCCTTTGGCACCCAAATACTCCACCCTGACGGCAGCTTCAACTGGCAGGCCATCGGAGAAATGGTGTTCAGGGACAACAGTCGGCTAAAACAGCTCAACACAATCATCCATCCCCGTGTCATGGCAAACTATCAGGTATGGAAAACGCGGCAGCAGGCGCCTTACACGCTGTTTGAATCGGCCATACTCTATGAACAGCATTTGGAGAGCCTGTTTGACGCGGTCATCTACATCCAATGTCCGACAGAAGTTGTCATGGAACGGGTGCGGCAACGCAACGGTTGGGACAACGAAACCGTAACCAGACGATTGCAGCAGCAACAGCTGCAGGACAACTGTGCCGAAAAGGCCGATTTCCTGATTCTCCATGACAGCCAGAGCCCACTGGCGGAAAGCAAACAAAGGCTGCTGCCGCAACTGCTCCGCATCCACCGACAGCTGGCGAGCAATTGAAAAAACAAAAAAAAAAAATAAAACTTGCACAATAAAACCGACGTTTTTACGTTATACAAATTATTTATAACACATCTATCTATGAACCAAAAGATTACATATATCATTGCTATTATGCTGCTTGCGATGCATTTCCAGACCATTGCAGCACCTGTTGACACTAACGCAGCCAAAAGGGCGGCTCTTACCTTCATGCAGACACGCAAAGGATTCCAACAATTGCAGGCCAAGGATTTGCAGCTTGCCTACACCTCCGTTGAAAACAGGGAGGGAAAAAATGAGGCTCTCTATTATGTCTTCAATGTTGGGGAACACGCATTTGTTACCGTCGCCGCCAGCGACCGCAGCACACCGATTCTCGCCTACTCCACAACCTCCCGCTTTGAAACGGACCGGATACCGGATAACGCCAAAGCTATTTGGCGCGAATACCAAGACCGGATTATCGGACTGAACAGGGAAACGGCGGAAGCCTCCTCTGAGAACCGCCTCCTGTGGGAACGGCTGACTTCCGGTGAAAACATCTTCATCACCCGCTCCACCCAAAAAGCAGTGGAACCGCTGATCAAGACCACCTGGAGCCAATCCCCATACTACAACAAATTCTGTCCTTATGACTCCGATTACCAAACAAATGCCATCACTGGTTGCGTGGCCACCGCAATGGCGCAAGTCATCAAATATTGGGAATATCCCTCCAAAGGATTCGGCCACTGTGCCTACACCCATCCAAAATATGGATTTCTGACTGTCAATTACGAAGAGACCACCTACCACTATGATTCTATGCCGGTTATTTTGGACTACAACTCTTCCGAAGCAGAAGTTAATGCTGTAGCCCGACTGATGAGCGACTGTGGTGTGGGAACAGCCATGAGTTACAGTCCTACCGGCAGTTCTGCCCAAGTATTGTCCGATGGCATCAACCCATACAATGCGGAATATGTGCTTACACGTTATTTTGGCTATGTGCACAACAGCGGATATTATAAATACAAAAATCTGTCCTCATGGGAAAAGGATTTCAAGAACGATTTGGACAAAGGGCTTCCTATTCTCATGGCCGGTTTTTATCTATATGGTGATGGACATGCCTTTATTTGCGATGGTTACGATGAATTCGGCCTCTACCATTTCAATTGGGGATGGAATGGCAACCAAGACGGTTACTATTTGATGGACAGTGCCAATGGATTTTGTTCCTACCAAAATGCTATTTTCGGCCTGATGCCTCCGCAAAAGCTCAACACCCACCATCTAGTGTTGGGAAGCATGCTGCAGACCAACAAGGACACTGTCGGATGCAGCGATCCGTTCCATCTGAATGTAAAGGTGTTGAACAACGGCAGCAAACCCTTCAGCGGAACATTTAGGCTTAGCCTGCTCAATTCACAGACCAAGGAGATAATCCTCTCATTTGACAGCATTTCCTGCAAACAAAATCCGATTACCACCAACAACACCCTTTCACTGCAATTTCCTATCCAACTGAACAACTTGGTTTCCACCAATTACCTGCTGGTCCTATATTACCAGGACACCATTTCAGATTTAAACAACAACGATTGGAAACCGGTGGGTGAAATCGGAGATTATAACAACGAGAAGGTCATTCGTTTTGAAGGTGGAAAAACCACCGCTTCGGTAGATTCCGTTACGGAAATCACAGCAACTTCCGCCCTCGTGAACGCCCATGTTGAGGAGAGTTGCTCTGAAAAAATCATCCTCAAACAGATACAATATAAAAAAAGTTCAGCGACCAATTTCACCTCTTTGAAAGACACCTCTTCCGAAAAAGAGATACATCTGGAAATAAAAAATCTGGAACCCAACACCTCCTACGATGCACAATGCTACCTTATGGTGGAAAGTAACGGCACATACAACACATACACCTCCACCAAAGTGCGCTTCACCACTGCCGCTGACGGCATAATGGAACCCGCCACCGGAACCATCACACTCCACCCCAACCCTGCACGGGAAGAGATCAACCTTCTGCTTCCAGACGGTGAAAAATACCGTTTCGAAGTATTCAACAGCCTGGGACAAAAAGTAATGGATGGGGAAATCAACGGAGAAAGGCACACACTGCACATAGGTTCCTTGAAAAAAGGATTGTATTTTATTACTTTACAAAATAATACCAAATTCTATTCCGCTAAATTCGCCATTGAAAAATAAAAATGGGAAAAGTGTGAAAAGACGTTGGAAAAAATTGTACTTTTGCAGAAATTACATTTAACATTTTTTTAACACCATTAATAATTAAAACAAAATGGAAATAAAAGAAAACCTTAAGTATACGGCTGACCATGAATGGTTAAGGATGGAAGGTGAGGAAGCGTACATCGGCATTTCCGACTATGCGCAACATGAATTGGGTGACATCGTGTTCGTCGATGTGACAACAGTGGGTGAAACGATGGGTAAAGCTGAGGAATTCGGCTCCATTGAAGCGGTCAAGACCGTTTCCCCCGTGTTCATGCCTGTGGGCGGAGAGATTCTGGAGTTCAACGAAGCGTTGGAAGGGGATCCCGCACTGATTAACAACGACCCATACGGTGAAGGCTGGATCATCAAAATCAAGATGACCAATCCCGCTGAAGCCAATGAACTGCTGGATGCCGCCGCATATAAAGCCCAACTGGGTTTATAATGTGATTTTCTGAACGAAAAACTGTCGAACTATTTTCGGCAGTTTTTTTTTACCCTTTGCCATGAAGCAGAGACGGATTATATTATTGGTATGGACTGTTGTCATTTGCCTGCTCACTTTGCTGCCAGGCAACTGTTTCCCGCGCATCCAGACCTTTTGGGACTGGCTGCAATGGGACAAAGTGGTGCATTTGTTCATGTTCGGAATATTTTCCATCCTGTTTCTGCGTGTCCTGACCCTTTCCAAAGCCACTTTCAGCAAATACCTGATTGCGTTTGTCACAGGCGGCGCTTTTGGTGGAGGCATTGAATTGCTGCAATTTCACGTCATCCGAGGACGCAGTGGCAATTTTTTTGACTTTTATGCGGATTTGGCAGGATGCCTGCTTTGTCTGTTTTTTTATATAATATGGGAAAAAAGGCATTTCGCCAGCAAAGCGGAACAAACCGGTTTTCAAAAACAATCATAACATTTTAACAACATGGGAGAATTCATTGTTTCAGCCAGAAAATACAGGCCTGCCACCTTCGCCTCCGTTGTGGGACAGTCTGCCATCACCACAACCTTGAAAAACGCTGTTATGCAGGATCAGGTGGCGCAAGCATTCCTTTTTTGCGGTCCACGTGGGGTGGGAAAAACCACCTGTGCCCGAATTTTGGCCAAAACAATCAATTGTACACATCGCACCCCCGATGGTGAGGCCTGTAATGAATGTGAATCCTGCCAATCCTTTAACGAGGCGGCCTCCTTCAACATCTTTGAATTGGATGCAGCCTCCAACAACAGTGTGGAGGACATCCGCAACCTGACGGAGCAGGTGCGCATTCCACCACAAGGTGCCAAATACAAGGTCTATATAATTGATGAGGTACACATGCTCAGCCAGGCTGCCTTCAACGCATTTTTGAAAACCTTGGAGGAACCTCCCGCCTACGCCAAATTCATTTTGGCCACCACAGAAAAGCACAAAATCCTCCCCACAATACTTTCCCGTTGCCAAGTGTTTGACTTCAAGCGCATCCAATTGAATGACATTGTGCAGCATCTCATCTATGTAGCTCAACAGGAAAACATTCAGTACGAGGAGGAGGCGCTCCGCATCATCGCACAAAAGGCGGACGGAGGGTTGCGCGATGCACTCTCCATCTTTGACCAGGAGACCGTTTTCACATCAGGCAACCTCACCTATCAACAAATCATTGAGAACCTGAACGTACTGGACATGCAATATTATATCCGCATGACCGAACTGCTCTACCGGGGCGACATTGCCCAGGCTCTGCTCACCTACAATGAAATCATGGAGAAGGGTTTTGACGGACAACATTTTCTTGATGGAATATGCAAACATTTGCGTGATTTGATGGTATGCCGCTCCCCGCAAAGCATCCGACTGCTGGACGTGGGCGAACAGTTGCGGAACAGCTATTTGACGCAAGTGCAGCAGATTGACGTGAACTTTCTGCTCCAATGCCTTGACATCTTCAACCGCTGTAGCGGAAGCTATAAAACCTCCAACAACAAACGACTACATGTGGAAGTGGCAATGATGATGATTTGCCGAGGAAGGGAAGGCAAACCCGAATCTCTCCAGCCTACTACAACAACCGCTCCTTCATCTACTGCAAAAACAACCATATCCGCCACACCTCCCACAGTTTCAAAGCCTCAAACAGCCGCTACCACAAACATTGGACCGGCCAAAACCGACATGCCCCAAAACACATCACCGAACCCCACCACAACAACCCCAGCTTCAAACCCCTCATTCAGAGATTTGATGGACGATTTGAAAACCATCCCGACCCATCAGGAAGAGGAAAAAAAAAAGTCTGAACCAGATCCAATAACCAGCCAGGAGGACAAAACGGATGCGATGGATCCCGCAACTGCGGCCCACTATTGTCTGGTGAATTGGGAGGAGCTCATACACCAATATGGAGGAAAAAATTTGGCCGCCATCTCCCTGCTGACTGACAAGGAGAAAATCACCATTGAGGATCACGTCATCACTTTCACAGTCTCCAACAATGTGGCGGAAAAAAGCATACGTGAGATTCTGAAAACACTCACTGAAGGATTGTGGGAAAAGACAGGCATCCGCTACGAGGCGGAATTTGTCATGGAAAAGGGCGGACAAACGCCCGCCCGTCTCATCAATCCGGATGAAAAATTTCAAAAAATGAGTGAAATCAATCCGGAATTGTTACGTCTCAAAAAGGAGTTGAACCTCTCCATCAATTAGTCGCATACTTAGCCCTTGGCATAGATGCTGTTGTCGACAGGAATTGTCAGCACAGGAATATGTGACTGGTTAACCACCCGCTCGTTGAATGAAGTCAGCACAAACACCTCATTTGCATACAGCTCTATTTCCTTCACACAAACCAGCAGGTTGATGTTGTGTGAATCCGCATATTCAAAAAGAGTTTCCGTTTCTTTGGGCTTTATTTCCAGAAAATCGGTCTCGGTACGGATGTTTCGCTCCAGCATGTAGCGTTCTGCCCTGGAGACAAACGACTTCACAACAGCACGGTTGCTTGCATTGGCGGAAGATTGCAATCCCAATACATATACCTTTGAATTAAAGGCTTTGGCCAATTGAGCCGATAATTTCACCTTTTGCAGGGTCTCACGGTTGGAGTCAATCAGCAGCAACATGTTTTCCAAATTGTGGTTAATTGTGTTGGCCTCACGTATGGTGAATACTGGAAAATCGGAAAAACTGACAACCTTAAAGGAGTGGCTGCCCAAAAAGAACTCATCAAAACCGCTGAGACCGTGGGCTCCGACAAAAATCAAAGCATTGCCCTGCTCTTTAGCTTCCTCATTGATCTCTTTGGAAAGCCTTCCTGTGGCAATCCGGATCTTGTGCTGCACATTCACATCCGGGTATTTGGACAGGCATTCCGCCTTCAGTTTCTCCAATTTTTCATTCGCTACCTCCATCGCAGAATGCTTGGGAATTTTGTTTGACTCCTCATCCAGAAGTTTGGCATTGGAAGCCAGGATGAACAACAGGGTCAAATTTGCTTTCAACGTGTGCGCGGTAGCAAGCGCATGCTCCATCGCATTGTGTGCGCATTCTGAAAAATCGATTCCTACAATGATATTTTCCATAATCTTGAATTTTTTGTTTATATTCTGCTTAATATTTATACGGTCTAAACAGCCACATCTGCCTTAATGTGCGGATGAGCATGGTAATTCACCAATTGAAAATCTTCATAATGGAACTGCGTAATCTCCTTCACTTCCGGGTTCAGCAACATCTGCGGATGAGGATATGGTGTCCGCTGAACCTGCAGGCGCGCCTGCTCGATATGGTTGGAGTACAGGTGCAAATCCCCGAAAGTATGAATAAATTCTTTAGGCTTCAAGTTACAGACTTGGGCAATCATCATTGTCAACAGGGAATAGGAGGCAATATTGAAAGGCACACCTAAGAAAGCATCGGCACTACGCTGGTACAGCTGACATGAAAGTTCCCCATCACACACATAAAATTGGAAAAGGATGTGACATGGCGGCAGCCGCATGGCACCCAACTCCCCCACATTCCAAGCGGAGACCAGCAGACGGCGGGAATCCGGATTATTCCGGATATCCTCAATCACCTGTTGCAACTGGTCCGTCTTTTCTCCACGGGCATTCTCCCACGAACGCCACTGCGCCCCATAAATGGGACCCAAATCCCCATTTTCATCGGCCCACTCGTTCCATATCCGCACACCATGCTCCTGCAGATAACGTACATTGGTATCCCCCGCTATAAACCATAATAATTCATGAATAATGGATTTCAGATGGAGTTTTTTTGTGGTCACCAACGGGAAACCCTCACGCAAATCAAAGCGCGTCTGGTATCCAAACACACTGTAAGTGCCTGTACCTGTGCGGTCTTTTTTATAATAACCATTATCAAGTATGTGATTCAGCAGGTCAATATATTGTTTCATGTTTCCGTTATAAAAAACTAAGCAAAGATAATCATTTTTTAAAATCCAATTCCAATTGTACGGGCAATAAAGTGAAAGTTTTTCTATGATATGGTGTAACTCCATATAAACGAATAGCTTCCCTGTGCGCTTTTGTCGGATACCCTTTGTTTTTTTCCCATCCGTACTGAGGGTATTCCTCCCCTATCCGCCTCATGTGGTCGTCACGGTAGGTTTTTGCCAGAATGGAGGCCGCCGCTATGGAGAGAAAACGGGCGTCCCCTTTGACAAAACAGCGGTATGGAATGCCCGAATGGGACTGGAAACGGTTGCCGTCAATCAGCAGCAAGCCGGGTTGCACCTTCAATTCTTCAACTGCCATATTCATGGCTTTGATGCTGGCATTTAAAATATTAATCCGGTCTATTTCCTGCTCATCAACCGACGCCACCGCCCAAGCTACCGCATCCAGTTCAATCTCCTTGCGTAATGCCTCTCTTTGGTGCGCACTCAACTGCTTTGAATCGTTCATAAGTTCATGGCGGTAATCCGGCGGCAGAATCACGGCTGCGGCAAACACCGGTCCGGCCAGACAGCCGCGTCCGGCCTCATCACACCCAGCTTCCAAATATTCGTGCTGAAAAAAAGAAGCTAACATCTTAAAAATCTATCTTTAATATTCAAAACTCATCATTTAAAAACAGGAGACGATGGCAATGCCCCACAAAAAGGCAAACATCAAATTGTAAAAGAAGCGGTTTTTCATAAAACCCTCCTCCTCACACAAAACCATCACCAGCACACTCCAAAAGGCAAACAGCGGCACCGGCTGATCCGCCGGAGCCAACAGTGTCAGCAGCAGGAAAAATAGAGAGAGAAAAAAAAGCAGCACACATTTTCTGCGCAACAGGATATTTTTGTTATAGAGGGTGCGCAGCATCCGATAAGCCACCACCACATATAACAGAAATGAAATGGCTGTTGACAGCAGCGGAAGCAACGGTTTGTCAAGCGGCTGCATGGACAGGGCATGCCACTGCGCCTTCGCCGGTTCCACAAACTGCAAGAAAGGGATATCAAAAACAAAACAGAAGCTCCAAAGGTAGACAGCCACCAGCAGCATGCCAGCCAAAGGCTGCAAAAGGCTGCGCAACGAAACCAGACGTCTTACAACCAACATCACATATACAAACAGAATCAAGACTGAAAAGGGGGCATATAGAAGTCCCAACAGGCCGCAAAGCAAGCCGCATGACAAACCTGAATTGGGACGATAGGCCTTGGTATACATGGAGAAAAGTATCGGATATAAAGCGCAAAGCAGCAAAAGTGCGGCAAAAGCCTGCCAGGAGGCGGCGGACAAACAGGCCTGCGGCAGCAACAGAATCAACATTGCCGGATAATAGCGTCGCATTTCCGCCAGACCGAACCGCCAGACCGACCACAACAGCAATACGGCGGCAGCCAAAAAGCCAAGGAATTCCAACGCCTGACACAGCCCCACTCCAGGCACTTTCAAAAAATGCCACAAGGAGAGTCCTGCAAGCACAAAAAGCAGCAAGTATTGCAAAGGAATCTGTTGTAAAGGTCTTTTGAAAAACATCCTGAATCTTATGTCAATATTGGAGCCCTACCTGACAAACCGCTCCCTCAAAAAGTCGGTGCAATCCTCAAAAGTCTTGAATGTGTGCTCTTCCGGCACAAGTTCCGGAATCACCCTCATTGTGGTCAGCATATACATCGGTTGCGGCTGGATGATGGTCATCAGCACCGTAATCCCCTTGGCCTGCAAGTCCTTGATGGCTGTTTCCATGGCATATAGGCCGGACTGGTCCATGAAGGAGACCAGACGCATGCGGATAATCACTATCTTAACATCGTCAGGAACATCGTTCATCACCTCCTGGAAACGGGTGATGGTGCCGAAGAAAATAGGTCCGTTAAGCCTCTGTACATATATTTTATGCTTGATTTCCTGAGGCATTCCGCCTTCATCGTCCCATGGCGACTCTTTGTCGAAATTGGTCATTTCAGCGGAACTGTAGCCCCCTTCCACCAAGTCACTGGCACGTTTCATGAAGAGCACACAGGCAATCATCATGCCGATGCCAACCGCAGTCAGCAGGTCGACAAACACCGTCAGCAGAAAGACCACCATCAGCACAAAGGCGTCGGCTTTCGGAATCCTCAACAGATCCTTAAACCCCTTGAAATCAATAATTCCGACTCCAACCGTAATCAGGATGCCCGCCAGCACTGACAAAGGCACATACTGCACCAGAGAGCCCAATCCGAGCAAAACCGCCAGAAGGAAGAGCGAATGGATCATGCCGGAAAGCTGGGTGCGCCCGCCACTTTTCACATTCACAACGGTACGCATGGTGGCACCGGCTCCGGAAACGCCGCAGAAAAGGGCGGAAACCATGTTTCCGATACCCTGTCCCATCAGCTCCTTATTACTGTTGTGCTTGGTTTTGGTTATGTTGTCGGCAGCCACCGAGGTGAGCAGTGTGTCAATGGAACCTAAACCGGCTAAGGTCAGGCCGGGAATAACCGACATTTTCAGCAGTGGAAGCCACTGAACCTGCGACAAGTCCATCCCCTCCTTGGCAAAGAACGGCATGGGAAAACCGGCAGGCAGATGCCCGATGGTCAGTTCGACCGGCAGAGGCAGCGCAAACAGTGAGACCAATGTCACCACAATCAGGGCCACCAAAGTGGAGGGTATTTTTTTTGTAACCAATGGGAAGAGATAAATGACGGCAATGGAAATCAAGCCAAGTACAAGTGCGTCCCAATGCACCCCGTTTTGCAGGTGTTCAGGCAGCTGAGTAATCATATCCACCACCAGTACAGGCGATTTCATGCCAAAGAGCGGATAAAGCTGCTGCAAAATTATGATGACCCCGATGCCGCTCATGAATCCGGACAACACCGGATAGGGAATATACCGCACATACTTGCCGATTTTCAGAATTCCGAACAGCACCTGGAACATGCCGCAGAACAATCCGGCCATCGACATGGCCAGCAGAACCTCAGTAAAATTGGGGTTGGCCGAAGCCGCCCACACGCCCGACACCAGTCCGGCGGTAATAACAGTCATAGGTCCCGTCGGACCGCTGATTTGGGAATGGGTTCCCCCGAACAGCGCGGCAAAAAAGCCCAACATGGTTGCGCCCACCAGACCGGCCAGCGCCCCAATGGAAGCCGCAGCCGGATCGTTAATGCCGCCAAATGCCTGAATACCGAATGCCAAAGCCAGGGGCAATGCCACGATTCCCGCAGTAACCCCACCGAAAAGATCCCCTTTCCATTTTTTGAAATCAATCATTTCCAATTATTTAAAAATAACACATACAAAATGCAAAGGTAACTATTTTTTTCGCAGAATTTTACCTGCGGCTTTTATTTTTTGCTTACCTTTGCATTCGGTTGAAAGAAAGAGTATGATTAGCAGAAACTACATAAGAATTAAAGTATTAGAATCACTGTACGCCTATCGTGCCAACAAAGGCAAGGGGCTGTTGGCTGCGGAAAAGGAGCTGAAGCGTAACATGGATGAGTTTTATGCGCTTTATGTCAAAATTATGGCATTGCTCCCCGCGTTGGCACACATGGATGCCAAAATTCTGGAACAGAAAAAAAGCAGGCTGCTTCCCTCGGCTGAAGATTTGAAACCAAACTTCAAGTTTGCAGAAAACAGCTTTATCCGGCAAATGGACGAAAATATCTCACTGGAAAAGGCCATGCATAACTACGCTGCAGACTGGAACAACGATCTGGACCAGATTTTTATCAAGACACTCTACCTGCAGCTGACCAACCAGCCTTTCTTTCACGAATATCTGAAAAGCGGGGACACCGGCTACGAACCTGACAAGCAGTTTGCCCTGAAAATGATTGAGGAATTTGTGCTTGACAACGAAGAATGCATCAGTTATCTGGGAAACATCCGCCTGCAGTGGCAAACCGACTATAATCAGGCTGTTATATTGGTGTACAATACGTTACAGAAAAAATTCACTGAAAATCAAAAAAAGGAGAAGACTCTTCCCCCACTCTTCAAGAAAAACGCCAACGAAAAAGTGTCGGAAGAGGAGCTGTTCCTGTCAGATCTGTTCAAGCTGAGCATTCAGCACAACGATGAGTTTGAGGAGATCATTGAAAAAGGGATCCGCAACTGGGAGATGGACCGTATCGCCACCATTGACATGATTCTGCTGAAGATGGCCATCTGCGAATTCATCTACATGCCAAGTATCCCCGTGAGAGTCACGTTGAACGAATACATCGAACTGGCCAAATACTACAGTTCACCCAAAAGCCGGAATTTTGTCAACGGCGTGCTGGACAATGTGCTCACCCAACTCAGGGAGGAGAACAGGCTGCATAAAATAGGAAGAGGATTGATGGGATAATGCGTGTCATGAAGCAAAGCCGCCGTCTGTTTGTCCGCATTCTACCGCTGCTGTTCCTCTACACGCAAACCATTCCGCTATTTTCACATCAGAACGACACCATCTATTACCAAAGAATATACAAACTGATTGCCCCGGAAAGCATTCAGCCGCATGAAGGGCTGTACGACACGGTCCAGACCAGGCTCCAGCAGCATTACTCCGAGAGCCGTCAGGCACTCACCGATTTCTACACTTTTTCACCCTATTGGAAAGAACAGCTGCAGCAGGCGGAACTCCCCGAAATATTCCAATACCTTCCTTTACTAATCAGCCAGATGAAGCCGCATTATTACGGCAACTTCCAGAAAGCCGGCTGGTGGGGTATTGACCGGACAACCGGCATACGCTATCACCTGCGCATGGACTCGCTGGTTGACGAACGGTTCGACCCCGTCAAGGCCACCGGTGTCGCCGTCAAGGAACTGCAACGGCTGATGCAGCTTTACGAAGGGAATGTTTGGGAATGTCTCCTGGCCTACTACAGCAGCCCCGCCAACGTAAACGGCTGCAAAATCCGTTTGGGGCTGGACAACCCCTCCCCTTGGGATTTGCAAAGCGACCTGCACCGTTTCCCCTCGGATGTGCTGACCTCATTTCTCGCATGGGTTTACATTTGTCACCACGGCAGCCTTTCGCAGCAACAAATGCACAGTTCCCCACTGCTCATTTCCAATGCCGTTTGCAGGGAACCGGTACAAATAGCCGACTTGACAAACCTGTTAGAAATTGAACAGGATTGGTTTGAAAGACACAATCCTTCGCTAATCGGGACGATTATACCTGCCGCCACAACCATTCACCTTCCCCCCGACAAAAGGGCTGATTTTGAGAGGGAGGAGACACATCTGCACCAACTGTATCTGGAGCGTCAGACCGCCGACTCCATCGCAAAGGCGAAAGCCGATTCCATCGCACAAAGCAAGCCGGAGCCCAGTACTCCCAAAGAATCCGCAAAAAGCGGCACCATAACCTACATTGTGAAAAAAGGGGACGTTTTGGGCAAGATTGCCCAAAAGCACCATGTCAGCGTGGCGGAAATCAAGCGGTGGAACCATTTGAAAAGCGATATGATACAAATCGGTCAAAAACTCATCATCCACCAATAAAATAAGCAACAGTTTCAGAGCCATGAACATTATTTTCAGAACACGGACAACAGGGCGTCTGACCCAACCGTTGCAGCCTTTTAGGAAGATACTACATGGATATGACAGTCCGACATGCGCATCCTTTTTACAGACGAACATTCTGTTATCAGCCATACTGCTCACAAGCATATTCTCCACAAGTTGTGAAAACCCTTCCAGCAAACAGATTTACAGCACGGAAGGCATGGCCTTGGGCACCTTTTACGAAGTGATGTACAGTGGCAACGAAGCCGACAGCAGTTTTCCGGAAATAATCAGCCATCTGCTGGAGGAATATGAACAGACCTATTCCATTTTTGACAGCAGTTCCTACCTATCCGCCCTTAACCGCAACGAAACGGACTCGTTGTCACCGGACATGGAGAAAATCATCTGCAAAGCCCTACAAATAAGCGAATGGAGCGACGGATTGTTTGACATCACTGCTGAACCGCTGATCCGGCTGTGGGGCTTTGAAAAGGAGCCGTCCGATATCCGACCAGAAACAATCGACAGCGTGAAACAATGGGTCGGCTACAGGAAAATCCGCATCGAAAACCACCGGCTTGTCAAGGAAGACCCTCGTATTCAACTAAATCTCAATGCAATTGTAAAAGGGTTTATCGTAGACCAAGTTGCAGCCCACGTCAGGGAACAGCATCCTGACTTTTTGGTCAATATAGGCGGAGAAATTGTATGCGAAGGCTGCAAGCCAAACGGAAAACCCTGGAGCATCGGCATCCGGACACCTGACACCGACCCTCTGAAAAATGAAATCTGCCACCGTTTTTCCCTAAAACAGGGAGAGGCCATCGCCACTTCCGGTGACTACCACCGCTATCAGACCGACAGCGCCGGCAACCGGTTTTGCCACATTATCAACCCGATAAGCGGACAAGCGGAAAAAACCAACCTGTTCAGTGTCACCGTCATCGCACCCGACTGCATGACTGCCGACGCACTGGCCACCGCCTTCATGATAATGGGGGAGGAACGCTCTTTCGTCATAGCGGAAAAACATCCAGAAATTTCCGCCTGTTTCGTGCAATACAAGGACAACACCCTACATACTTTCCACACCCCGGCATTTCCAATCAAAAAATAAAAGTGACATGAACATTCTCATCAAAAACGTTGAATTCAGAGAAGAAAAAACTGACATCCTCATTGTCGGCAACCGAATTGAAAAAATCGCGCC
>CAJOQK010000136.1 GCA_905236885.1 uncultured Bacteroidales bacterium
CCTTCACCCCTTCCCTTTACTACGGGAAAAGCGAACTGACCTACAATGGGAACACCTACGATGACAACAAGTGGAACTTCAATTTCGGCAACCTGGGTGTCATCCTGACCATTCCCGATGCCGGCGGAAAATGGAAAGCAGTGCAGATTTCCACCGGTATCAACCGTATGGGTAACTTCCATGCCTACAGCTACGGCAGAGGTTCCAATGACAAACGCACCTCCATCATTGACAACTTTACCAAAGCCTTTTCGGTAAGCGGTGACAACGTGTACGGCAGCTATGAAAGCTATGCTGCCTACAACCTGTACCTGACCGACACCGACGCTTTAGGTTTTCTCCACAGCAACATCAGCAATTTGGATCTCATGCAGGACCAGTCCACATGCACCAAGGGTTCCATAAACGAATATGTCTTCTCCGTCAGCGGCAATTACGATGACATCCTGTATGTTGGCGCCACCTTGGGCATCCCCTATTTCCACTATAAAACATCCGGCACCTATGGGGAATACAATCAGGAGGGCGGTGCCTTCAAATACCTCCAATATGGCAACGAACTCATACAAAACGGATCGGGTGTCAACTTCAAGTTAGGCATGCTCTACCAGCCATTCCCCTTCATGCGCCTCGGATTTGCGGTACATACCCCCAGCTTCTATGATGTGGAAGAGCATTACTCCGCAACATTGGCCGCCCAGCACGACTCGGTCGGCTACAAGGAATATGTGGTGGCCTTCAGCGATTATGAATACCGGATCACAACGCCATACCATATTTTGGGAGACTGGGCCTTCATGTTCAAAAATTACGGATTCATAAATTTGGGCTATGAATTCACCGACTACAAGGCTATGCGGCTGCGTGCTGATGACTATTCCTTCCGTGAGGAAAACAACCAGATCGGCCAATTGTACCAAGGCGCACACACCCTCAAGGTGGGCGGCGAGCTGAACCTCTCCCCCTTGGCCTTGCGTGCCGGATACGCCCATTCAACCAATCCTTTTGTGGAAGAGGGTAAGGACGGCAGTATGGATGTGCTTTCCGCCGGTCTTGGTTTCCGCAGCCAATATTACTACATTGATTTCGCCTATGTGCACCAATTTTACAAGGAGACGGACATTTTCTACGCCAACGCCCCATTCTGCTATGAAAATGTTGTCAGCAAGAACCACTTTATGCTGACCATGGGTTGGAAATTCTAAAAACAAAAGAAAATAAATTGAAACGGAAGGTGCAAAGCGAAGGAAAAAATTCTTATCTTTGCACTTTCTTTCATCATCATTAAAAAACATAATACAACAGGTATGAAAAAATCAGCAATCATTTGGATGGCAGCCTTATTGCTCCTGGTATGCGGCAATGTTACGGCTCAAAAGAACAAATCTTTTTCAGGAACCATCAAATACAGCATCCGTTATGAGGGGGATTTTGACCCCCAGCAGTTGGCAAATGCCCCTACGGAAAATACGGAAACAATCATGGGCAACTTCACCCGCACTTCCATCAATATTGGAATTGGATATCAGCACCAAATTGACATGGTGGACTCCATTACCATCCTGTTTGACATTCCGATGGAAAAAATGGCCTATTCCGTTCCCGCCTCCCGCATTGACGAAAGTTTCAAACAAGTACAGATAGAGATTAACAAAAGGGAAGACACCAAAACCATCTGCGGATATGTATGCCAAGGCTATGACATTGTTTTCACGCGCAATGCGGAAGAAGAGGATGAGGATGAAGAGGAGGTGAAAAAAACCGTCCTTTTGGTGTACACCACCGAAGATATCGGTATTGACGAAAAAATCAACCATTCCAGCTGTCCCGGTCTGAAAGGCTATCCGCTGTATCAGGAACAACAACTTGATGGAAATAAAAAAATAATAACAGAAGCAGTTGAGGTAAAAAAGAAAAAAGTTTCCGAAGTTGAGTTTATGATTCCTGTCAATTACAACTATTACACACCGGAAGCCTTTAAAGAGCACCTGCGCCAATTGTTCGGCACATCCGGCAGTGAGGATGATGAGGATGACGACATTTAAGCCCCTCCTTATCCATTTTAATTTGTCAATTAAATATATAGCATAATGATAAACAAAAAATTATTAAACCCGGAAAGCATTGTGGTATGCGGTGCTTCAAGTGACATCCACAAACCCGGCGGCAAAGTCCTGAAGAACCTTTTGGAAAGCGGTTTCAAGGGCAGTGTATATGCCGTAAACCCTAAAGAAACAGAAGTTCAAGGTGTAAAATGCTATGCCAAGGTGGAAGACCTTCCGCAGGTGGATTGTGCGATTCTGGCCATTGCAGCCAAATATTGCCCCGCCACCGTGGATGTGCTGGCCAAACAAAAGGGAACCGGCGGTTTCATCGTGGTATCCGCCGGATTTTCAGAAGAGAACGAAGAGGGTGCCCGTTTGGAGAAACAGATGGTTGACAGCATCAACAGTGTGGGCGGCTCCCTGATAGGCCCCAACTGCACCGGCTTCCTCAACACCCACTACTGCGGTGCCTTTGACACCCCCATCCCCACCCTGGATCCGCACGGTGTGGACTTTATCACAGGCAGCGGTGCCACGGCGGTGTTTATCAAGGAATATGGCATTTCCAACGGTCTTACCTTCAACAGTGTTTGGGCTGTCGGGAACTCCGCCCAATTAGGCATTGAGGATGTGCTGGAACACCTGGACAACACATTTGATCCGGTCAAATCCAGCCGCGTCATCATGCTTTACATGGAAAAAATCAATGATCCGCAACGGCTGCTCAAGCATAGCCGCAGCCTTATCAACAAAGGCTGCCACATTGCGGCCATCAAGAGCGGCGGCTCCGCAGCCGGAAGCCGTGCCGCCTCGTCGCACACAGGTGCCTTGGCCACCAATGACGCCGCTGTGGACGCGCTTTTCCGCAAAGCCGGTATTGTACGCTGTCACAACCGTCAGGAACTGACTACGGTCTGTGCTGTTTTCATGCACCCTGAAATTAAGGGCAAACGCTGTGCCGTCATCACCCATGCCGGAGGTCCTGCTGTGATGCTTACCGACGTGCTCTCTGACGGAGGCATTGAGGTGCCCAGCCTTAAGGAACACCCGAAATCACCGGAACTGCTCAGCAAGCTCTATGCCGGTTCCTCCGTGGGCAACCCTATCGACTTTTTGGCCACCGGAACAGCCGAGCAGCTGGGTTATATCATTGATGCCGTTGAAAACGACTACACTGAAATCGACTTCTCAGTGGTGATTTTCGGTTCTCCAGGGCTCTTCTCCAACCACGAAGTGTACACCCTTCTGGACGAGAAGATGAAGAGCTGCAAAAAGCCGATTTTCCCTGTACTGCCCTCCATTATCAATGTGAAAGAGGAGATTCAGGAATTCATCAATAAGGGACGAATCAACTTCCCTGAGGAATGTGTGCTGGGCAACGCCATCTGCAAGGTGTTCAACACGCCCAAGCCGCAACCGGAAAAGGTGGATCTGCCAGCCATCGATGTGGCCCGCATCCGCAAAACCGTGGAACGCTGCAAGGACGGCTACATGGAAATAGCCGACTACAACGAACTGCTGGATGCCGCCGGTATCGCCCGCAAACGGAGCATTGAGGTGGACAAAAAGGAGGATGCGCTGCAATTCGCCCGCGAAGTGGGCTGCGGCAAAGATACACCCCTCGTCATGAAGGTTGTCGGACCGCTGCACAAATCCGATGTGGGCGGTGTCACCCTGAACGTCAAAGATTTGGATACGGTCAGCAAGGAATTTGACCGCCTGATGGCCATCAAGGAGACCTACGCGGTGGAAATGTACCCGATGTTGGACGGTACGGATGTCTATATCGGAGCTATCCGTGACCCGAAATTCGGCCACCAGATTTTCTTTGGTTTGGGAGGCATTTTCATTGAGGTGCTGAAGGATGTGCAGTCAGCCCTCGCCCCTATCACGGCTGCTGAGGCAAAGGAGATGCTGGCCAATTTGCGCGGCTACAAGATTCTGCAAGGAGTTCGCGGCCAGGAACCGGTGAACATTGACCTGTATGCCGACCAAATAGCCCGTGTGAGCGCATTGGTGCAGGCCGCTCCCGAAATCGCCGAAATGGACCTCAACCCGCTGTTGGGGAATCCGAGAGCGGTGGTGGCGGTAGATGCCCGCATCCGACTGGAAAAATAGTTATTCATAATTAAGAGCCCCTTTCGAGGGGCTTTTTTTAAACTGCGTTGGACATGAAAAGATTTATTATTGGAATCGTTGCCAATCAGACAGCCGGTGCAAAAAGGCTCAACATCACCGCCAGCAACTTCATGGGCGGTGTGAGCATCAAGAACTGAAACGGATGGACAGAAACATGATGATAG
>CAJOQK010000137.1 GCA_905236885.1 uncultured Bacteroidales bacterium
AGCATAGCTATGCTCATTCCACAAAAAGACAAAATCTTCCTGAAATAAATTCAAAATTGTTCGCAAAGTAATTTTTAGAGGTCCCCTAAGGGGAAATTTGGCAGTCCGACATCTGAAAAAAGTTTTTTTTTCATGATTGGTTAAACATATTCGGAAATTTTCTACCTTTGCACTTTGTAAAAATTGTTTTTAATTGGATGTCCGATGAGCAAGAAAGTTGATGTAAGTAAGTATGGTATAGAGAATACCGTTGAAATTTATCACAATATTTCTTATGAGGAATTGTACAAGCATGAGACAAATCCTGCATTGAGTGGCTACGAGGCTGGCCGGGAGACCACTTTGGGGGCTGTGAACGTTGATACCGGCATTTTTACCGGACGTTCTCCCAAAGACAAATACATTGTGCGTGATGCCAATACGGAGAACAATGTCTGGTGGGCGGGTCCCAACCGCAAAGGTTCCGACAACAAGCCGATATCTCCGGAAGTTTGGAAAAAACTGTTGGGCATCAGTCAAAAACAATTGAGCGGAAAGAAACTTTATGTCACCGATGCCTTTTGCGGTGCCAATGAGAACAGCCGTTTAAAAATCCGTGTGATTTCCGAAGTGGCATGGCAGGCTCATTTTGTTAAAAACATGTTCATCCGTCCTACCGAGGAGGAGCTGGCTGACTTTGAGCCTGATTTTGTCATGCTGAACGCCTGCAAGACAACCAATCCCGACTGGAAGGCCGATGGTTTGAACAGCGAGGTGTATGTGGCTTTCAACATCACTGACCGTATGGCGGTGGTTGGTGGCACATGGTATGGTGGGGAGATCAAGAAAGGTTTCTTTTCCATCATGAACTATCTGCTGCCTTTGCAGGGGATGGCTTCCATGCACTGCTCGGCCAACCAGGGTAAGGATGGCGACACTGCATTGTTCTTCGGTTTGTCCGGCACGGGCAAAACCACCCTTTCCGCCGATCCGGAGAGAATGCTTATCGGAGATGACGAGCATGGCTGGGACAACGAGGGTGTGTTTAATTTTGAGGGCGGCTGCTATGCCAAGTGCATCCATTTGAGCAAGGAGCAGGAGCTTGACATCTATGCCGCTATCCGTAGGGACGCTTTGTTGGAGAATGTGGTGGTCAAATCGGACGGTACGCCCGATTTTGATGATGACAGCAAGACGGAGAATACCCGTGTGTCATATCCTATCTATCACATCAACAATATTGTGAAGCCTGTTTCCAAAGGCACTCATCCGAAAAACATCATTTTCCTCTCGGCGGACGCTTTTGGCATTCTGCCTCCGGTGGCCCGTTTGACGGAAGACCAGACAATGTATTATTTCCTGAGCGGCTATACGGCCAAGTTGGCCGGTACGGAGCGTGGGGTGAAAGAGCCTCAACCGACCTTCTCATCCGCTTTTGGCGCACCGTTCCTGCTGTTGCATCCCACTGTGTATGCGCAGCGTTTGGCAGAAAAGATGAAGCAGCACGGCAGCCACGCCTATCTGATCAACACTGGTTGGTCGGGTGGCGAATATGGCGTGGGCAAGCGTATGAGCCTCTCCATTACCCGTGCCATCATCAAGGCCATCCATAACGGGGAAATCAATGACTGTGAGTTTGAGTGCATCCAGCCGTTCGGTTTCTGGGTGCCCAAGGCCATGAAAGGCATTGACTCCCAAATTCTGAACCCGCGCAACACTTGGGCGGACAAGGCGGCCTACGACCAAAAGGCGATGGAACTGGCCAAGTCGTTTGTGAAGAATTTTGAGAACTTCACCGACAACGAAGAGGGAAAAAGGCTGGTGGCGGCAGGTCCGTTACAATAAAAATAGTTTGCAGACGTTATTTCTCTGCAAATGGGGGATTAGTTCATCTGGTAGAACATTTGGTTCGCAATCAAAAGGTAACGGGTTCGAGTCCCGTATCCTCCACAAAAGGTCAAATGGTTGGAATTTTTTTTCATGAAGGAAAAGCCGTATTCTTTGAATACGGCTTTTCCTTTTTCATGTGAAACGGGCGCTGTGCGAATGCCTTATTCCTTCACACGTTTTCCCCAGATTTTCTCCATGATCTGTATGGAGCCTTCAATAGGAAGTTCACCTTTGTGTTCCCTTTTGCGCTGGATGAAGATGCAGTCTGTAAGTTCGGCGTCCGACAGTACTATGTCGTTGGCCAGGGCGTTGCAGGTGGGTGCGCCGCAAATTCCGCAGTCGGTTTGGGGCAGCATCTGCTCAATGGTCTGGATTTTGCCCATTTTTTCAAGTGCCTTTTCAATGTCCTCGTCCAGGCTGAGCATGGAGCGTGCCTTGATTTCGCCCACCTGGATGTTCTGCATCAGGTAGTCCGTGTCCTTGGTGACCTCCTGCTCCTTGGTGATTTCCCCGTTGCGTTCTTTCTGGGCGATTTTGCGGGCGCGGGCAAACATGCGCTCGCACATCAGGAAGCGGTTGTCGCAAGTGAGGATGCCGCCCGGACAGCTTTGGTCGCAGGCACGCAGCTCCAAAAAGTCCACATTCTCAATGTCTTTATCTTCACCTTTTTCCAATTTCTCCAAAAATTCCATCACATTGTCAATACCGTCGATGGCCAGGGAATGTTTGCCCTGTGCCAGCCGGCGTTCCCCGTTGGTGAGGGAGGTGAGCAGGCTGTCGGAGGAAATCTGTGCGATGGGAAGTTTCCGTTCCTGGTAGTTTTTCCCCTCTTTTTTGATTATTTTGAACACCCTGTTATACAGCGCGTCCATGTTGATAACCCCGTCCACGTTGGATTTTTCCTCACCCACAGGGCTTTTGACCGCTGCAATTTTCGAGGCGCAGGGGGTGATGTAGAACAGGCCGATTTCCTTCGGGTCGTAGTGCTCTTCGCTGACCAGCTTGCGGCGCAGGAACATGGCAGTGATGTCCAACGGAGCTTTCAACGGAATCAGGTTTTCCACCAGACCGGGGTATTTCACTTGGATTAGACGCAAAACAGCCGGACAGAAGGTGGAAATCAACGGTTTGATTTCCGGATGCTCCTCAGCATACCGGTTTTTTGCCTTGGTATAGATAGGAACGGCTGATTCGGTTTCCCAAACATGTGTGAAACCTATATCAATCAGTATGTTGTATATTTTTGAAACGCTGATGTCATCCGGGAACTGCCCTAAAAAAACAGAGGGGATAAGTGCCACGCGGCATTTGAAGTTGAAAATTTCCTCAAAGTCGTCCTGTTTGATGTATATGGCCTTGACCGGACAGGCTTTGAAGCATTCTCCACAATCGATGCAGCGGTTTTCCAGAATGTGCGATTTCCCGTTGCGGATACGGATGGCGCCGGTGGGACAGGTTTTCATGCAGTGGGAGCAGCCGATGCAGATATCCTCGTCCACCTGCAGCGCATGGTAAAAAGCAGAACCGTTTTCCATAACTGTTTTATTTAAAGTTTACTTCCATTTCAACGCTGGTGCCAACTCCTACAGTGGACTGTACGTTGAGCTTGTCCACATTTTTTTGAATATTTGGCAGACCCATGCCGGCTCCGAAACCCATGTCGCGGACTTCGGGTGAGGCGGTGGAGTTTCCCTCCTGCATGGCCCAGTCAATGTCGGGGATGCCTGGACCTTTGTCCACCACCTTGATGTTGATTTTGTTGGCATCAATATCTGCGGTGATGGTGCCGCCATAGGCGTGTGCGATGGCATTGACTTCGGCCTCATACAGGGCCACTACCACACGTTTGATGATGGCAGGGTTGATGTTCAGCTGCTTCAGCGTTTTTTTGATGGAGCTGGAGGCGGAACCTGCATTGACAAAGTCGGCTTCGTATACTTGATATTCCAAATGCATAACGTTGTTTTTTGTCGGTTAATTACTTGAATGATTGCCAAATGCCGGAACAGATGATGGCATGTTGTTTCATCCGGACTAATGATTTTAGTAAATGGCTTGAATACCGGCCTGATAGAGTATGCCGCAGGCCTTGAACATGGAATAGTTGCATTCCATCAGCACCATGCCTTCCTCTTCCGCCATCTCAATCATCTCCTCGGTGGCCTTTTTCTTGCGCACTAGGATGATGATGTCCAGATTTCCCATTTCACAGGTACGGATGGTTTGCAGATTGCATAAACCTGTGAGAATAATTGGGTTGTGATCTCCTAACGTGAGCACGTCGCTCATCAGGTCGGAGGCGAAAGCGTTCTCATGCTCCTCATCCAACCGCTCTTTTCCACATACCACTTTGGCATCCAATAATGTTGCTATTTCTTTTATGGTCATGATTTATAAATTTTAGTTTTATTCTGAAAAACCAATCTCTTTCAGGTTTTCCTGTATCATTTCCTTTAAATATTGCATGATTTCGTAATCTTTCATGGACATGCCGTCCAGAGCCTCTTTCACTTCGTCGGTGTCAAACACATATTCCCCGTTGTCGGTTATGTGTTTGTAAATGAAATGAATGTTTTCGAATTGGGCGAACAGCATCACCAAATACCCGGCCAAATCACCCATAGGGGCGCGGTCGATGTGGTCGTGCTGGAACCAGAAATGCAGTGTGGTGCCAACACCTTCGGTGCTCTCTATGTTCATGCCGCCGCCGGCGTTTTCGGTGTTCATCTTAATCAGAGGCAGCCCCAAGCCTACTTTGCGGGTGGTGCGGCTTGTGGTCCAAGGGTCGGTGACACGTGCCAGAAACTCAGGACTCATACCTTTTCCGTTGTCTTTTATCACGAAATCGTAAATGTTCTCCTTAATGCTGTCCCTGATGGTCAGTTCCACCAATGAGGCGTTTGCTGCCACCGAGTTTTCCAAAAGGTCGTATACGTGTTGGGACAATTCCTTCATGTTATGATGCTTGCTTTTTTATTTTTAAAAAAATGTTTAAAATTTCGTAAAAAAGATGAAATTTTGAATATTATCCAAAGGGTTGCCGATGCTGTGTCATCCGTAGAGCAGCTGCAGTTTTTCGTTGGGTTCGGTCAGCACGTGGCGTCCATCCTCTCCATGCAGGGTCTTCCGGAATTCGTCAAAGGTTTTGTCATACATATATAATATACAATGCACCTCGCCGATGATGTGCAGAAAATGCGCATCGGAACTCCGGGTGAAGCTGAAACGTTTCAGGTAGGCGAATTTTTTCAGAAAATCCTCCTTTTTCACATGTTTTGAAATTTCCAGTGCATCGGCTTTCAGGTCGGGCGGAATGAAACCCAGCTGGCTCATCAGGCTTGAGGCCGGTTTGTTGACATGCGCAGGCACAAACAGTCCGCCGATTTCATGCACTTTGTCATAGAGGGTGTCCAAATCCGCATCAATGGCAGACCACAGCAGCCAAGGCTCATCTCCCAGAATCTCTTCGTTCTCATCCACAATCAGCTGGTAGCCGAATTTCTCTTCGTCCAAGGGAATGTGGGGGAGGTGTTCGTCCAAAAAGGCCTGAAATGCATCCAGCTGCTCATCGGTCTCAAAATAGGCGAGGGCGTGCGCCTCCTCCTGTGTCGTGATTTCCACGCCGCCTATGACCAGAATGTCATTTTCCCTGCCAAGTTTCTGGGTCACTTTGACCTGACGTGTGCTGTTGTGGTCGCAGATGGCAATTACATCCAGATGCAGTTTCTTGGCCTGCTCCACAATGGCGCTCGGACTCATATAGAGGTCGCCGCACGGTGATAATACCGTGTGAATGTGCAAGTCAGCCCTGTAGGGTTTCAGTTCCTTGGCCATGGCGTGAACTGCTTTGGATGGGGAGATAGGTTCAGGAATGCAATAAATTGTAGACCTGTCCGGCGATTTCGTAGGTGGGAAGGCTGGTCTGCAAAATGGGGAGAGCCTCCTCGTTGCTTTGGTTCAGCGTGTCTTCGTTGGCTCCCAAATTTTTCACCAGAATGATGCAGGACATCTCCTTCAAGGAGGCCACTGCCATCACATTCTTGTGGGTTTGCAGGGTGATCCACACATTGCCCATTTCGGCGTTGCCCATCACATCACTCAAAAGGTCACTGATATAGCAGCCGTCAATTTCCCTGTCCAGTCCGTTTTCTCCGGACAATACCTTCAGATTCAGTTTCTCAACCAGTTCTTTTACTTTCATTTGTTTATATAATATTGGTATGCAATTAATTGTTTTGTTGTTTCGGGGCGCTTCGTCCATGTGTGTGCCGGTCAGGGCCGACATGCGCGGAACGTTCCGAACCAATTTGCAAATATAGTCAAAAATCCAATCCGAAATGCGAAAGGAGAAAAAAAACCGTGCATAGCACGGTTTTTTCGCATATTTGATTGGGAATTCCTTCAAGCGCCTTATTTCTCTTCACGCAGGAACGGATAGCCGTAGTCGGTGGCAGGCACATAGGTCTCCTTGATGCAGCGTGCGCTGATCCAACGGTAGAGGTTGAGGGCGCTGCCTGCCTTGTCGTTGGTTCCGGAGGCACGGGCGCCGCCGAAAGGCTGGCATCCGACAACAGCACCGGTCGGCTTGTCGTTGATGTAGAAGTTACCGGCAGCGTGGCGCAACATCTGCTCCGCCTTTTCGATGGCGAAACGGTCGTTGGCGAAAATGGAGCCGGTCAGTGCATAGGGGGAGGTGGTGTCGCAAAGACGCAGTGTCTGCTCATATTCCTCATCCGGGTAGACGTAAACTGTGATGACCGGTCCGAAAATCTCTTCACGGATTGACTCGTAGTCGGCTTTTTTGGCCACAATGATGGTCGGTTCCACAAAATAGCCGACGCTCTTGTCATAGCCGCCGCCCAACACGATTTCCGCATCGGGGGATTTCTTTGCACGGTCGATGTAGCCGGCAATGTTGTCGAACGATTTTTCATCAATCACCGCATTGACGAGGTTGCCGAAATCGCGGCCGTCACCCATCTTTACGGTTTTCATCATCTCCTTGACGTGGCCTAAAGTGGCATCCCACAGGGAAGCGGGCACATAGGCACGTGAAGCGGCGGAGCATTTCTGTCCCTGGTATTCAAAGGCACCGCGCAGGATGGCCACGGCCAGTTCGCGTGCGGGAGCGCTCTTGTGGGCGAAGATGAAGTCCTTGCCGCCGGTTTCACCGACAATTTTCGGGTAGGTCCTGTAAATGTCGATGTTCTCACCAATCTGTTTCCAGAAGTTTTTGAAAGTGGAGGTGCTTCCTGTGAAGTGGATTCCTGCCAGATATGGGGATTTGAAGGCCACTTCGCTGATCACGCTACCGCTGCCGGGGAGGAAGTTGATGACTCCGTCGGGCAGACCGGCCTCCTGCAACAGTCTCATGATATAGTAGTTGGAGAGGATGGCGGTGGTTGAGGGCTTCCAAATGGTCACATTGCCCATCAGGGCGGGAGCCACATTCAAATTCAACGCAATGGAGGTGAAATTGAATGGGGTGATGGCGTATACGAAGCCTTCCATGCCACGGTATTCGTTGCGGTTCAGCATGGTATGGTCGGAAATGGGTTGTTCCGTATAAATTTTGGAGGCAAAATAGGTGTTGAACCTGAGGAAGTCAATGGCTTCGCAGGGGCAGTCGATTTCCGCCTGCATCGGGCTTTTGCCCTGTCCGAGCATGGTGGCGGCGTTAAGCACGTAGCGGTATTTGGTGGCTAACAGCTCAGCGGCCTTCATCATGATGGAGGCACGTTGGATCCAAGGCATGCTTTCCCAGCTTTCGCGGGCGGCCATGGCGGCGTCAATGGCCATCTGCACCTCTTTTTTACCCACTTTGTGATATTTGGCCAGCACATGTCCGTGTTCGGTCGGCATAACCACTGTGCCCATGTCACCAGTTTTCACATCTTTTCCGTTAATGATCAATGGAATTTCAATGCACTGGTTGTATTGTTTTTCCAATTCTGCTTTCAGGGCGGCGCGTTCCGGTGTTCCGGGCGCATAGCTGAAAACGGGTTCATTCTGGGGTTCTCTGAAAATATAAGAAGCGTTGTTCATAATGATGATAATTTTATATTTCTGTTAATTTGATATTTATTATTCTTTTTCTTAAAAACTAAATGCAAAACCGACATGAAGGTTGTAAATGCCGAACTGTCTTAATTCGTTTATTAGTTTAACTTTAGGTTGAATGTGTTCTTTGTCGTAGGAGAAGCGAAGGTAGGTGAAATCCACACCGGTCTTGAATTCGGTATGGCTGCTCAATGCATAGAGCAGGTCCGCGCCCAAGGTGGCACTTCCTCCGATTGACATGCCCGATTTGTAATGGTATTCGGTGGTAACGGCGGAAACGCTGTTGTCCAGTTGGATTTCATTCTTCTGGAATTTGATGCTGTTGCCTGGCACCATGACGATGGCAGGTCCCATATTGATTTTAAGTTGGATGTTAAATCGGGCGGTGGCGTTGAAATTTCCCAGCAGGCTGAGTTGTGGGGTTGCGGCTATCCAGCTGCCGCATGTGACATTGGCAGGTTCTGTGCCGGGATCCTGTTGCCTCGGAGTGACATATTCCGTGAACTTGTTTGTATTTGTCATCAGGTAAAAGGCTTTGATTTCCGCGCCTAAAGCTACAGTGTTGCTGTTTTTCAGGATTTTGTGCATATATAAATCTACGTTGCCACCCAAATTGCATTTTTCCTCTTTCAGCGCGTCCATCAGGGCGAGGCTTCCCCCTACTTGGAATCCGAAATTAATCCCTTTGTCGTTGCCGATGCCACGAGGGTATTTCATATGTCCGCCCTTGTTCAAATGGTTGGCCGGATTGCTTGATTTTTTGCTGAAATTGACATTCCGATTGGTTTTCACCGATTTTTCAGCAGCTGTGTTTTGGGCATAAATGGCACCCATGTCCGTCCATGCTATGCCGAACAGGCAGACTAAAATGTACAAGGCAAATTTTTTCATAAGGCTTGTTTATTGAATAACAATGACAAAATAATTCTTTTTTCCTTTCTGTACCAAAAGGTACTTTTGGTTGATTGTGACTTCTGTGGAGAGCATTGTCTCCTCGTTGACTTTGGTCTTGTTGATGGAGAGTCCCCCCTCTTTAATCAGACGGCGTATTTCCCCTTTGGAGGCGAAAACAGCTGCGGGTCCGGTCAGCAGTTCCACAGGGGAGATGCCTGCTTCCAGAACGGAACGAGCCACATGGAAAGTTGGTACACCTTCAAAAACAGACAGAAACATGCTTTCTGACAGTTTGGCCAAGCTCTCTTTTGTGCCTTTGCCGAAAAGTATGTTGGAGGCCTCCACGGCGGCTTCGTAGTCTTCGCGGGAATGCACACGGACAGTGATGTCCTCGCCCAAGGCCTTCTGCAATATGCGCAAATGGGGGGCGGCATCATGCTCTTTTTCCAGAGCCTCAATCTCCTCCTTGGATTTCATTGTGAAGATGCGGATGTATTTCTTGCTGTCCTCGTCACTGCAGTTCAGCCAGAACTGGTAGAAGATGTAGGGTGAGGTGCGTTCCGGATCAAGCCAGATGTTGCCCTTTTCGGTCTTGCCGAACTTGCCGCCGTCAGCCTTGGTGATGAGAGGGCAGGTGAGGGCGTAGGCTTCACCGTCGGTTTTGCGGCGGATGAGTTCTGTACCGGTGGTTATGTTGCCCCACTGGTCGGAACCGCCCATCTGCAATTTGCAGCCGTAGTGCTGGTTGAGGTACAGGAAGTCGTAGCCCTGCACAAGCTGGTAGGTGAATTCGGTGAACGACATGCCGTCACCTTCGCCATTGAAACGCTTTTTCACCGAATCCTTGGCCATCATGTAGTTTACCGTGATGTGCTTGCCGATGTTGCGGATAAATTCGAGAAATGTGAATTTGCTCATCCAGTCGTAGTTGTTGACAAGTATGGCGGCGTTGGGGTCATGGCTGTCAAAATCAAGGAATTTGGCCAGCTGTTTTTGGATGCAAGCCTGGTTGTGGCGGAGAGTCGCCTCGTCAAGCAGGTTGCGCTCCTGTGACTTGCCGGAAGGGTCGCCTATCATGCCGGTTGCGCCGCCCAACAGTACGATGGGACGGTGTCCGCACGCCTGCAGGTGTTTCAACATCATCACACCCACCAGGTGTCCGATGTGCAGCGAGTCGGCGGTCGGGTCAATGCCAACGTAGGCCGTGGTCATTTCTTTCTGCAGCTGTTCCGCAGTGCCGGGCATCATGTCGTGGATCATGCCCCTCCATTTCAGTTCTTCTACAAAATTCATAAGCCGGTGTTAAATGGTCATGATCTCTTTTTCCTTGAAGGTGTAAAGTTTGTCCACCTTTTCAATGAATTCGTCGGTCATTTTCTGGATGTCAGTCTCCGCTTTTTTCACTTCGTCTTCGGGAACGCCGTCATCTTTAAGTTTCTTCACATCGTTGTTGGCGTTGCGGCGGATGTTGCGGATGCTTATTTTGGCCTGTTCGCTTTCCTGTTTCACCTTCTTGACCAAATCTTTACGACGCTCTTCGGTCAAGGTGGGGACCACGACGCGGATAACCTCGCCGTTGTTTTGTGGGTTGAAACCCAAATTGGCGGCCAAAATGGCTTTTTCAATCGGTCCGATCATGTTCTTTTCCCAAGGCTGGATCATAATCTGCTTTGGATCGGGCGTGCTCAGGCTCGCCACCTGTGAAAGAGGGGTGGGGGCGCCGTAATAGTCCACCTTCACCGTGTCCAGCATCTTCACGTTGGCTTTTCCGGCACGAATCTTATCCAGTTCCTTTTCCAAAAAGAGGAAGGCGTTCTGCATGTCTTCCTTCATTGATTCCAAACAAAGGTTGATTTCGTCTGACATATTGTGTTTCTTTAAATTGTATTTACTCGTTTTCTTTTGCGTTAGTTTTTTCCTTCAGCTCAGCCACCCTGGTGCGGAGTTCCTCCAGCTGCTTTTTGAGCTTCTGCTCGTTTTTACGCATCCGGCTGACTTCCTTTTCCAAATAGCTTCTGTTCCATTTGTAGGCAAAAAGATAGTGGCTGATGATGAACAGCAGCCAGAAAAGTGTGATTGCCCAGCTCAGTTTGAAGAACATGTCGCGGGCGGAACCGTCGGTGTTTTTGAAAAGGAAGAACCACAACAGCCAGAAAAAGGAGATTACCAGTATGTAGATGCAAAGGTGGATTTTGAACTGCACATGCTTGCGCGCGCGTTTTTCCCGCCGAGATTCAGTCTCCGTAAATTCGTCTTCCTGAATGATGTTATCTTCCATATCAATTGTGAATTAAGGTTCCAACTTTTTCTCCCTTGACCAGTTTGAGCAGATTGTCGGGCTGGTTGATGTCAAATACAATCACCGGCATGTTGTTCTCCCTGCAAAGGGTGAATGCGGTCAAGTCCATGATGTGCAGCCCTTTCTGATAGGCCTCTTCAAAGGTGACCGACTCATATTTGACTGCATCGGGATATTTTTCAGGATCTTTGGTGTAAACGCCGTCCACGCGGGTGCCTTTCAACAGCAGGTCGGCATGGATTTCAATGGCGCGCAACGCTCCGCAACTGTCGGTTGTGAAGAATGGGTTGCCCGTGCCTGCGCTGAAAATCACCACGTAGCCCTGTTCCAGATATTCGATGGCGCGGCTGCTGCTGGCCCGTTCGCATATAGGGTCGATGGCAATGCCGGAAAGGATAACCGCTTTCACACCGTTAGCCTGCAGTTCCCCCTGTAGCGCCATGCTATTGATTACGGTGGCCATCATGCCCATGTAGTCGCCCTGTATGCGGTCAAAACCTTTGCTGGCACCCTGCATTCCCCTGAAAATGTTGCCGCCGCCAATCACCACGCCGATTTGCAGACCGAGGTCGGATGCTTTTTTGATTTCGGCACCGTAGTAGCGCAACTGTTCTGCCTGTATGCCGTACTGCTGGCTTCCCGCCAACGATTCGCCGCTAATTTTGAGTAAGATTCTCTGTTTTGCCATCTGTTTGCCAATGCTTATAAATAAAATGCAAATGTACACAAAAAATGGATGCGAATTACAAGCGGTAAAATATTTTTTTGTTTACAGCCGCTCTCCAAACTCCGGAAGCCGTTACATGCCAACAGGTATAACGTTTTTTCCGCATTTAATGTCATGCGAACGAGGTCACATATCCTTTAAGGAGAGGTTGCGGAGCGAAAGCCTGTATTCGCCGAAGCTTTGGGTGGGAAGGGCCTGGGATTTTTCCTCCAGCTCCTTGGTGTTGAACTTGCGTGGATTGCGTTTGATTTCAGCCACTATACCCGTGTGATCGAACTCGTTGAGGGCAATCAGGTCAATCTCGTTCTTCCCCTTGCGGTCCCACCAGTTGCCTGCCATTGTGAACAACCCGGATTCCATCGCCTTCGCCTGGAAATACTGCTCCAGTGTCCTGCCGCTGAACTGTTCGTAGTGCTGCTCCATATTTTGGCGCAGCAGCGTGAGCTGGCGGCGTTCCACCAGCGATTGGTAGGGCCAGATGAAGCGGAACCAGAAGCGCAGGAACTGGTCGGAAATCTCATAGGCGGTAACCTTGCTGTTCGATTTGGCGAGCAATGGTTTCAGACGGCTTATCATCAGGTAGTTCTTCTCCAAGTTTTGCAGATATGCCCCCATGTCCTTCTGCATGGTGCCGTCAATGTCGGAACGCTTGGTCATGCCGTTTGCAATCAGTTGCAGGATGGAAAAATAGGTGGCGCTCTCGTTGCCGAATTCCTGGTTCATGAGGTCGCGCCCCTCGTAGAGGAAATAGGAATCCTGGCGGCATACATAGTCAAGCATCTTCTCTTTGGTATGGCATCCGGCATCCATCAGCAGTTCCACATACTTGGCCACGCCGCCGGTAATCATGTAGAGGCAGAGCAGATCCTCGTTGCTGTAATCAGGGCAATGGTCACGGAATATCTGTCTGATGACACTGGTGGTGAATGGCTGGAGTGTCAGTTTTGAGGTCGGGCGCCCATAGAGCGGTTCGTTCTCATGTTCGAAGATGCGCTTCATCAGCGACTGGATGCTGCCGGAGGTGATCAGGAAAAGGTGCGAGTCGCGGTGATACCTGTCCCATAAATCCTGCATCTCGCTGAAAATGGCAGGATTCACCTTGTATAACGTCTGAAACTCATCAAAGATGATGGTGAAATGGCGGTTTAGCGATTCTTTCATGATAACCTCGAACAGCTCGCGGAAGTGACGGATGGTTCCATACACACGGATATCCAGCTGCTCTTCCAGGGTATGCTGGAATTTCTGGCACAACATAGCCTCACTGTCTTTGGAGACAAAGAGATAGGCATAGTCGCAGCCTTCCAGCGCGGTTGTCAGCAGTGTGGTTTTTCCCACGCGCCTGCGCCCCATCAGCACGGTGAACACTGCACTTTGTCTGGATTGTAATTCGTTCTCTTTCAGAATCGCTATTTCACTTTCCCTGTCATAGAATTTCATAATGTTAACCGTTATTAATATAAATTGCCGTTTACATTTTACGATGCAAAAGTACCACTTTTCCGGCAATGTTCCCACCTTTCCAGCCAAAAAATTTTTTTCTGCCGATGATATGAACATGGCATTTAATTTTGTACTTTTGCACTTTGAAACCGATAAAAAGTGAAACGATGCAAGGAGCAGTGAAAAAACAGCTTTACATTGTCCGGCATGCCAAGGCGGCGGAGGGTTTTCAGGATTTTGACCGCGATCTGACCGGTTTGGGGGTGGAGCGGACACGTGAACTGGGTGCGGCATTGCTGCGGCAGGAATGCCGGCTGGACGCCTTGATTGCCAGCGATGCGCTCCGCACGCGGCGCACTGCCCGGCTGCTGGCGCAGACCCTGCATTTCCCGGAGGCGGAAATCCGTTTTGAACATGACCTTTACGCCGGTTCCATCGAGGATTATTTCGACCTGCTGGTTGCGTTGGACAACGCTTCCATCCGCAGTGTCATGATGGTGGGGCATAATCCGGAGGTGAGCAACCTGCTCCATTTCTTCATTCCCGACCATACCGCCTACATGCAGACCACGGCGTGCGCCTGCATTGTGTTTGAAACCGGGGCGTGGGAGGAGATTTTCACCGCACCGCACCAGTTGCAGTTCTACATCAAGTCATAGAAGGTGACCTCTAAAAATTCCGCGCTTCCGCCTTCACGTCAATTATGTTTTATTTCGCAATCTTTTGCTTTTAGGGTCAATCACATAGCATAGCTATGCCCCTTCCACAAAAAGACAAAATTTTTCTGAAATAAATTCAAAATTGTCTGCAAAAGCTTTTCCTTGGAATCATTCATTTGAAATAATGCGGAGAATGTGGGGAGGTCACCATTTGATAAATTTTTAGAGGATAATTAAACATTAATTCGATACAATTACATTGTAAACATCCCCATTTTGTAAGCCTCCCCAAAAATAGGACGATTTAAAAGTGGACAAAAAAGAGTATTTTTGTAACACTAAAATCAAGAGGTATGAAGAAG
>CAJOQK010000138.1 GCA_905236885.1 uncultured Bacteroidales bacterium
ACGGGCTCCACTTTCAGGCGCAGGAAACCCTCCTCTTCACCCCGAAGCATTGCCAAAAGCCGATGCGAGCTGATTTTGGCAACAGGCTCCTGCCTGTCAAAGTATAGTTCGTATTTTTCACCTTCCAGCTCTTTCCCTTTCACCACTTTGGAAACAATTTTGGCCTTGCGGACAAACAGTTTGCGCAGCCGGGCGCGGGTCAGCTCATGCTCGGATATCTGTTCGGCTATGATGTCGCAGGCACCCTGGATGGCCTCTTCGGTGTCAGCCACCCCCTTTTCCTGGCTGACAAAGGCTTCCGCCCATTGCTCCACATTGCCTTTGCCTTGTGCATATATTTTGGCCGCCAGCGGTTCCAGCCCTTTCTCCTTGGCCACGCTTGCGCGGGTTTTGCGCTTTGGCTTGTAGGGAAGATATAAATCCTCCAAAATGTAAAGCGTTTCAGCTGCCTCAATCTTCTGTTGGAGCTCATCGGTCAGCTTGCCCTGCTCGCGGATGGAATTCAGAATGCTGTCGCGCCGCTCCTCCAGTTCGACCAGTTGTTTGAGCCGGTCGCGGATTTGCATGATGACCAGTTCGTTCAGGCTTCCAGTGGCCTCTTTCCGGTAACGGGCGATAAAGGGGATGGTCGCCCCTTCGTTCAACAGGTCAATGGTGTTGCGCACGGCATCGGTTGACAGGTGCAGTTCGGCGGCTATTTTTTTGCTGAAGTCCATTTGTATGCTATGTTAATTTTTTTAATTTGTATTTATGTATATAAATGTATTTTTATAAAAAAGTTATTCTGTGTAGAAGGATTGCTTGTATCCTATCAGCTGGTCGTAGTCCGTGCCGTCCGGATGGTAATAAATCAGAAAAACGTAGCTGTTCTCCGTCTCCCAGTGCGAGCCCTCCACCAGGTAGGTGGCAGGAAGGCCCTGCTTCGGCACATACAGGTAGGTGTAGTTGTAATAGCCTGTCTGCAAGTATAAATCGGCGGTATAGACATGGCGGCTCTCGTCGTAGCTCATTTTGGCCTCCTCAATGAAACGCCAGTGGGTCAGCTCCCCGAACAGGTAAATGTCCCCGTCCAAAGGCTTGTCGTAGTGGAATTCAAAATGCACGTCGGCGTAGTCGAACTCATAGGACTGTGCGTGTGGGGAACGGAGCGGCATGTAGCAGCCGTTGATATCCTTTTCGCTGAAATAGGGCTTGTAGGAGCGGTCCAAGTCAGGGTAGAGGTACACGTGGTAGCGGTCGTCTGTCCGCCTTATCTCCCGGATGTTGTCCAGAGTCCTCAAAAGGCTCTCTATGTTGAACCTGTGGAATTCCACGCCGCCCTCCATGGTGTTGGCGCCGGGCTTGTCGTAGAGCAGCAGCTCCCCTTTTTGGGAATAGGGCTGCTCGAACAGCATGGCATTGTCGCTGCGCATGTTCTGCATGACCACCGCCTTCACGTTGCGGAATGGGTTTTGCAAGTGTATGCCGGCAGGTTGCACCTGGAACCGGATTTCCTGATGGGTGAAATGTTCTGGAATGTTGCTGGAAGCCTGAAACTCAGGTGTGATGATACTTTTCTGGTCCACTATCATCAGCCGGTAGGTGAACAGCAGATGCTCCTCGTCCTCGTACACGCAAAGCAGGTAGTTGCCGGAGAGCAGCGGCTGCACCTCCTCATTCGGAAGCGAAAAGGAGTAGTTGATGTAGTGCTGCAGGCTGTTCATGGAATATTCGTAACGCGAAATGTTGCCTTCCCCAAATCCGGAAAGGTATTCGTGCTTTTGCAGTGAGGAGGGCTGTTTCCAGTCGTAGGTGCAGTGTATAAGGGTGTATTTCAAATCTCTCAGTTCCGCGTTCAGGTCGTCGAAACTGACGTACAGCCGCTGGGTGCCGTTCAGTTCCAGCACCGGAGGGGCGCATGGGGCGTTCATCAGCTCCACTTTCAGCCCGTTGACCGCGTCGTCGTAAACATGGTTGTCATAAACGAGGTTCGGGAACTGCTGCGCTTGCAGGCCACTTGCCCACAGGCAGATTCCAAAAAGCAGTATGATTCTTTTGTAAAACATCTGTTGGTACTTTAATCCGAAAACATCAAGTGCAAATGTAGATGAAAAAACGATACGATATCCATGTGGCACGAAAAATATTTTTTGCCGGAATGTTGCGATGGATGCCGGTTTTCATTTCCAAATCCTTGCGGTGCTTCGCATCAGCGCGTCCCACCATCTGGCAGGCAGCAGGCGGTGCAGCAGCAGGATGGTGGTTGCGCCGCGCCCGATGACATAGCGCACCTTGGGCCGGCGGCGGTTCACCGCTTTGCACATGGCTTTGGCCACCACTTTTGGTGAGGAGAGGAAACGGATGGAATAGCCTTTCCGTAGCAGTGCCGCTTCGTTGCCGGCCTCCTTTTCATAGGCGGTCCCTTTGGAGGAATCTTGCAGGTGGTCGGCGGCGATTATGCCCCATTCCGTCCGGATGCCGCCCGGTTCAACAATCACCACGTCAATGCCGAAAGGTTTTACCTCAATGCGGAGTGAGTCGCTGAAAGCCTCCACCGCATATTTGGAAACATGGTACCAGCCGCCAAAGTAGAGGATGGAGCGGCCCACAATGGAAGAGGTGTTGATGATTCTCCCCTTTCCCTGCGCCCGCATGACTGGCAGTACCATTTTTGTAAGTTCGGCCATGCCAAAAATATTGACATCCAATTGTCTGCGTGCTTCTTCCATGCTCACGTTCTCAATTGGGCCGAAATAGCCGTAGCCGGCGTTGTTGATTAGCACGTCAATGCGCTGTTCCCGTTCCATGACGGTCTCCACAAAACGGCTGATTGAACTGCTGTCCGTCACGTCCAGCTGAAGTGTCTGCACCCCGCAGTTGCGCAAGGCCTCCATCCTTTCCAGCCTTCTTGCACCCGCGTACACCTTGTGTCCCTGTTGCGCCAGCGTTTTTGCGGTCTCAAACCCGATGCCGCTGCTGGCTCCTGTAATGATAATCACTGACATGTGTTGATGTTTTTTTGTTGCAGTGAATTTCTGATGGGAAACTCTGCCTGCAAACTGCAAAGGTAGACATTTTTCCGATGCAAAAGGATGTAAAATATTTTTTATTGTTCAAAATATTGATATTTAGATATTAATGCCTGTTGTGGCAAATTGGTTCGCCTGTTTTTTATAATTTTATTTGCAGATGTTGGAATTTTTTTCCTTATCTGTGAAAACCGTATCCGGATTTGATGTATATTTGCAAATTTTATAAAAAAGAGCATCATGACATCAAAAGAGATCAGAAAACAGTTTTTGCAATTTTTTGAATCCAAACAGCATCATATTGTGCCGTCTGCGCCGATGGTGGTGAAAAACGACCCGACCCTGATGTTCACCAATGCGGGCATGAACCAGTTCAAGGACATTTTTTTGGGCAATTCGCCCCGGAAATACCCGCGTGTGGCCGATTCCCAAAAATGCCTGCGCGTGTCGGGCAAGCACAACGACTTGGAGGAGGTGGGGCATGACACCTATCACCATACCATGTTTGAGATGCTGGGCAACTGGTCGTTCGGCGACTATTTCAAAAAGGAGGCCATTGCCTATGCCTGGGAGTTTTTGACGGAGGTGCTGAGGATTGACAAAAACAATTTGTACGTGACCGTTTTCTGCGGCGATGAAAAGGAGGGCTTGGAGCGCGACATGGAGGCCTACGGTTTTTGGCAGGCGCATATTGAGGAGAGCCATATTCTTTTCGGCAGCAAGAAGGACAATTTTTGGGAGATGGGCGAGCAGGGTCCCTGCGGCCCCTGTTCGGAGATACACATCGATTTGCGCGATGAGGCGGAAAAGGTCAAGGTGTCGGGCAGGGATTTGGTCAATAAGGATCATCCCCAGGTGATTGAAATCTGGAATTTGGTGTTCATACAGTATAACCGGTTGGCAAACGGAACGTTGGAGCCGCTTCCCTACAAATATATCGATACGGGGATGGGTTTTGAGCGTCTCTGCATGGTGATGCAGGGAAAACGCTCCAATTACGACACTGACGTGTTCCAGCCGCTTATCCAGCTGCTTGCGGAGAAAGCGGGGTTGCGCTACGGGGAGAACCTGCAGGCGGATGTGGCCATGCGCGTTTGTGCCGACCATTTGCGGGCGGTGGCCTTTTCAATCGCTGACGGGCAGCTGCCCTCCAATGCAAAGGCGGGATATGTGATTCGCAGAATTTTGCGCCGTGCGGTGCGCTACGGATACACTTTCCTGCAATGCAGGGAGCCGTTTTTGTACAGCATGGTGCCGACCCTTGTGGGGCAGATGGGGGAGCAGTTCCCTGAGTTGCAGAAACAGTCGGAGCTGATCCAACGTATCATCATGGAGGAGGAACAGGCCTTTTTGCGCACGTTAGCCAACGGTATCCTGAAATTTGAGAAATATCTTTCCGAGCATGACAGCAAAGTTATAGATGGGGATTTTGCCTTTGAATTGTTTGATACATACGGATTTCCTGTGGACTTGACCCAGCTGATGGCGCAGGAGCAGGGCTGGACGGTTGACATGGAGGGCTTCCAGAAAGGCCTTCAGGCGCAGAAGGCGCGTTCCCGTGCGGCAGCGGCGCAGGATACGGAGGATTGGGTGCAGGTGCATCCCGAAACGGAGGAAAAGTTCATCGGCTACGACACCTTGGAGGCGGAGGTGCGGATTGTCCGCTACCGCAAAGTGACCGCCAAGGAGAAAACATTCTACCAGCTGGTGCTTGACCAGACTCCCTTTTATGGCGAGGGTGGCGGACAGGCGGGGGATGCCGGTGTGCTGCGTAACGAAAATGAAACTGTTTCTGTGTTCAACACAAAGAAAGAGAATAACTTGATTATCCATCTGGTGGAAAACTTGCCTGCCAGTCCGGAGGCGTTGTTCCATGCGGTGGTGGATGCGCGGAAAAGACATGAAACCGAACATAACCACACAGCTACACACTTGTTGCACAAGGCTTTGAGGAAAGTGTTGGGAACGCATGTGGAGCAGAAAGGTTCCTCGGTGGATGCCAACCGGCTCCGTTTTGACTTTTCCCATTTCGCCAAATTGAGCAAGGAGGAAATCCGTCAGGTTGAACATCTGGTAAATGCGGACATTCGCGCAAATATTGCCCTTGAGGAACATCGCGCCATGCCGATTGCGGAGGCGCAGAAATTGGGAGCAATGGCCCTTTTCGGTGAAAAGTACGGCGAGTTCGTGCGGGTGGTGAAATATGGCGATTCCATAGAATTCTGCGGCGGCACGCATGTTGCGGCGACCGGCAGCATAGGGGCGTTCCGCATTGTGTACGAGACTGCGGTGGCAGCTGGTGTGCGGCGTATTGAGGCGGTCACCGGTGAGGCGGTAGAGCAGATGATGGATGAGTGGCAGGATTTGCAGGAAACCTTGAAGGAGCTGTTGAAAGGGCCGAAGGATCTGTTGCAGGCCACGGAGAGGCTCGTGCAGGAGAATGCGGAGATGGGTTCCGCGCTGGAAAAGGTGCGGAAAGAGCAGGCGCAGGCTAAAGTGAAACAGTTTGCGGAAAAGGTGTCTGCCTCTCCAAATCATGTTTATATTGCTGAAACGGAGGAGGATGTAAATGCCATGAAAGATGAGCTGATCCGCTTGCGCAACGAAATGCCTGACATGGTGCTGGCATTGGGTTCCAAGTTCCAGAACAAACCATCGTTGCTGGTGGTGTTGGGCGAACAGCGGGTGCAGTCCGGCCTGAATGCCGGCCAGCTGGTGCGCAGTGCGGCCAAGGAGATTCAGGGCGGTGGCGGCGGACAGCCTTTCTTTGCCACGGCTGGCGGCAAAAATCCGGATGGATTGGCACGTGCTTTGGCTGTTGTGTCGGAAATGTTGCAATAACTTCTGATGCTTTTCGTACAGAAACTTGCATTTCATAGGATTGGAAATTCCCTTCCTTTTTTGACGGGATGTAAATTGAGTATAAATAAATGAATATTAGGGAAATTAAACAAAAAGCGCTGCAGAAGGTGGAGAAGGTGAAGAATTCCTCCCGCCTGCATGCCTTCGTAGGCAGGTTGCGCCGCATCATCTTGCCGGGATTCTTCAAAATCCCGATTTATGATGTCATGAAATTTTTTGTCAAGGGTTTGGCCAAAGGGGTGCTCAACCAGCGGGCATCGGCCATTTCCTACAATTTCTTCATGGCGCTTTTCCCCTTCATTTTCTTTCTGTTCACTGTGCTGGCCTATCTTCCATACCAGGAGTTCATTCCCATGACGCAGCAGTTCATCAATGATTTTTTGCCGGAACAGTCGCGGGGTTTTGTTTTTGACACCTTGGACGGCCTGTTGAAGAAGAACGGTACCCTGCTGACCACCAGTTCGCTGTTTGTGCTCTATTTCGCCTCCCAAGGCATCCTCTCCATGATTATGGCTTTCAACACCTCCTATCATCACGTGGAGACGCGCAACGGTTTTTCGCTGCGGGTGATTTCTGTCCTGTTGCTGGTGGCCATTATCATTGTGGTGATTGGCATGCTGTTCGCTCTGCTGATGATTGGGCGGGCGATGCGCTATTTGGCTGCGCAGGGCTTTCAGGCGTTATGGATGTTTGTTATTTTCAAATGGTTGTCGGTGTTCTTCCTGATTTTCCTGATTATTTCGCTGATATACTATTTTGCCCCCGCCAGGCAGAAAGGCTTCCATTTCTTTTCCGCAGGCAGCTTTTTGGCCACCCTGCTGATTACAGTCGCCTCGTGGGGTTTCAGCACCTACATTTCCCACTTTTCCCGTTACAACGCTATTTTCGGCTCCATCGGAGCTATCATCATCCTGCTGATTTACATTCAGATGCTCTCCAATTTCATCATCATCGGGTTTGAACTGAACATCAGTGCCTACAATGCGCGGCTGGAAGGCAAGACCTTTTTTGAAGCGCACCGCGAGATGAGTAAGGGACGGTGAGATGACATCATCATTAGAGGCGCAAAATTTTGCGCCCCTACAATTACCCTCTTAAACCTCTTAAACTTTTAAACTCTTAAACCTTTTAAACTCCTAATAAAGGTCGCCGCACGCGACGGCCCTACAACCCCTTAAACCTCTTAAACTTTTAAACTCTTAATAAAGGCCGCCGCACGCGACGGCCCTACAATTACCCTCTTAAACCTCTTAAACTTTTACCCTCTTAAACCTTTTAAACTCCTAATAAAGGTCGCCGCACGCGATGGCCCTACAACCCCTTAAACTCTTAAACTTTTAAACTCTTCACCCTTTTGTCAGGTACTCCAGAATCTGCACGGCGTTGGTGGCGGCTCCCTTGCGCAGGTTATCTGCTACAACCCAAAGGTTTAGGGTGTTTGGTTGTGAATAATCCCTGCGGATGCGGCCTACGAACACTTCGTCCTTGTCCTCGGCGTACAGGGGCATCGGATAGAGGTTTTCCGCCGGATTGTCCTGCACGATGACTCCCGGGGTGCCTTCGAGGAGGCGTACCACCTCCTTGAGGTCGAAATCGGTCTCAAATTCCACGTTCACCGCTTCGGAGTGGCCTCCGGTGACCGGCACGCGGGCCACGGTGGCGGTGATGGCAATTTCCGGTGCACGCAGAATCTTCCTGGTCTCATCCACCAGTTTCTGCTCCTCGGAGGTGTAGCCGTCCTCCTGAAAATCGCCGCCGTGCGGGAACAGGTTGCGATGTATGGGGTAGGGGTAGGCCATGGGGACGGATTCATTCCCCGCAACGCAGCATTTTTCTTTTTTGCCGCCGTTACGCACATTTTCGGTTTTTCCGTCGCATCCCCATGCTTTTTCCTCCGCCTCCAGCTGCCGGATAGCCTTTTGGCCAGTTCCGCTCACGCTCTGGTAAGTGGAAACCACCAGCCTTTTGATGTGATATTTCAGGTGCAGCCGCGAAAGCGCGAGCACCATCTGGATGGTGGAGCAGTTCGGGTTGGCGATGATCCGGTCGCTCTTACGGATTACATCGGCGTTGATTTCCGGCACCACCAACGGGATTTCCGGCACTTTTCTCCAGGCTGAGGAGTTGTCAATCACCGTGGTGCTCACCGCTGCAAACTGCGGGGCATATTCCCTGGAGGTTCCTGCACCTGCGGAAAACAGGGCATAGTCCGGATGCTGTGCTATGGCGTCGCTGACCGACATCACTTTCAGCATTTTTCCGCAAAAGGGAATCTCTTTTCCAATTGACTTAGGGGAGGCCGCCGCCAGGATTTCCTCCTGACCGAATCCGCGCTCCGCCAATACTTTCAACATTTTACCGCCGACCAGGCCGGTCGCGCCTACAACTGCTATTTTCATTTGTCCTGTTTTTTTGAATATGCAAAAGTAATAAAAAATCTTGCATGTTTGGCCAAAGATATTGTAAAAAATGTTACTTTTGCAGCCGATTTGGAGAGATGCCGGAGTGGTCGATCGGGGCGGTCTCGAAAACCGTTGACCACATTGTGGTCCCAGGGTTCGAATCCCTGTCTCTCCGCGCTAAAATTTTTTTTATATTTCTGCTGGTGCTTGAGAAAGCATCAGCTTTTTTTTAGGTGCTATAAAGCGTGGAATTTTTAGAAGTTCCCTTTACAAAATGCAAAAAAAGCCTCCCTATAGCACAAGGCTATAAAGAGGCCCACTAACCCTTGTGTTCCAGCTGGGATTCGAACCCAGGACCCCATCCTTAAAAGGGATGTGCTCTACCTGCTGAGCTACTGAA
>CAJOQK010000139.1 GCA_905236885.1 uncultured Bacteroidales bacterium
AGTCGCTGCCGCGCATCAGCAGGGCGTAGAGCGCATCGGCGGTGGAGGCGGAATTCTCCCAGCTGTTGGTCCGCTTCTGGGTGAGCATCCATACGCGCAGCCGGTCCATCGTTTCGTTGTCCGGTGCTATTTCCGCGAAGGCCGCCATGATGTTGGCGTGCGTGGCGATATGGGATTCAAAGGAGCAGTATTTCTTCGGCCAGTAAATGCCAATCTGCTCGTTTTTCTGTGCGCACTCCTTGAAACTCTTGATCATCAGCTGTGCGGTCTTGGTGTTGCCGTTGCGCTGTAGGACCAATGCAGCCTTCGCCCGTTGGTTGAAGTTGAACGAGGTCCACTCCTTGTCAAGGCTGCCGAGCCAGTATTTTTTCGCTGTGGCGAAGTCCTTGTCGGAGTTCTGCTCCGTGAAGAAGCTCAAGGCGTAGAGTTCGTTCAGGGTGAGCGACCCGATTGGCCAGTCCTTGCCGTTGCTGTTCTTCTTCATTTTGCGGTAATCTTCCGCCACCTGCTGCTCCAGATAGCGCACCGCCTTGTTGCAGATGTTCTGTACTCTATTCCGCTCATCCTGGCCTAACGATTCCAGCGCCCCCATCTGCTGCAACCGTCCGAATCCGGCCAGGATGTTCGTGCTGATGAATGGGCTCTCCAGCATGCCGTCACGCCATGACCAGCCGCCATTGTACTGCTGCTTGTCGGTAATCAGTTTCAGTGCGTTACTTTGACGGTTGCGGAGCGTGTTCACCTCAAACAATGCGGCAAGCCGGCTGCGCTGCTCGCTCTCGCTCTTTGCCTCCAGCACCCATGGCGTCTCCTGCAACATTATTGCCTTCAAGTCCTGGTCCTTCTCCAGTTGCGACTGCAATGCTTCCGGTGTCTCTATCTGCCATTTCTTGATGTAGTTCAGCAGGTTCGGGATTTTGCTGGCGATATATGATGAAAGCGTGTTTGCATAGAAAACGTAAAAGGCGTTTTCTGCGTTGTCGGTCTTGGTGTTGGCCAGGTAGGGCAGCGACTGCACGGCGTACCATACGGGGTTGCTGCTGAAGTTGAGCGTCAGGCTGTGGTCGCGTTCGTTGCTGTTCGGGTTGGCTATGGCGTCGAAGTTGAAGGTCTGCTCGCTGTTGGCCTTCACAGTGAAAGGCAGCGTCTGTGTCATGAAGACCTCGCTGCACAGCACGGGCAGCAGGCGCTGCTCAGCATCGCTGAAAGTTCCGGCGTAGGCGGTGAAGCGGAAGGCTATCAGGCCGAGGTCGTGTCGGGCAGCGACCTTCCAGCGCACCTCATGGCTTCGTCCCGGCAGAATCTGTTCCATCGGGATTTCGGCAGCGGAGAGCAGCAGGTTGAGCGGCTGCATTGTGGCCACGTCGAAGATTTCCAGCTTCGCTTTGGGCGTGACCGCCTCCTCGCCAGTGTTGATGACATTTGCCACCATCCAGATGGTGTCGTTGTCGTAGATGTAGCGCGGCATGTCGGCCATGATCATCACCGGCTTGGAGCTGGTGAAGGTGTATTCCTTGTATCCCGTCTGACGCTCCTTGGTGTAGGCTAAAAGCATCAGCTTCCAGCGGGTGAGCGCGTCCGGCATGGTGAAGCTGAAGGTCGCGCTGCCGTCGGCGTTGGTGCGCAGCTGCGGGAAAAAGAAGGCCGTCTCGTTGAAGTTCTCGCGGAGCGTGGGCTCGGCGGGTTGTCCGGAGTCATCCTGCCCGTCATCGTGATTTTCAGATTCAAACTGGAAAGATCCGGCACTTGTTGCATCGTCAAGAGGTTCGTTCCAATCACCGAGGGATTCTATTTTATAGGTTACATTGCTAGCAGACTTGCTGATCGCGCGCGCACTCATGGCATGCAATTCTTCTCCAACAAAATCGTAATTTCCATTCCTGTAGTTGAAGTTCCAACTTCCTGTGTAATAGAGTGAAGATGGCAGGTTAAAGGAAAAGGGAGTGCTAAATGGATAATATTTCAAACTTGTACTGTGCATTTTGAAATAATGGTTGTCGATGAGGAACCTGCGACTGTATTCACCAACAGGCGACATGTTGAATGGCCAGTCGTGTATGGCAAATTCGTCCAATGATGCATCGTACATGCCGGCCAATAAGGCTGCCTCCAAAGGTTTGTCCTTATAGTCGCGGACTGTCACCTCCCACTTTTCTTCGGCGCCGGGTGTGAGGTTGTCGCGCAAGGTTGCCAGTTTCACATCCAAATTGTAATTGTCAAATGGGACATAGATGCTTTCCATATTCGTATGAAAACTGTTCTCCTTCACAAAGGCATAGCGCCAATTGAGTCCGCCACGGTCATTTTCGGTTACAGTATAAGTGAGGGTCTGAACACTGTTGCTGACGGTGATTCTTTTGCTCATACGGACCTCGTTGCCGTGTAGCAGCTGTACCAAAATCTCCACATTCTTGGCCGAACTGCCGATGAGCAGATTGACTTCTTCTCCCGGATGTGCAATGTTCTTGTCGGCGCAAGCCCATTCCATGCCAGTTACAGGCATCTTTGGGGAATTCTTTTCGTAAACGGTGAATTCTTTCGAGATTTTTGCCAAGGGGTCATCCAAACTCACCAGTTCCAAAACATATTTTCCGGGCTTGAGATACTTGTCACCGAATATGTGGCGTGTATCTACCACAGTGATTTCATACTCGGAAACTAAGGTCAATCCTGTCAAGGCAGCCTTGCCGTTCAGAGCAGGCTTGGAATCATAGAAACTATAATTAGGGAACAATTTTTCCAATTCCTTGTCTGAAAGTATTTTGCGGTCAAGTGTCACCTCATGGTCCATTGCCTCAAAATAGTTGGGTTTTACAGCCTCTTCATAACGGTATATCTTGCGTGAAATGCGGCTTTTGGCCGGTTCGCCGCTAAGATTTGCCACACTGATCTGATATTTTTTCCACAGTTCTTTAATATCAATTTTATAAGGCAGGTTAGTGCTGATGACGATTTCGTTGTAACCGGCACGGATGCTGAATCTGTTGGTATGGGTTTCGCCCTGCCTGCTGGTGGCGGTTACCTCAATTTCGTAGATGAAAAGCGGCTGTTTTTCAGGCGCAATAGTTAATGAAGGCTTCAGATTGAAGGTGACGGCGAAAGCTCCTTTTTCGTCGGTATGGGATACACCGTAGGCAATCTGTTCGTCCCCAACAGCCGGATAGTCCCACCACCAGCATCGCCACGGGAAGGATGTTTTGCGGACCACACGGTAGCTATATTCCACATCGTCAAGGCCGAACCCGGCGTATGCCATCACATTGCCATGTACGGTAATCTCTTGGTTTAGTTTGTACTGTTCCTTCGGCTTTTCAAAAGTGACCTCAAAGGTGGGGCGTTTGTATTCCTCAACACGGAAATGTTGATTGCCAGATTTGCCTGACAACATGTACCCTCCGTTCATCCGGTCGGTGGGGAGGACAAAGGAGCCGCTGAAAGAGCCGTATTCATCGGTGACGAACTTTGTGGAGGCGATTTCCTGTCGGTTGGCATCCAGCAGGCTGATTTTTTCCGTATATCCTTTTACCAGTTCCACGTTTTTATTTCCGTCATTACTGCGGATTACAATGCCTTGGAAATTGACGGTCTGCCCAGGACGGTAGATGGCGCGGTCAGTGAAAATATAAGTATAGAAATAATATGTGTTGTTCTTATCATTATAATTTAAGTAAAAATTATTTTCGGACAGCAGATTGTCATCTCCTTTGCGCAGGTTTATGCTGAAACCTGAGTTGAAATGTTTTTTTTCAATGATAACCTCTCCGTTTTTGTCGGATTTCAGCGTGGTGAGTATGGTTGTATGATGCTTGCGGGTTTTATAGTCCCACTTTTTTTGAACAGCTTCTACGATTACACCATCCACACGCATTCCCGTCTTGCGGTCCACAACTATGACGGTTAAAATGCCGTTATCACGTTCTTTATTGTCAGCAATGAAGCCAAGGTTGGAAACCTGAAAACTGGTGAGTGTCGTCTCGTTTTCAGGTGCTGAGTCTTTTAGTGTAGATGCAATCAGGAAGTAAATTCCTTTCTCTAATGCTTGAATGGCTATCAGTGTCTTATGGGAGCGATAGTCGGTCTCGGCAGGCAGGATGAGTTCCTGTTCCACAACGGCAGTTCTTTTCTGCAGTTTTTCAAGCAGTTCATGCCTGTTTATGTTGTCCCATTCGGACAGATCCTTTTCACTTACATTCACAATCCGGTAGTAGGGTCGGGTAGTGTTACGGTATTCCAGTACAGCCGGGATTGCTTCGTTTGGCAGCTGCACATCATTCAAAGACAGACTGATTTGCGGTTGTTCTATCTGTTTGATGAGGTTGCGGCAATTTTCCGCCCCTTTCGAATTTGGGAACTTGGCAATGGCCTGCTCGCACAGCTCCTTTGCCTTTCTGTAATTGTCGAAATAGATGCTGTCGCTGCTGTTGCGTTCATATTGGTTGATCAGGTTGTTCGCCATCAGTGCGGTTATTTCGGCGGAAAGCGGGTTGTCCGCATGCTGCGTTTTCAAGTTTTCCATTGAGACTTGGTACAGGTTGGCATCCTGTAAAATGGAATTCACAAACCCATAACGTTTGAAATCATTGTAAATTAATGCATTCTCATTTTTGCCATTAAGATGATAGGCAATTAGATCCTGATAGATTTTAAGACACCGTATCAGCGGATTGCTGATGTTGTCACCCAAATCCACCTTTACAAAATCCTTGGCGGTAAGCCACCACTCATCGCTGTCCATGCCGCCTTCCAAGCAATTCCTGTTAGCCCTGCTCTGGTAATATTCGGCTGCCCGGTGAAACAGATACTCGTAAACTGTTTTTTCATATTCCAGATAATCCTCCACATTTTTCGGGGGATTGTCGAACAGTATCATGAAGTCCTTGGTCTCCGCCTTTTTCAAATCCCCAACCGGTTTCAGTGCCTCGGCAAAATGCGCGTCGATGCGGCTGCGGAGGCTTTTTGAGTCCCAATATTTCATCTCCACTTTAGAGAGGTCGCCCTCGATAGGCGGGTTATAGTAGAGTCTCCCGTGATTGTCCAGATAGTTGGCATAGGTTTGGGCAATCTCCTCATGCAGTAGCGCCTCATGCACCACATCCGACTGCCCGACCTTTGATTCGAGGTAACGGATGTATTCCTGCTGCGGATCATCTTCAACCGTGAAACGAAATATCTGTTGCCGGTTAATCCAGCTTTTCAGCAGCTGGGTCTGGTTATTGTCCTTCAACGCTTTCTGTTCTATTGAATCCAGCGTCTGGGTTGCAGATTCAGGCAAATTCTTATTAATGGATTCGGCATACGACTTCCACAAATCGTCGTAATTTTTTTTCGGTTCAGAACTGCTGTTTCCTGCGGAGACCAAACCGACCATTCCGCACAAAATTAAGGTTAAAATTGTTTTCATGACCCTTAAACCCCTTAAACTCTTAAACTTTTATAATGGCCGCCGCACGCGACGGCCCTACAACATCTTAAACTCTTAAACTCTTAAACTCTTTATCTTTACCGTCTTCCGGCCTGCTGGATTTGTCCGATCAGGCTTTCGCATTCTTCCGTGTGGTTGGGGAATTTCTTCATGCAGTTCTCCAACATTTCCAACGCCCCGTTGGTGTTGCCGGTCTGGGCGGCGTACAGGGCGGTGTAGTAAAGGGCGGCAAATGAGCCTTTGTTCTTGTCCAAGCATTTGTCCATGATGACTTTGCCTTCGTGCGTATTGCCGATTTGGGCGTAGAGCATGGCCAGATCGTAATAGCTTTCGGAGGCCCTCGGATTGGCGGTGATGATCTGCTTTTTCAGTTCAAACACTTTGTTGAGCAGCTGTTGGTTGCGGCTCTGCTGCATGATGCCAAGGTAGAGGTTTGCCACGAAGTTCAGGTAGTTTTCCGACGGGCAGATGCGCACCAGATGGTCAGCATACAGCATCGCACTGTCGGCACGTCCCATGCTGCGGTACAGCCCGATAATGCCTATCAGGGCCGGTTCGTTGTTGGGGTCGGCCTGCAGAGCCTGTTGGTATTTGTCAATGGCCTGGCGCAGGCAGTTCCATTTCTGTTCGTTGTCCAAACTGTTGTCATTCAGTTTTTGGGAAAGTTCAAAAGCCTCGTAGTCCGAACTGTCGGTGCGTTCCAGGATGGCCGCAATGGGTTTTCCGTTCACATCAATGGTGTGGAGGGTGTTTTTCGGCGGCCAGAAGCCTTGCTGCAGCTGGGCGGCGCAAATGTAGGAATTGACCACAATGGCATAGTCCCAGCTTTTGTTTCCCCGTTCGTAGTAGCGGATGTAGCGGGTTCTGTATTTGTCCGCCGTGTCGTGCCGCAGATAGTAGGTGACGGCATGTATGTCGTTGGTGGCAATCATCAGTTTGCGGTCTTTGGAAATTTTATTATTGGCTTTCAAGTAATTGTCTAACCATATAGTGGCAGCGCGGGTGCTGTGCTGGTAGTAGTCCATTTCATAGAATCCGTAGTTTTTGGCCACGCCTCCTGCCAGTTCGTTGTAATACACATATTCGTGCGGATGATTTTTGATGATGTGTACAGCAGGCAGGGCCAGCAGGATGGCTGTGACAATGTAGAGGGCGATTTTCATCCCTTTTTTCTTAGCCAGGTCATACAGGCCTTCCCAACCCATTCCGGCCGCTGCCACGATAAACGGGTAGGTGAAAAGCACGTGCCGCCAGCCTCCGTATACGTTGGAGTGCTTGTAAATGATGTAGAAGGTTGGGAAGAATAAGGAGAAGAAAACGATGAAGAGGATTTGCGGGTTAATGCGCTTCCACAGCCTTTTTATCAGGAGGATGAACGCGGCCACTCCTGCCAAAACCGCTACAGGAATGGTCATAAGCATGTATTTGGGCAGGTAGTACCATGGAGCATCGGTTGACATGATATTGCCGCCTTCAAAAATCTGCCTCAGGTTGGTGGCGAAATGTTCCATCATTTTCAGGGATTCGATAGGGTGGTGGAGGGGATCCTTCAGTGCGTAGGGCCACAGCAGCAGGCTCAGGAAATAGCCCGCAATGGAGGCCAGTGCCAGTTTTCCCGCCAACACACAGGCCTTTTTCCAATATTCACCTGTTTTCCAAAGTTTTTTCTCAGGATTAGAGAAGAAATACCAGCAGCCGCAGAAGAGGAACAGGTAGGGAATCAGCAACAGACCGCCGATACGCACGCTGTTGGCGGCGGCTATGCCCAAAGCGACAAAAATGAGCCTTTTGACAGATGTTTTAGGTAACTCTTTCACCAGCAGCATAATCTGGTAGATGGCGAAAGCATAGCCCAAAGCGAAAGGCACATCCTTGGGATTGTTGAAGGAATGTCCGATCAGCCTGGGGGAGAGGAACATCAGCAGCAAGCCCAAGATGCCTGCCCTGTAGCCGCAGCTTTTTACCAGAAACAATCCGATGACCAAAATGAGCAGCGAACCGGTCAGTGCATTGAGAAAATGCCTCACCTCAAAGGGGTTGTCACAGTGGAACCATTGGTTAATCATATAGGTCAGGTTGTCGAACGACTGCCCGTAGTACTCCAGGTGGGTGGGCTCCCCGTTGTCCCGCTTGATGCCGTGCATGCAGGCGGTGTCACCATTGGCGAAATAGTTGTACACATATTCCGCATGCTCGTAGTTGACGAACTCATCACCTGAAATGCCGGAGTTAAGGCTCATCAGGGGTAGGGCTATGCCCAAGACTGCCGCCAGTATCCAGAATATAAGGCGCAGATATTTTGGTTGTTCCCTCTCCTCAAACAGGGTTATGACTTCCTTTTGCTGTTGTTTGTTCTCATGTGTCATTTGCTGGGTTTGTTTCTTCTTCTCGCTCATAACAGTTTTATTTATGTTAAGGTGTATTCTTGTTTTGTGGTGTTAACGTGTTTTCTTTTGATTTATTTTTATTTTCCGGTGGTATTTGTGTCTCAATTTCAGCAGTTCCAGTGGGGTGCGGAGAAAATCCTTGGTCTTGAGCCGTGTGTCGCCCTTTTCAATCCAGGTGTCAAGCGGATATTCAAAGCATTGGTCGATGCAGCTCCGGTAGCCGTAGTTGAGGATGATTCGGGCAAAAATCTCCACATCGAAAAACCAGCGGCTCATGAAGGGTTCCTGTATCACCGTTTCCGCCGCCGCTTTGGCCAGGATTTTGGCGCCGCACTGGGTGTCGTACACCGGAAGGCAGAGTATGCGGGAAACCGCTGTGGCAAAGGTTCTTCCCATGTAATGGCGCATCGGTTTGCGGTGGATGTTGCTGCCCAGACGCTGCACCCTGGAGCCGCAAATCATCAGCAGCTCCTTTTTCTGCTCCACCACCTGCATGAAATGTTGGATCTCATCCAACGGGGTGGCCAGGTCCGCATCGAAAAAGCCGATGTAGTCAAAATCGAAATGGTCCAGCGCATGGCGGAATGCGGCGCGTATCACGTTGGCCTTTCCCTGGTTGGCGCCGCCGTCAAACACATGTGCCTGAGGATAATCCTGTGTCAGCTGTTGGAGCATTTCCAAGGTGCGGTCTTTGCTGCCGTCATTGGCAAACAGAAACTCCACCTCCGGATGTGCATGGAAATAGGTTTGGAAATCCGCTTGCGGAAGCCGTCTCTCCTCGTTGTAGCATGGGATAACTATCAGTACTTTTTGCATTTTTCTGTCTCAATTAAGGTTCAAAACTTTTGTTTAAAAAATGTATATGGCTGAAAACATGTAAAATATCTATCTCCAAGATGCTTTCAAAGCCAATTTACAAAGTTAATGTAAAAACCCATAGGAAAAGGCTGCATCCATAAAAATTTTGCAGTTTGTGATGCGTTGTAGGCGTAAATGCATCTTTTTTCACAGAATTTTACAAAAATATGTAAAAGGTATGCAAATTATATTTAATTTTGCCAATCTTATTTTGCAAAATAACCAATAAAGGAGTTGATGATGGAAAATTTTGATCAGAGGGAAAGCAAGGAGGTGAAATCCAATGTGTTAAAGGCTGGAAAAAGAACCTATTTCTTTGATTTGAAGGAGACGGGTAATGCAGAGCACTATCTGGTGATTGCAGAGAGCAAGAAAAAATTTGATGAAATTAAAGGGCATTTTTTCTATGAAAAGCACAAAATTTTTCTCTCTGCAAGAGATTTGGAGCGTTTTGCCGCCCAGTTGGATGAAGTGGTGCAATATGCCAAGGAACATTTTCCCGAAGAGGAACTCAACCCAAGGCTCATGGAAGAGGAAAATGACCGCTCCTTCTCGGATGATTCCGGTTTTGATGATACTATTTAGGAGTTGTAATCTGAAAAAATTTATTTTTCTTTTTTGGGGAATGATTATCATGGGTGGTGTGCCGTTGCAGGCGCAGCCATCCATGCTTTCGTTGCACGGGAAGATTGCCTCGGAAGTGATTGCCATGTGCAGTGACGGCGCAGGACATCTGCTGCTTGTCAAATCAGGTGTGATTGAAAAATATCAGATTTCCTCCGCTTCGGTGGTCGGCTCTTTTTCCTTTTGGTCTGCTGGGGAAGTAAGTGGGGTTGATGCAAAAAACAGATTTAAGATTTTGGTCTTTTCTGAACAGCATCAGCAGATTTATTATATGGATAACCGATTGACCTCCCTCTCAGAACAGCTTAACCTCTCCTCTTTGGGCGAAAGTCAGGTCACCGCACTCTGCGCCTCTTATGATGATGGTTTTTGGCTTTATGATCCGTTGCAGACTTGTCTGAAGCGTCTGGACAGGGAGGGAAATGTGCGCAATGTGACGGAAACATTGTCGCTTTTGACCGATAGTGGGACATTCCAGCCGGTACAATTATTGGAGACACAAAGCCGCTTGGTGGCGTTGGACACCAATTACGGACTGCTTTTCTTTGACTTGTTCGGCAATTTCATCCGTCCTTACCCTATCAGGGACTGCCGCTTCATGACTGTGTCCGGTGACATGTTTGTATTGTTGGTTGGGGATGAGTTGTGCGCCTTTTCCGGTCCGGAATGGAAACAACTGTTCAAAATCGCAACCCCATTGCCTCATCCCAAGGCAGTGCTTGCTGAAGGAAATCACCTCTTCCTGTTGGACAGGGAAGGGGAACTGTATCATTACCGTTGGTCAGGCCGTCAGTAGATGCCGGAACTCCCCCTTAAGCCTTTTTAATCTCTGCAAATACTTTAATGGTGTCTGTCAATTCGATTTCCATGCCGGTTTTCATTCCGTCCACCAAATTGAGTTCTGTACATAGTATTTCGGTGCAGATGTAGTTTTTGTGGACTTGTAGCACTGATTGCAGCTCCTCGTGGCTTGTCAGCAAAACGTGAATCCGGTCGGTGACATCCAAGTTACTCTCTTTCCGGAGGTTTTGGATGCGGTTGACCAGTTCCCTGGCAATGCCTTCGCGGTAGAGTTCTGGTGTGATGTTCACATCCAATGCAACGGTCAGGTTGTCGCTGCTGGCCACAATCCAGCCCGGAATGTCCTCGGTGGTGATTTCCACATCCTCCTTGCTCAGAACCACATCATTGCCTTCCACCTGGATGCGGATTTCGCTCTCTCTTTCCAGTTCGGCAATCTCCTGCTGGGACATGTCTGCTATGCCTGCGGCAATGGCTTTCATCATTTTGCCGTATTTTGGCCCCAAGGTCTTGAAGTTCGGTTTTATCTTCTTGGTCAAAATCTGGTTGTCCTTGTCCAGAAATTCAATCGCTTTGATGTTTGTCTCCGCCAGAATCAGGTGCTGGACCGCCTCTATTTGTTTCCGGACATGCGCGTTGGCCACCGGAATCATCACCTTGGAGAGCGGTTGCCGCACTTTCAGGTTATTGCGTTTGCGCAGGGAGAGAATCAGGGAGGAAATCTGTTGTGCCAGCTGCATCTGCTCTTCCAAATCTTTATGGATCAGCTCTGTGTTGGATTCCGGAAAATCTGTGGTATGTACCGAGTCGCCTTTGCTTCGGCCTGTAACCTGGTTCAAAGCCCTGTAAATCTGCTCGGAGAAGAACGGCGCAATGGGAGCCATCAGCTTGGTCAGGGTCTCGAGGCAGGTGTAGAGGGTCTGGTAGGCGGAAATCTTGTCCTCGTTGTATTCGCCTTTCCAAAAACGGCGGCGGCAGAGGCGCACGTACCAGTTGCTCAGGTAGAGGTCCACAAACTGCTGGATGCGCAGTCCGGCCTTGCGCGGCTCGTAGTCGGCGTAGTCGGCGTCAACCTCACGGATCAGAGTGTGCAGTTCCGACAGTATCCAGCGGTCAATCTCCGGACGCTGTTCGTTGGGGATGTCGGCCTCCCGATAGTCGAAACCGTCAATGTTGGCATAGCCTGCAAAAAACTTGTAGGTGTTGTATACGGTGCCGAAAAAGGTGCGTTTCACCTCATCTATGCCGCTTTCGTCAAAGCGCAGGTTTTCCCATGGCTGTGATGTGGTGATCATATACCAGCGGGTGGCGTCCGGCCCGTGTTTGGAGAGAATCTCGAACGGATCCACGGCGTTGCCCAACCGCTTGGACATCTTGTTGCCGTTTTTGTCCAGAACCAGTCCGTTGGAAATGACTGTTTTGTAAGACACGGAATCGGAAATGATGGTTGCAATGGCATGCAGCGTGAAAAACCATCCTCTGGTCTGGTCCACACCTTCCGCAATGAAGTCGGCGGGGAATGCTGTTCCTTTTTCAATTGCCTCTTTGTTTTCAAACGGATAGTGCATCTGGGCGTATGGCATTGCACCGGAGTCAAACCATACGTCAATCAGGTCGGGCTCGCGGTACATTGGCTGTCCCGACGGTGAGACCAGCACCACATTGTCAATGTAGGGACGGTGCAGGTCAAATTTTTCGTAGTCCTCCGACTTGTAAGGGTTATCTTTCATGAATCCGGCCTTGACCGACTGCTCGATTTCACTGCGCAGTTGGGCGACGGAGGCGATGCAGCGTTCCTCCTTGCCATCCTTGCTCCTCCAGATTGGCAGCGGCGTGCCCCAGTAGCGGGAGCGTGACAGGTTCCAGTCCACCAGGTTCTCCAGCCAGTTGCCGAAACGGCCTGTGCCGGTGGCCTCCGGTTTCCATTGGATGCTCTTGTTCAGCTCGATCATCCTCTCTTTCAATGCTGTGGTGCGTATGAACCAGCTGTCCAGCGGGTAATAGAGGATGGGTTTGTCGGTGCGCCAGCAGTGCGGGTAGGAGTGGGTGTGCTTTTCAATCTTGAATACCTTGTTCTCGTTTTTCAGGAAAAGGCAGAGACGGATGTCGATGTTTTCCGCCTTCTGGGCCGCCTTTTCGTCATATTTGCCGTCAATGTTGAACTGCGGGTCGTAGGCGTTTTTCACATATTGGCCTTCAAATGCCTGATAGGCTTCCCTGTTGATGAACTTTTGGACAAAATCTTCCCGCAAATCGGCCAGATTCCAGAATTTTCCCTTCAAATCCACCATGGGGCGCGTCTCGTTCTTGAGGTTGATCATGAAAAGGGAGGGAATGCCGGACAGGCGGGCCACTTTGGCGTCGTCAGCACCGAAAGTGGGGGCGATATGCACTATGCCGGTACCATCCTCGGTGGTCACGTAGTCGCCGGGAATCACGCGGAAGGCCTCCGCCTCCTTGTCTATAATTTTGCCCTCTTCCATGGCGCAGGGTTTCACCCAGGGGAACAGCTGCTCGTAGCGGATGCCGACCAACTCGCTTCCTTTGTATTGTCCTACAATGCGGTAGGGAAGCACCTTCTCCTCTTTGTCGAATACCATCTCCTTTTCCGCCCCCTGCGGATCAAAGTAGGCCTCCAGACGCGATTTTGCAATCAGACACAGCATCGGGGTGCCGTGATAGGGCTGGAAAGTCTCCACGGCCACGTAGTCAATTTTCGGACCGACGCAAAGGGCGGTGTTGGAGGGTAGGGTCCAAGGTGTTGTGGTCCAGGCCAGAATGAAGGCGTTCTGCAGATATGCCGCCTCCGCCTTTTCCGCCAAATCCTTAATGACAGGATGATTGCATTCTTTGATGCGGAACTGGGCGGTGCAGGTGGTGTCCTTCACGTCGCGGTAGCAGCCCGGCATGTTCAGCTCATGTGAGCTCAGGCCGGTGCCTGCGGCGGGGGAGTAGGGCTGGATTGTGTAGCCCTTGTACAGCAGTCCCTTTTTGTAAATTTCGGAAAGCAGGTACCAAAGGGTTTCAATGTATTGGTTCTCAAAGGTGATGTAGGGATGCTCCAAATCCACCCAGTAACCCATCTTCACGGTCAGATCGTCCCACAAATCCTTGTATTTCATAACTTCCTGACGACATGCCCTGTTATAGTCGTCCACGGAAATCTTTTTGCCGATGTCCTCTTTGGTGATGCCCAAATTCTTCTCCACACCCAGTTCCACCGGAAGCCCGTGGGTGTCCCAACCGGCCTTGCGTTTCACATAAAAGCCCTTTTGGGTCTTATAGCGGCAGAATATGTCCTTGATGGTGCGGGCCATCACATGGTGGATGCCCGGTTTCCCATTGGCGGAAGGCGGACCTTCATAAAAAATGTAGGGAGTTTTTCCTTCCCGACCCTGCATACTTTGGCGGAAAGTGTCCTGCTCTTCCCAGTATTTTAAAATTTCCTGCGCAGTTTGAACTAAATTAAGCGTTTGAAATTCAGTATATTTTTTTTCCATCAGACAATAGGTGTTAAAACTTGCAAATATCCACAAAAATTTGCTTGGATTTGGTGGATACGCGAAAAAAAATGGCATCGGCAACATAGCTTGCATTCATTTATTCGGAAAAAACATTGTAAAACAGTATTTTTTGAAAAAAATCCATCTCATACGGGGGAATTGTGGAATCCGTGTTCGGATTTGATGTATATTTGCAATTTTGTGAAACTGTCAAAACAGAATAGATTGGTTGATTTGCATACTATTGAAAAAGAAATGATTGCGTTCGATGCGCAATGGGAATCGATTTTCTGTTCCCCTGATGCGGAGACGCAGGTTCTTTTGGATTACCTCCGTCAGCAGAAAGGGGGGCGGATTCGTCCAAAAATGGTTTTTCTTGCAGCGGTCATGGGCGGTGCCGTTACGGAGGAGAGCTTCCGGATGGCGCAGTTGGTGGAACTGCTCCATTTGTCCTCGCTGATTCACGACGATGTGATTGACCATGGCCGTATCCGTCGGGGTGTGAAGACCGTGAATGCGCAATATGACAACAAATTGGCCGTTCTGTTGGGCGATTATCTGCTTTCCCGTTCCCTCAGTCTGATGGGGCAGTCCCATATTCCCCAGGTGTTGCAGGAGGTCTCCGGAACCGTTGGGGCTCTGACCTCCGGGGAAATGCGCCAGATTCTCCATGTAGGGGATTTTGAGATGCAGGAATCTGATTATGAAAAAATTGTGTTCCAAAAAACCGCATCGTTGATCCAGTCCGCCTTTGTGCTGGGAACGCTTTCCGCGCAATACTCCTCATCTGCTTCGTCTGCTGTCTTCGTTTCAGGAAGTTCTGACTTGACATTGGTCCGGCGTATGGGTCATTTGCTGGGGATGGCTTTCCAATACAAGGATGATTGGAAGGATTACCAGCCGGAAATTGACGGAAAAGGTTGGGGTAATGATATTTGCGAGCAGCAGGTCACGCTTCCTGTGATTTTTGCCTACCGGCAGATGAGGGAAGTGGAACGCAAGGAGTTCAGGCAGTTGTATCAGAAGGCTGCCACCGACCGGCAGGCAGTGCAGGAGGTTGCTGATGTGGTGCGCAAATGGGGCGGTCTGGCCTGTTTGGAGAAAAAAATAGCCGGTTTCAGGGAAGAGTTGTGGCGGATTCTGCCCGATTTCCCGGAGGGTCCCTTCCGTGATGATCTGTGGCGCATGGTGGAGGATATTACTGATACCCAAGGCGGTGTGGCTGATACCCGTGGAGGTGAGGCTGATACCCGTGG
>CAJOQK010000140.1 GCA_905236885.1 uncultured Bacteroidales bacterium
AGTCGCTGCCGCGCATCAGCAGGGCGTAGAGCGCATCGGCGGTGGAGGCGGAATTCTCCCAGCTGTTGGTCCGCTTCTGGGTGAGCAGCCATACACGCAGCTGGTCCATCGTCTCCTGGTCCGGCTCGATTTCGGCGAAGGCCTCCATGATATGGACATGTGCGGTCAACTGCGACTCCATGCTGTGGTACCGCTTTGGCCAGCAAATGCCGGTCTGTTCGCTCTTCTGGGCGCATTCCCTGAGACTTTGAACCATCAGACGGGCAGTCTCTCTATCGCCCGAACGGTAAAGCAGCACCGCCCCTTTCGCCCGCTGGTTATAGTCAAAAAAGTTGTTCCATGTTTCCGCAAGGCACTTGAGGGCAAACTTTTTCGCCGCAGCGAAATCCTTGTCATTGTTCTGTTCTTGGAAAAAACTCAGGGCATAGAGTTCGTCCAAGGTAGAAGAGGTGACAGTATAGCCGCCCCCCTTGCCATCACTGCCCTTTTTCATTGCACGGTAAACATCGGCCACCTCCTTTTCCAGATAACGCACCGCATACCTGCAGATGTTTTGCACCATGTTCTGGTCAAAATTGTCCAATGTGCTCAAAGCCCCCATCTGCTGCAGCCGGCCGAAACCGCTGAGGATGCGCGCAGTGATGTAGGGGCTTGCATACATGCCGTTTCTCCAGGACCATCCGCCATAATGCTGCATATTATCTATTTTTATCAATGCATTGTGCAGCTGTCGTTGCAGGCTGTTCACCTCAAACAGCGCGGCGATGCGGCTCCGCTGCTCCGTTTCGCTTTTTGCCTCCATGACCCACGGCGTCTCCTTCAGCAGTATGGCTTTCAGCTCCTGGTCCTTCTCCAACTGTGAAAGCAGTGCATCCGGCGTGGTGATCTGCCATTTTTTGATGTAGTTCATCAGGTTAGGGAGATGGTTGGCTATGTGGGCGGCCAGACAGTTGGCGTAGAAAACATAAAAGGCCTCCTCGGCACAATCGCTTTTTTTGTCGGCCATATAAGGCAGTGCCTGCACGGCGTACCAGACCGGATTGGTGCTGAAGTTGAGCGTCAGGCTGTAGTCGCGCTCATGGCTGCCGGGGTTGGCGATGGCATTGAAATCAAAGGTCTGCTCCGTTCCAGCCTTCACCGTGAGCGGCAGGGTCTGGGTCATGAAGACTTCGCTGTTCAGCACAGGCAGCAGGTGCTGTTCGGCATCGCTGAAAGTGCCCGCATAAGCGGTGAAGCGGAAAGCCAGCAGCTCCAGCCCGTGCCTGGCGGCCACCTTCCAGCGCACCGCCTGACTGCGGCCCGGCAGGATCTGTTCCATCGGAACCGAGGCGTCGGAAAGCAGCAGCTCCATAGGCTGCATCGTGGCGGCATCGAAGATTTCCAGCTTGGCGGTGGGCGTGACCGCCTCCTCGCCCGTGTTGATGACATTGGCCACGAACCAGAGCGTGTCGTTGTCGTACAAGTAGCGCGGCATGTCGGCCATCACCATCACCGGCTTGGAGGTGGTGAAAGTGTAATCCTTGAAGCCGGTTTTACGGTCCTTGGTGTAGGCCAGCAGCATCAGCCGCCAGCGTGTGAGCGCGTCGGGCATGGTGAAGCTGAAGGTGGCGCTGCCGTCGGCGTTGGTGCGCAGCTGCGGGAAGAAGAAGGCGGTCTCGTTGAAGTTCTCGCGGAGTGTGGGTTCGGCAGGCTGTCCGGATTCCATCTTCTTCCTGTCATCTGCATCATAGAACTTGAAACTTCTGGCACTCACTTCGGCTTCATCTTCATCCATGTAAGGAGGTTCCATAGCCTTCAGCCCTTCTACCACAGCCACCTCTTCCAAATTTATATCACCCTCATACTCTGCTCTGTCAGCTGACAATGTCAGCATTCTTGAACCAAGCATTTTTTTCACCTTCCGGAGCCCACGATTGAACAGACTGGAACGGCCTGCGCCATATACATCTGTGTGTAATTCGGATGGCAGATAAAACCGGCAAATGCCCAAAGCATCCAGGTCGTAAATATAATCAATGTCGCGCAGGATGCTGAATTCAAACCCCTCTTTGCAGAAACCTGTGCTTTTGGACTCCTCCGGCTTCATGCTGAATTGCCAGCGATGGGAGACAAACGATTCCAACGAAACGTCATACATGCCGGCCAGCAGGGCGGCCTCCTGCGGTTTGCCCCTGTTATCGCAGACCGTCACCTCCAATGTCTCTTCGGCACCGGGACTGAGTTTGTCTCGCAGGGTGGCGAGCTGCACCTCCAAATCGTAATTGTCATAGGGAACAGCCACTTTTTTCTTGTAGCAATAGGTCATGCCGTTTCTGACCATGGCGGTTTTCAGGGCCAGACCGCCACGGTCCAGTTCCGTCACCATATACGAAAAGTGCTGCACCTCATCGTTCAGCCGGATCCGTTTTTCCATCCGGATTTCATCGCCGTGGAGCAGCTGCACCCACACCTCCGCCTCCTTGGCGGCAGAGCCGATGCTGAAACGGAGCTCCTCTCCGGGAAGGATGCTGTCGCGGTCGCAGTTCATCCAAAGCATGGTGGGGTACGGCATCCTGGTGGAATGGCTTTCATACACCCAAAAATCCTTGGTAATTACCGCCAGGGAATCGTCCAGGCTCCGCAGCTCCATCCGGTATTTCCCGGCTGCAAGTGCCGGACCCGCGTAGCAGACTGCCTTGTCATCCAGCATCATTTCATCCTCATACACCAGTGTGCAGCCTGCCTTGTCATAGAAAAAGTATGCCGGGAAAAGGCTGTCCAGTTCCGCATCGCTGAGCAGCTGGCGGTCCAGCCTGATGGGATACCGCAATAATCCGGCATGGCGCAGTTCCAGGAAATAGTTGCATCGGGTGGGGGGTTCATAATGGTATATCCTGCGCGACACACGGCTTCGGGCCGGCTGCCCGCCGAGATTGGCCGCACTGATCTGGTATTTTCCGATTTCACCCTGCTCCACCACGGGAGGCAGGTCGCTGCTGAGGGTGATTTCGTTGTAGCCCGCAAGGATGCTGAAGGTGCGGCTGTGGGTCTCTCCCTGCGCATTGGTGGCCGTCACCATTATTTCGAAGGTGAAGAGCGGCTGCTTTTCGGGGGCAATTCTTCTGGGAGCATCCAGGTTGAAGGAAATGGAGAATCTTCCCTGCGTGTCGGTTTGGACGCTGCCAGTTGTGATTTGCGCACTACTTGCGTCGGGATACCAATCCCACCCGCAACGCCACGGGAAGGTGGTTTTTCGGACCACGCGGTAGCTGCATGCCACGTTGTCCAACCCGAAACCGGCGTAGGCCTTCACGTCACCCTGCACAGTCACCTCCCGGTTGAGTTTGTATGCCGCTTCCGGCTTTTCAAAACTTATCTCGAAAGTGGGGCGTTTGTACTCCTCCACCTGAAAGAAACACCTTTCCCTGTTGAATTTAATGGAGAACTCCCCATTCCCCCTGTCGGTGGGGATGACAAAGGAGCCGCTGAATCTGCCGTATGCATCGGTTTTGACTTCAGAAGAGGCGATTTTCTGCCAGTTGTCATCCATGAAAATGACCGTATCGCTGTAGCCTTCCGCCAAAGTCTGCTCCTGGCCCTGACCGCATACCACGATGCCCTGGAAACAGACCGTCTGTCCGGGGCGGTAGATGGCGCGGTCGGTCAGCAGGGTGGTATGGCATCTGTCTTCCTCCACTTCCAACACCTCTTTCACCATTTCTTCCGCTTCCAACACCTCTTCCACCACTTCTTCAGCCTCATCCTCAAACACCTCCGCTTTGGACGCATTGTTCCTGTTGTAGAAATAAAAACCAGTCGAAACATTGCCGGATGTCAGAAGGAGGTCATCCCCCTTGCGGAGATTCACATACACCTCCCCCGAAAAATTCCTGCAGTCCACCATCGTCCTGCCGTTGCTGTCGGACAGGAAGGTGCCGAGAACGACATACCTGTATTCGTGCTGCCTGTAATCCCACTTGTGGCAGACACACTCCACGGTCACCCCTGCCTCCGGGAAGCCTGTCTGGCGGTTCAAAGTCATCACGTTCAAAATGCTGTCCCCCTGGTAATCGGCGACATAGGCCAATCCGGACACCTGGAAACCGAACAGCACCGCATTTTTGTTGTTTTTGCCGGCCTGGGCTGACAGGTAATATTGTCCGCATTCCAGGGCGGGCAGGGCGACCAAGGTGCTGTGACGGCAATAGTCATCTTCGGCTGGCAGCCTGATTTCCTGTTTGGCAACGGCCTTTTTGGCAGCAATTTTTCTTGTTTTTTTCTCTCCGTAAAGAGCATCCAGTTTCTCCCTTTCGCTTTCGCTGACCTTTACAATCCGGTAACGGAACCCGGTCACATTGAGGTATTCCAGCAGCAACGGGATGGACTCGCCGGGCGACTGCACCTCATTCAAATGAATGATCAGCTGCTGCCGTTCAATTCCCTTGATTATCCACTTGCATTTTTCAGCCCCTTCCGATTTCGGGAACTGCGCGATGGCCTCCTCACACAAAGCCTTGGCTTTAACGTAATTATAGTGTACAATAGTATCCTTTATATTGGAATAATCCTGTTTCCGGATCATTTCCTTGGCCATAAGCGCGGCTATTTCCGACGATAACGGATGGCTGGCGTGGCGTGACCGCAAATCCGCCAGCGCCTGCATGGCTCTCCCATAATCGTCCAACTGGGAATGTACAAAATCCAGACGCCTGATATCATTGTATATCAACACATCTTCATCACCTTTTTGCAGGTTAATGGCCAGCAGATTCTGATAATTCTTCAGGCATCTGATGACGGGATGTCCGTCATTGCCCAAATCCGCCTTCACAAATTCCTCCGTCGGCAGCCACCATGCTACGGTATCCCATCCGTCTTCCACCTCAAATCCGACTGTCAGCTGCATAAAACAGTTGGCCATGCGGTGCAGCATGTATTCATACAGGCTGTTTTCATATTTCAGATAGGGCTTCACCGCTTTCCGGTCCGCTAACGGACTCAGCAACCGCAGGAAATCTTCCGTCCTGGCACGCTTCAGCGCTCCAACCGGCTGCATCGCTTCCGAATAATGAAAGCTTATCCGCTCCACAAAAGCCTGCTTGGACCAATATTTCATCTCCATTTGGGAAAAGTCTCCGCCGACAACGGGCAGGTTATTTTCAATGAGATAATAATAATCAAAATAATATTTCAGGTATTGCTCCGCCAGTTTCATATGCAGGATGGCATCATACAGCGTGTCAGATTGTCCGGTTTTTGTCTCCAGATAACGGATGAATTTCTGAATCCTGTCATCCTCACGATGAAAAAGAATCTGATGGCGGTCCCAGCTTTTCAGCAGTTCGGACTGGTTGTTTTCCGCCAATGCCTTCCGCTCGATCTCATCCAGCGTTTTCGCCGCCGATTCCGGAAGATCATTCATAATGCTATGGTAAAAGGACTTCCACAGTTTTTTGTAACTCTGCTGCGGATCCTTTCCCTCATTCCCCGCCGCAAGGCTGCCGGACAGTCCCAGCAGCAGCACCAGCCCCGCGATGATCACATGTCTTTTTTTCATGGTTGTAAGGTTATGGTTTTATGGTTTTTTTTCCGATTGCTCACGCATGAACTCATCCGCCACATAAAGGTTATTGCCCCAGCCTGTATACAGGCTGTCTCCCGACAGTTCCGGTAAATAAGGGACATCTGTAATGCGTGCCAATTCCGCTGCACAAGCTTTTTTGTTCATCGTTTGGGCAGAAACATGGCCACAAACGGAAAACATCACTATTAAAGCAAGGATTCTATACGCCTGTGAGGTGGAGATATGATGTGCCTTGGCAAACTCTGTAATAAGTGCCACAAAGTAGTTGATCCGGTCAAGAACAGACTTGCTCATATTTCATACAACTTTTAGATTCAACCTTTAACAATTTTTATCATTTCCGCAGGAGTGACGACCTTGCTAACTTTAGGAAAATGCCTTATATTGCCCGTAACCAGATAAGCATCCTCAACCGACATGGCGACTTCGTAGAATACCGCATCATCTTCATCGGGAAAATGCCAATCCGAAACTGTGCGTTCTACACACACACCTGCTCGAATGGCATTTAGCGCAGCTTCTATCTTTTCTGCATCAAACTGAAATTTTTTGCGGATAAGCACATCCCTATATTCATCCAAAATTTCTTCGTTGTACACAGGAATTATCTTTCCATCAACAATCAAGTTAAGCAATACGACTGTAGGAGATTGTATATTTTTTGACAAAAGTGCAGACACTACTACATTAGTGTCTATTACTGCATAATAGCGTTTCATACCATTAACTGTTACGCAGTTTGCGTTCCCTTCGCGCCTGCCGGATTTCCTCGTTTATTTCTTCCAGGCTCATGACTGAGTTACCCGCCACTTCGCTCTGTTCGCGCATCTCTTCTATTGCATTGCGTGCACTATCAAGCATGATTTCCCGTTCAAGTTCCTCCAGCCTGACGGATATTTCCTGTGTTTGCACCGATTGCTTTATAAACAGGCTGATTACCTTATCCGCAGTGACACCAAACCGCGCACAAAGCAAATCAAAACTGTTTTTTGTCGCTGTATCAATGTTATATGTATAACCCATAACCGAAATTTTAGATATTCATACAAAATAATTAACGCCATCCCAGCCTATTTATTGCCTCTATGCATATACCTTCTGTCATTCACAATCGCAAAGATTCATATTCTGTTCACTTATTCCCCCATGACAATAATCCAGGACCAGTGTGTCGGCATCACCATTCCCGCCATACAAAATAATCAGCTTGTTGTGATTCTCATTCACTTTTACATACGAGAATCTTCTGAGATATTTTTGTGACACCAAACCAACTGGCACAACTGCTGTGCCTTCTTTTATCTGCAAGGCCATCTGGTCATCGAAGCGATAAAAATCAGGGGTGTTGGTTTTTGTTATATCCACACATAAAAACACATATCTTCTGCCCAAATGTTTCACTTCATGTATATTGCGAACATTTCCCTCAAATATCACAGAAGCGTATGCTTCGTCAAAGAGCTTGTCGAGTTGTTTGTCAAGTTTCCGCGCAGCAACAAAGCTGTGAAGAAAAACATAACTTGTAATGGCATAAAAAAGCAAAAAGAAAACAACTGCCCCTAATGCTTTGAGCATAATATTGATTTTGGGCTGTTGTTCCTTTTTTCCAAAATAGACAATACATGCAACAGCAAGAATGGGAAATAAGATGAACACTATTAAGACAAACATACCACTAACTATCAACTATTAACTATCTATTTCCGATTGCTCACGCATGAACTCTTCCGCCACATAAAGGTCGCCATAAAGGTATAGTCCCGTGGACTTGTCATGCAAGTCGGCACATGTCTTGCTTTCGTAAAACATTTTCAATGCACTGAGAGGTTCAATGCCGAGCCGTTTGGCCAATTCAACAGCAATGAATCCAATACGGTTGCTCATGATTATTTCCTGTATAACAGGTGATTTCACCGGATCATCGTATTCCTTCTGTTCCATCAAATATGAGGTATTTGTCGGTTATCTCCTGACTGAGCAGGCACATCTGGTTATTTGGCTGGTGTTCGGAAAGACGGCGCAAAGCCGTGGTTATATCCATCAGTCCGGTCATATACAGATTGACCGTATCGACCACACGGTCATTGGCCACGCCCCCTTCGATATAGTCATAAGCATCGGCTACGGGCTGCCCGCGCCGGCTTGCAACGATAAATTCCAACCAATCCCTATCGTAAGCATCAAATATCTTGCACCTGGCTTCGGACAGGATAGCCTCACGATTCAGAAGGTATCTGTTCAAAACAGGTTTCCCATTTCTGCGGTCAGCCATTTGCATTGCCCAATCTGCTGCCTGTTGCCGCAAATCGGTGACATAAAACCCCTGCCCGAAGTCCAGATAACGACGGCCGAATTTGCAGACAGGGTGTGTCACGATTTCTGTTCCACCATGATATACAACTATTCCATTCATCTTTTCTGCTCCCAATTATTCAGGCACTCCACCATACCCTCAGCGATGTTCTCGCGGCTTTCCGTGTGCAGTGTCTCATAACGTGGATAGATATATCCGTCTATCATATTGACCCTATTCATCCGGTCATACACTTCTTTGTATGAAACCCCCAGCGTGCGGGCGGTAGCTTCAATGCATGTGGCCACAAAAGCCATGATTATCTGCATTTTTGATATTTCAACTAACTGTTCCATATTGCTAAACAAAATGAATTGTTACTTATATCCAACGCCATTCCATCACTTTTTATTGCCCCAAGCCCGAACTATTAACTATCAACTTTAAACTCTACTTCCCGACAACCACCTTCATCCCGTCCGAGCAGGCGCTGAATTCCGGCGCGTACTGGCATTGGATCAGCGAATAGCCGTTGTTCAGACAGCCCTCCTTGGTGACATGCAGGCTGTATTCCAGCTGGTGCGTCCCCTGCGGCAGATGCTCGATGAAGAAC
>CAJOQK010000141.1 GCA_905236885.1 uncultured Bacteroidales bacterium
CCCAGGCATCACTCCGGTAATAGGGCGAAAGTTTGGCCACTTCACCGATGTTCTTTTCAATCAGTTCCCAAAGCTGATCGAATTTTTGTTGGCTGTTTTCCAGGTTTCCTCCGATGGAGAGTAGCAGCTTATTGTACTTTTCCATTCAGTATGACAGTTTCAACCTTGTTGCTTCCGTAGGCATATGGCATGAATTCAAAGGTGGGTATCGGCTTGGTGATGTACAGGTTTGCCCTTTTGCCTTTGGCGATTGTGCCCAGTTCCTTTTCGCAATCCATGGCGTAGGCGCTGTTCAGTGTGGTGGCGTTGATGGCCTCTTCCGGTGTGAGCCTGTAATTGACGCAGGCCATGGAGAGTACCAGCTGCATGTTGCCCGAAGGGGAGGAGCCGGGGTTGAAATCCGAGGCCATCGCTACAGGCAGTCCGGCTCTGATCATGTCGCGGGCGGGCGCATGCACCATGTTAAGGAAGAAGGCGGCTCCCGGCAGGATGGTGGGCATGGTTTCCGAGGCTTTGAGCGCGGCGATTTCCCTCTCACCGGTGTATTCCAGATGGTCCACAGAGAGAGCATTGTATTTGACTCCCACTTGGATGCCTCCGGAATAGTCCAGCTCGTTGGCATGAATCTTGGGGCGCAGCCCGTATTTGATGCCGGCCATCAGCATGCGTTCGGTCTCTTCCACGGTGAAAAAGCCTTTGTCGCAGAACACGTCAATGAAATCGGCCAGATTCTCATTGGCCACCATCGGAATCATTTCGTTGATGATCAGGTCCACATATTCCGACTGCCGCCCTTTGTATTCGGCAGGCACGGCGTGAGCGCCCAAAAATGTGGCTTTGATGGTGAGCGGCGAGGTCTCCTTCAAACGGCGGATGACCCGCAGCATTTTGAGCTCGTTTTCCGTGTCCAGACCGTAGCCGCTTTTGATTTCCACGGCTCCGGTTCCAAAGCTTTTCATCTCCTCCAGCCGTTCGTAGGCGGCTTCGTACAAAGCCTCTTCCGAATCCTGACGCAGCCGGAGGCAGGAGTTGAGGATGCCGCCGCCCCGTTTGGCTATCTCCTCGTAGGAGAGACCCTTGATTTTGTCAATGTATTCGATTTCGCGGCTTCCGCTGTAGATAATATGGGTGTGAGAGTCGCAGAAACAGGGGAAGACCATCTTGCCGCTTGCGTCAATGGTTTCACACTCTTTAAGTCCGGAAGGAAGGTCGGCTGGCAGACTTTCCATAGGACCGAAATCCTTGATTTTCTCCCCTTCAATCAGCAGCCATGCGTTGGGAATCCGCTTCAGCTCCTGCATTTTTGCACCAGCCCTAAAGTTATTTTTTTTATCCTCTACTTGAATTAATTCTTTAATGTTTTTAATAAAAAGCATATGTTAATTTTTTAAACATTTTAAACCCTTAAACTCTTAAACTTTTAAACTATGACTAATGACGATGAAAATGATTTTTTTTTGCATAGGTGGCCGCCGCACGCGACGGCCCTACATTATTTTAAACAATGACCAATAATATTTAATTATTAACCCTTAAATTCTTAAACCTCTTAAACCTCTTAAACCCTTAATCAGATGTCATAATCAACAGTCATAGTCATCACATCACCACACTCCCCACACAAAGGCAACCGTGATTGCAATACAGACCAATATTTTGCAGAAAACTCCTCCCAAAAATCCCAACAGTGCGCCGGTGGCGGCTTTCAAGGCCTTGCCTGAGTCTGCCTGGTAGATCATCTCCCCGACAAACGCCCCGACAAAGGGCATGACAATGATTCCCCACGGCATCAGGAACAGTCCGGCGAAAGTGCCCAGCAGGCATCCGACGGAGCCGTATTTGCTGCCGCCGAACTTGCGTGTCCCCCATGTGGGAATCAGGTAGTCAAGAACGGTGACTGCGGCCACAATCACAAAAAAACAGATCATGAAGCCGGTGGAAAAGGGATGCTTGTCCGTGCATTGCAAAAGTATCAGTGCGATGTAGGCGATGGGCGGGCCCGGTATGACCGGTGCGACACAGCCGATGATTCCTGCAATCAGGGCTACAATTCCTATGATAATGAGTATGCTGTCCATATTGTTGTCAGTTAATGCCGGGTGTAAGTCCGGTTTTGGTTCTCAATTCCTTATATTGTTTGCGTGCCGCCGAGGCATGCAGGCTGTCGGGATGCTCTTTCAGCAGCTTCTGGTACAAGTCCATGGCTGTCAGCGGATCGTTCAGATACTGTTCCTTGATTCTTGCCCGCAAAA
>CAJOQK010000142.1 GCA_905236885.1 uncultured Bacteroidales bacterium
ATAATATTTGTTCCGGATGGCAATTTCACCGGTCACAATGTTGGGCAGGGTATATACAAACAGAGCGGGACTTGGATAATAGCTGTCAGCATGCTGGATGGTCTCCTGAAAACGGCTGTCCGCCACCAACGAGGCGGAACGGTTGAAACAAATCACCGTCCTCTCCTCACATGGCACAAAACGGGGAGCCCCCTCGCGCTGCAGCAGCAGTTCCGAAGCGACAAAACCCAATTTGCCCAGCAGATCCATCTTGAAAAATTTGGGGTAGTCCTTGACATACTGGCGGTATAATGCATGCAGCATCTCTTGGGCCGAATTTGCTCCAGTATTCGGCGACGCAGTCGGAACAGCCTCCCGACCTGCTTCAGATATGGACTCAGGAGCATTCATGCTCACAGCCACTTCCAGCAGCTCACCGTCCACACTGACGGATTTCGGGGACAAACAGACATGATGTTTCAGCAGCATGACTCCCCTCCTTTCGCAAAAAGCAGTGCGGCGTTGCAGCCTCCAAAACCTGACAGCAGTTTCACAAACGCCCGTTTTTCCGTTGGTTGGTGCTGTGCGTCCAACCGTAACGGACGGCTCACGCCGCAATGGGCAAAACCCTTGGTCCCCAATATGCAATGGTCATCCAACGCCCGCATGGAGAGAATGCTTTCCAGCACACCGGCCGCACCCATGGTATGGCCGAAATGCCCCTTCAAACCATTGACCGGCACCTCCGCCAATCCGGCACGGGTGACGGCAATGGATTCCATCTCATCGTTGTAGGCGGTGGCTGTTCCGTGCGCATTGACAAAAGCCAGCCTTCCGGTGTCAAACCCAGCCAGCACAGCCTTCAAAGCACGGTAGCTGCCCTCCCCTTCCCGTGAAGGTCCGGAAATATGGTTGGCATCGTTGCGGATGGCACCACGGCAGGCGACCCACTCCTCCGGCTGCGCCTTGTCACGCCGCGCATAGATGATACAGGCCGCCGCCTCGCCCAAATTCAACCCTTTTCGCTCCGCATCGAACGGACGGCAGGGTTCGTCCGACAAGGCCTTGAAGGACTGGAATCCCGAAACAATGAACGGGGACTGCATATCAGCTCCTGCCACCACCGCATAGTCATAATAACCGCCCTCCAGCAGCCGCATAGCCTCAATTTGGGCGCACAAGCCCGAAATACAGGCATTTGAGACAACCACGGGCGGATTCGGATTGCCGAAATAATCACAAACCTTCCGCGCCGCAACCCCAAGCAGCACCCGCTCCTTGGAAAAGCCGGAAACATTTTCATCTAACAGATATACATTGCCTTTGGTGGTTGAGAAAACAAACACCACTTTCGGGGAGGAGGCATCAAAAGGAACATCTTCCGTTGTCCGGGCCTCATTCCGCACCGCATCTCTCCGTGCGGCCCCATCATGTGCGGCATTATGGCACAACTTTTCCAACGCCCCGCGAATGGAGGCAATCAGCACCTGCTCAAATGGCGTATAGGCTTCAAGCTGCAACGCCCGCATCTCCTCCGCTAAGGTCTCACTGTCAAAGAGCGAAGCCACAAAAGGTTCGAGACTATGCCATGGTTTTGCATAGTGAAGGGAATTACCGGCACCATTTTCCAAAGCATCTGCAGCATGTTCCGAACCGTTTGAACAATGCACCGGATCGCCTGCATAGTGCCTCATGTCACTTGTGTAGCGCCTCAAACCGCTCCGACCCTCCTTTACCGCCAAATAATTGGCCTCCGTACCATTTCCCAACGGGGAGACAATACTATCCGACAACTTGACTATCATGGCATTATCCCCCACTTTTTCTTCCACTCTTCAAAAAAATCGGGATTGCCCCACACCATCTGAAAAGTCTCCTTTTCCATGAACACCTGCACAGAATGGCCGGTCATCATCACCTCATTGCTCTCCAAGTCAATGATTTCATAGTCAAACACCAGCTTGGCCGCCTCAGTGGGACGGTAATATATGCGTATCTCAGCCCTGTCCCCATAGCGCAAGGGCCGCTTGTACTTGAAAGTCAGCTCCACCAAAGGTGCGAAATAGCCGTTGCCGTAAATGGTCAGATAATCCAAGCCATACTTCATTCCGAACGCCTCCCTGGCATCCTCAAAATACTTCGCATAGTTGCCATGCCACACCACGTGCATTGAATCCACCTCACCGAAACGGATGGCAAGCTGTTTTCGCGCCGACAAAATTTTTTCCTCCTGCATCAGTTTTTCCCCTCCTTTTCCGTTAAAGCAATCTTCATCCGGGCATTTGCAATCACCTCGTCACCTACTGTCACACAAGCGTCTATCAGAGTGATTTGGAAAATTTCCTCCATAATCGTGACAGATATCCGGACGCATTCCCCCACACGCGGGGTCCGGACAATGTTCAGATTGCTGACAGAGCCGATGACCCCTATTTTCACGGAGCCGCCCCCCTCCAATGTGAGGAAACCGATTCGTGCGGCACAGGTTTGGGCTATGCATTCCATAATTCCCGCCGCCGACAGCCTGCCATTTTCCACAAACAGATTTCCCTCCCTTACCTGCAACTGGGAGGATGCGGTGTCCCCCTCACATGCAATCATCTCATCTATCATGACAAAGGGAGGACGCTGCGGCAGCAACGACTCCACGCTATACGACCCTATTTTCCGGCTCACACCCATAAATCAAAATAATTATACCACTGTGTCGGATAAATTTTCAAAATCCGCTCCAATTGGGCCACATAATTCCGTCCCAACTGCATTGCCCTCTCCTGCCGTGGAGCCGCCTTGTCATACCCGACAGGCTGCACATAAACATGATAGGCGCAATAAGACTCCTTCATGACAAAAATTGACAGGGCATCAACCCCCTTTTGGGCGGCTAACGCAAAACCTCCCAGAGGAAACTTTGCCATCCTGCCAAAAAAAGGGATTTCAGCACATTTTTGGGAACCGTAGATGCGGTCCACCGGAACACTCACAATATTCCCCTCATCCAAAGCCGCATTCAGCGCAAACAGATGCGACATGTCCGGAGCGACCGGCACCATCCGGATGCGATGCGAATCAAACTGCGACTTCCGGTTATTCATAACCACCTCACTCTCCTGGGCATACACCAGGGCGTTCATTGTCTTCAATTCTGTAGCCAAGGCGTAGCCGGCCATTTCATAGTTACCGACATGCGCGCTGAAAGTGACAAAACCCTCCGGCCTCCTCTCCATTTCCCGGAACAGCTCCATCCCGTCCACAGTGATACGGAACTTTTTTCCGGCATAATAGGCAAAACGGTCCAGCACCACCTGACCGAACTGGAAATAATTTTTATAGACATACAGGCAGGATTTGAAACAACCTGAATGGAAGGCATTTCTATAATAAACGAAAGTGGCGCGGAACCCCTTTCCAAAAATCATGTAAAAGGGCAGAACCAGCGCCATAATCCCATACAGCAGCCACATGGGCAGAAAACGGAGCATGACCACCAGGGACTTCTGCATCCACGGCAGCCCGTCGGTCTTGCCCGACCATTGGGAATGTTCCAAACCACCTGTCATGAACCCTCAGGCAATTTTCTTTTCGATATAGTCCACAAACTGGACAAAAGTCTTCACCGGCTTCATCTCCTCAGGCTTGATCTTGAAACCGAATTTCTTTTCTACAATAACCACAATATCAATAAAATCAAGACTGTCAATCCCGATATCCTCCTTCAGCAGCGCATTATCGGTTATCTTCTCCTCATCTATCTCCAGATCCTCTATCATAAACTCCTTGATCTTCCTGACTATTTCCTCTCTTTCCATACAATTCTACAATATAAATCCTTTTCTTTAATCTTTAGATATTTCATCGATTATGCAATGTTTTTTCATAGTCTCACTTCATCCGACACTATTTTCACTTCCATCTTCTGACTTCTATATCCTGTCTCCAGCTACATCTTTTTACACACCATAATACTATGCCCCTGACCCAGTCCGTCGTGGACAACCTCCACTTGCAGCCCAGCCTCACGAACCAATTTTTCCATATCCTCCGAATGGTACATCTTACTGTTTCCATTGGCCATGGCTGTAAAATACAAACTGGTCATTGTCAGGCAAAATGCTGCCGCGTCAAAGCGCTGTCTGTCCCAAAAGGTCTCCATTATATACAAACGGCTCCCCGCATCCATGACCGCTGCCGCGCGGCGCAGGATACTCACTATCTCCTTTTCCGCAAAGCAGTCCAGAAACTGGCTCATCCAAATGGCATCGTAATGCCTCTCAGAAGGAAAAGGCTGCGAATCATCCAGCAGATTGGCGCCAAACGAACCGATACGCTCAAAACCGGGCTTACCCTTTACAAACTGCCTCATCAGCTCCAGCTGCTGGGGCAGGTCCATGATTGTGACCTCCACTGTTTTGTCGTAATCCACACAACGCAACGCCCAGCGTCCGGTGTTCCCTCCCACATCCAGCAGGGTGCGGGGATGGGCGGAGAAGACGATTTCCAACGCCTGGTCAAACGACTCGTCCGAGTAAAAATGGTCAAACCCGAACCAGCTCTGCTGCACCTGCGAGGGCAACGAAGAGAGCCCCTCATAGATGGTGGGCCAGTCCCCAAAATGACGGAGCCCCTCCGGCTTTCCGTTCAGAAGCGACTCCTCCAGATGGAACCAGCCTTCATAATTCACGTCATGATTGAAATCAATGTTGATCCGCGTCGGCCTGTCATTCAGCAGAAACCATCCGGTTTTGGAGAGCCGGAAGCGTTCAGTTTCCGTATCCAGCAAAACGGTGCCGATACACAAAGAGGCCTCGACCAACACTTTGACCGCATAAGGGGACAACCGGCTCTTTTCCACAATCTCAGCCTGCGTCATTCCCTCACTGCTCTCCGCTATCATCTGCAAAATGCCGAATTTCAGCATCAGGCGGCTGGCCTGGAACACCACAGGCCCCCAGGCGATAAATTCCGCCCTGCGTTGGGCCTCCAACGCTGAAAGATGCTCCTTGCCATATTTTTTTTGTAATTCCGGATCCAAATACATGCTATACTGTTTTTTTAATCACCAAGGCACTGTTGGTGCCTCCGAAACCGAACGAGTTGGAAAGCACCACATTGAGTTCTTTTTCCACAGTTTCCGGCACAATGTTCAATTTTGCCGAATATTCGTCACCCTCCTCAAAATTGATGTTGGGAGCGATGAAACCATTTTTCATCATCAGAATGCAATAGACCGCCTCGCTGGCGCCCGCCATCCAGCACTCATGCCCGGTCATGGACTTGGTGGAGGAAATCGGGGTCCGCAAAGCGGCGAACAGACGGGACAACGCCATCGCCTCAAACATGTCGCCCTGAGGGGTGGAAGTGGCATGTGCGTTCACATAGTCAATGGCTTCCGCTTTCACGCCAGCATCATCCATCGCCCTTTGCATGGCGCGCATACAGCCCTCCTCGCTGGGCTGGGAAATGTGCGGTTCCCCGTTGGAGGAAAAACCGTAACCGGCAATTTCGGCGAAAATATGCGCCCCACGCGCCACCGCATGCCCGTAATCCTCCAACACCAGCGTGGCCGCACCGCCACTCGGCACCAGGCCGTCCCTGTTTTTGTCGAACGGGCGGGAGGCCTTTGCCGGCTCATCCGTGCGGAGCGAAAAGGCGTTGATGCCGTCAAAACTGCCCATGGAGAGGTAATTGGTCTCCTGGGCGCCGCCACAAATCACCACATCCTGTAAGCCGTTGCGTATCAGCATGGCACCCAATCCGATAGCATGGGAACCGCTGGCACAGGCCGCACTGACTGTAAGGTTGATGCCCTTCAGCCGGAAAATGGTGGAGAGGTTCATGGTGACAGTGGAGTTCATGGACTGGAAAATGGCGGCGGAACCCATCATGGTGGTGTCATGTTTTTCGACAGCCACCTCATGGGATTCAATGACAGCCTTGGCGGAGGAGTCATTTCCAAACAGTACACCAACCTCGTTTTCAGCCAAATACTGTTCATCTATACCGGCCTGCCTTAACGCCTCATGCGTGGACATGTAGGCATATTCGCCCTCTTCGGCCAGATACATGCGCAATTTTCTGTCCAGCAAACCTTTCAGCTGTGGCTTCTCCACAATACCAGTCAGTGGGGAGTGATAGCCGTATGCGGTCCGGTCCGGATCAATGCCGATACCCGACCTTCCGGCCCGCAACGAGTCGCAAACCGCATCCAAAGAGCTCCCCAAACAGGACCATATTCCCATGCCGGTCACAACAACCCTTCGTTTCATATCCGGCAACATTTCACTATTTCTGTCAGTTACCATTCGATACCTATTCTCAGCGAAATGCCTGAGGGGTTGACTTTCTTGGTGGTCCAACGGGTAACCTGATGTCCTGCAGCATCCGTGTACCAGTCCCGCACATCGTATTCCAACTCATCAAAATAGGAGACTGCAACCGCCATATTCACCGCAAAATCCCTTTTGGAGGCGAAACGGACACCCACCGAGAGGTCGGCATATCCGCCACCATCGGAAGAGGCATAGGAACCTACCCTGACACCCACAACGGGACTTACCGCTTTCTGATTCGTAAACAAATAACGCACAGCAGCATAAAATGGAACCATACTGTATTCGGCATTGTGTTCCCAACCTGCTCCGATACCAACATACATGTTCCCGTTGAAATAAAATCCGTGGGTGGTGGAAAGTGAAATGGTTGAGGACAAGTCACTGGTAAAATGCCAGCAATTCCCTTCCTCCAGAAATCCCTGGTAACCACTTGGCACACGCACGCTTTCCTGTTGTGCGAAAGCTGTCATTCCGCAAAATAACGCGGCAAGTAAAATAATTCTTTTCATCTTTATTGTATTTTTAAATTCAACTTTCAATCATTTCTAAGTGTAAAGCCCCCCGTTGATGGAAATCACCTGACCGGTGATGTAGGCCGACTCCTTGGAAGCCAGGAAAGCGACCAGCGAGGCCACCTCCTCTGGTTTGCCGAAACGGCCTGCCGGAATAAGTTTCTTCAGCTCAGCCTCGTCCAAATCTTTGGTCATGTCAGTTGCAATGAAACCGGGAGCAACCGCATTGACCGTCACCTTGCGGGCCGCCACCTCCTGCGCCAGCGCCTTGGTTGCCCCAATCAGCGCAGCCTTGGCCGCCGAATAGTTGGCCTGACCGGGCAAACCCTTCAGCCCTGAAAGCGAAGAAATATTGATTATGCGCCCGTTGCGGTGTGTAAGCATCTCTTTGAGCAACCGGCGTGTCACATAGAAAAAACCGTTCAAGGTCACATCTGTCACACTGTGCCACTGCTCATCATTCATGAAAATCATCAGGCTGTCGGAGCGTATGCCCGCATTGTTCACCAGCACGGAGACATAATCATCAGGATGTACCCCTTCCCATTGCGCAAGTGCAACTTCAACCGCCTTTGGATCGGCAAGGTCGAAAGGCAGCAGTTCCGCTTTACCTCCCTCCGCCTCTATCTGACGAAGCACCTCCTCCGCATCCGCCTGACGGCTGCGGTAATTTACCAGCACCGGGAACCCTTCCCTTGCCAACCGCAAGGCCACCGCCTTTCCTATTCCGCGCGAAGCGCCTGTCACCAAAGCATATTCCATCTTTATTCCAAATTTAACGGTTGTGTTCTCAAATAATTCTCCACAGAAGCGATTTCCTCGTAAAAAGGAGTGTCCTCAACAAACAGAGGCACTATCGCCCTCACCCTGTCGTAAACGGCACGGGAAGTGGAAGCTAATTTATCCGCAATTTTCAAATAGTCAGTAGCTTGCGTCAACGCAACAAAATGTACCGACATCACCTGGAAAGCGTTGTCAATGACCCTTTTGCAAAGCAGTGCGGAATTGGTTCCCATGCTCACAATATCCTGGTTGTCATTATTGTTCGGTATACTGTGTACATAGTTTGGCATGGAAAGTGTCTGACACTCCGCCGTGGTGGAAGTGGCCGTAAACTGGCAGGCCTGCATGCCGTAGTTCAACCCAAGCACACCCAAATTGAGGAAGGGCGGCAAGATGCCGTTGATGCGGTCATGCATCAGGTAGTTCAGCTGGCGTTCGGCGGTCATGGCCAAACGGGTCATGGCAATCTTCACTTTGTCGGCCTCCAGCGAAATGTAGTCCCCATGGAAATTGCCACCATGGTAAATGTTCCGGCTTTCCGGATCCACAATGGGGTTGTCGCAGGCGGAATTCAGCTCCTCCTCCAACACCCTGCGGGCGTTCTGTAAAGTTTCACAAACCGGTCCGAGAATCTGCGGCACGCAGCGCAACGAATAATATGGCTGAACCTTATGCTCGAACACCTTTTCCTTTTCATGGCCGTTATCGTACAACGCATGCTCCCTTTTCTGCAGGCAGCGGCTCCCTTCCGACAGGGCGCGCATTCTGCGGGCAATCTCCTGCTGTCCGGCATGGCGGCGGCACTCATTCTCCTCTTTGGCCATCAAATCGTCAAAGGAGGAGGCGATCTCGTTCATCCAAACCGAAGCCAAGGTGGCCCAGTCCAGCAGATTTTCGGCATCCCTCTGGTTCACAACGCTGATGCCGGTCATGACAGAGGTGCCGTTGGTTATGGAAAGTCCCTCGCGGATGTGCATTTTCAGCGGTTTCAGCCCCAACTGCCCCATCACCTCCGCCGTGGCACGCCACTGCCCCTGGTAATGCACTTTCCCCTCACCTATCAGACAGAGGGCCAGATGTGCAAGCTGCACCAAATCGCCGCTCGCACCCACACTGCCGTGTTCCGGAATAAAGGGGATAATATCGTGGTTGATGAAAGCCAGCAACAGCTCCACCACTTCCGGATGCACACCGGAACGGCATTGCAGCACCGTTCCCAAACGGGCTATCATGGCTGCCTTCACATATTTGTCCTCCAATGGTTTTCCGGCTCCGCATGCATGACTGCGGATGATATTGTACTGCAAATCGGTAAGGTACTGGTCGTCCACGCGCCATTGCGCCATCGGGCCGAAACCGGTGTTGATGCCGTAAATGACCTTGTTGGAGGAAAAGTTTTTCAAAAAATCATAACAATCCTGCACTTTCCGCATCCATTCCGAATCCACTGCCACCGGCTCTTTCGAATCCAACACACGGATAACATCGTCAAGCACTATCTTTTCACAAAAAATCATTGGTACCTGTTTTTGCTAAAAATAAATTACAAAATTACATAAAATCCCAACACGGATTCCACGGTGACAGATAAAAATTTTCAGTTGCGGCTTTTCAGCAAAAAATCACACACGACTATGCCATGTTTTTGCATAGTCATTTTCCACCATCCGGCCAAAACAAAATTGTTCGCAAAGTAATTTTTAAAATTCCCCAAATATCATTTTCCTGCTGCCACAATCTCTTTATAGTCCGGAAGGTTTTCTATCAAACTGTAGCCTTCCCTCACGTTTTGGCAGACCACCTGCCGCTTACCGTTGAACAGCACCACGTAATCGGCCTGCAGCTCATGATTGTACATGGCGGCCTGATAGAGCGTGTCACCGGACAGCTCTACCTGCTCCGACTTGCACTCCACCAGCAGTAGCGCGTGTGCGTCGCGACTGTAGGCCACAATGTCATAACGACGTGTCAAGGTATTGTAGGTCACCTTTTTCTCAACAGAGAGGCAAATTTTTGGGAAATGCAGCTTTTCAACCAAATAACAGAGGTAGGCCTGCCGCACCAGCTCTTCCGGTGTCTCCCTCACAAAACGGCGGCGAACCGGGTCATAAATCTCCTTTTTCCCGTTGGAAATTCTCCTTGTGAACCAAGTGGGGGCTCCTTCCATCAGCTCAAATGTCCATTACCATTCCAGACCAAATCCGCCACGTCTCATTTCGCCTTCAAAAATTCATCCACAATGGCCTCAATGGAAATGTTTTCCGCCTCGGCACGATAATTCTTCACCATACGGTGGCGCATCACAAGGCAGGCAACCGCCTTCACATCCTCTATGTCAGGGGAGAGCTTGCCCGACAGCACAGCGTGGCATTTGGCCGCAACAATCAGATTTTGGGAGGAACGAGGCCCCGCGCCCCATGAAAGGTACTGGTTGGCCCACGGGTGGGCGGATGGGGTTCCCGGACGGGTCATCACCGACAAACGCACAGCATACTGGTATACATTGTCCGCCACAGGAATTTTCTGCAACAGCCGCTGGAAATAGAGAATCTCCTCCAAATCAATCACCTGTTTCGGCTCATACACCTCGCCGCCAATGGTGGCCTTCACAATATTCACCTCCTCGTCGAACGAGGGATAGTCCAGAAAAATATTGAACATGAAACGGTCCAGCTGAGCCTCCGGCAGCGGATAGGTTCCCTCCTGCTCAATCGGGTTTTGGGTGGCCAGCACAAAGAAAGGCTCCGGCAGCTTTCGGGTCTGACCCGCAATTGAGACGCTCCGCTCCTGCATCGCCTCCAACAGCGCGGACTGGGTTTTAGGCGGGGTACGGTTGATTTCGTCCGCCAGCACAATATTGGAGAAAATGGGTCCCTGCACAAACTTGAAATTGCGGTTCTCGTCCAGAATCTCCGTTCCCATGATGTCCGAAGGCATCAAATCGGGCGTAAACTGGATGCGGTTGTAGGACAATCCCAAAGATTTGGCAATAGTGGTGATCATCAGTGTTTTCGCCAGCCCGGGCACACCTATAAGCAGCACATGCCCCCGGCTGAAAATGGTGATCAGGATGTTCTTCAGCACCTCATCCTGTCCGACAATGACCCTGCCAACCTCTTTTTTCAGTTGTTCATATTTTTCCGTAAAAGCGCGTACCGCTTCAACATCCGAACTATATGTTACCATGTTAATCCTTTTTTGGAATATACAATTTTATCTTTGCCTGATTCATCATTATCTTCTTTTCAGACATTTAATGATAACGCCACACCGCAACAAATATTGCATGACCATTGCAAAAAAAAATCAGAAAAGTGTGTTTTTAATAATCTCTGGTGACCATCATACAAATCATCTGATAAAAAAGAGTGACACACCCAACACGCTAATAACCGCTCCGATCACTTCACGAACAGTTACCCGCTGGTGGAAAAACAGAGCTGCAGGTGCAATGATGAGAATGGGCGTAAGGGCAAAAATGGTTTGAGCTATGCCGGCTGACGTGAGTGTCACTGCAAACATGGAGGCACTTACTCCGACAAACGGGCCAAGAATGGTGGAGCCCAGCGCACTCCACATGGCCTTACGGTCACAGACTGCACGGTGCAGTTGGGAAAGACCATGGTCACCAAATAGCATCAGTGCCAAGAAAAAGCCCGACAACCCTATGTATGTACGAATCAATGTGGCAGCAAAAGGAATACTGAAGCAGATGGGAACAGACAACAATGCTCCATCAGGAATATCAAATCCGGAAACCATACCCGCCGCACTTGCTGATTGTTCATAATGAAAAAGACCTATTTTGCTGATTACCAAACCTGCTCCCTGTCCAATTCCTGCCATTGAGGCAAAAAAGATGCCTTTTATCGGCAGTTTAAGCCGCACCTTCCGGCCGGAAGCGGAGGTTTCATTTTTAGAAAGGATAGACATGGCGATACCGCCAAGTGTAATAAACATGCCGAGGAGATCCAAAGGATGCATTTTCTCCCCAAGAAAGAGCCTTGCGATGATGGCAGCTGTGGGTGCTGAAAGGGTCATAAAAAGTTGTCCGAAGCGAGAACCGATAAGAATATAGCCCTTCATCAGACAATAGTCGCCAAGCACGTATCCCACAAAGCCGGAAAGCAGCATCCAGCCCCATGTGGCACCGTCGGCAAAACGCGGATAGGGAACTCCCATAATCAACCATAGCGTGGCAGTTAAAAAGAGCAATGAGAGAACCATCCGCATCGTATTAAACGTAAGCGAACCCATCCTCTTGGAACCAACCTCCGCAAAAAGCGCAGTGGCAGTCCAGGCAACAGCCACAAACAACGAAATCAGTTCCCCTTCCATATTAACATTTTATCACTCTCCACCTCAAACAGGGCCACATGTGAACACTAATTTTTACAGTTTGCAAAGATAGCATTTTCCGATATACACACATGGCTTTCCACAACATTTTTCAGACATGCCGATCACCTTGCAGATCATCTGTTTCATATATGCAAATATACCAATGCGCCAAAGCTGCCGGATTTGATGTGATTGTCACAAATAACAAACATGTTTTTACGGGTTCCGTCCAATGCCTTTTATGACCGCCGAAGAATTTCTGCTACAATTTTAAGGAAACTTCTTCCGGAAGGAACTGCCCGTAGCGGAGGAATTACATGGGATGAATATAAGTTTTTTATGTTATAATAAAAAATTATTATAATAATTTTCCATTATATTGTAAAAAATTGTATTTTTGCACTTGAAAAAAAAATATAATATATATGATTGAACGCAACATTAAGCAATTGATAAAAAGACGGTTATCAAGCGGAAAGATCATTGTGCTGACAGGGCCGAGACAAGTGGGAAAGACCACACTGCTACGAATGCTGATGAACGATACGGACAGGAAAACGCTTTACTGGAACTGCGATGAACCGGATGTTCGGAAAAAACTGACCGATGTCACTTCCACACAACTGAACGCCGAGACCTCTGGAGCCGCACTCATTCTGATTGACGAGGCACAGCGTATACACAATATCGGTCTTACATTAAAACTTTTAGTGGATAATTTTCCGGAAAAGCAGATTGTGGTCACTGGTTCATCCGCTTTGGAACTTTCCAATTCCATCAACGAGCCGCTGACTGGTAGAAAATACGAATACAACCTGTTTCCGCTCTCCGCAGAGGAATTGTTTGATTATCATGGAAAAGAGATGGAGCAGCGGCTGCTGGAGCGACGAATAGTATATGGCTCCTATCCCGAAGTGGTCAACCTTGAGGGTGAAGAACGTGAGGTTTTAACCAATCTTGCCGGAAGCTACCTTTATAAGGACATTTTTTCCTTTCAGGATGTGCGCAAACCGGAAATCATCGAACAACTGCTGCAAGCTTTGGCCATGCAGGTGGGAAGTGAGGTTTCATTCAATGAACTGGGCAAACTCATCGGCATCAACTCCCAAACGGTGCAGCGATATATTGATCTGATGGAGAAATCATTCATTGTCTTTCATTTGCGCTCCTTCAGCCGATATCTTCGCAATGAATTGAAGAAAAGCCGGAAAATATACTTTTGGGACAATGGAATCCGCAATGCGGTGCTGGGCGATTTCAAACCTGTCGGACTCCGGCAGGATGCAGGTGCATTGTGGGAGAATTACCTGATAGTTGAACGCTGGAAACATAACGCCTGCCACCAGTTTTACGGGAAAAGCTACTTTTGGCGCACCCAACAGCAGCAGGAGGTTGATTATGTAGAGGACGTTGATGGAGTGCTGCACACTTACGAGTTCAAATGGAGCCGGACCAGACATCCAAAGCTGACAGAAACATTTGCCAAGAACTACCCTGAACACACTTACACGGTGGTCAATCCTGACAATTACCAGAATTTTGTCACAGGTACAGTCTGATTTTTCGCCTTCTCCAGAATGGAGCTGGCTGCAACGGAACTGGTGCAGATGAAAATGTGAGTCTATCTTAAATTCAAGAAATTCAAGTCAAACGCCGCACGCTCCTGCGGGGTAATGGAATCCAGTTGTTGCAAAAATGCGAAAAAAAAATACAGCTCCATCCATTTTGAAGCGATAAAAGTTGTACTTTTGCATAAATATTCGAAAACACGCAGTTTTAGCCTTGAACTCCGCTGTAAATTTTCTTCTACCTTTCATACGACAAAACCAATGCAAGTTGAGCGCAATTGAGCTTGCTCAAATTGCCGAAACGCAGCTTGGTTTATCCAACATTA
>CAJOQK010000143.1 GCA_905236885.1 uncultured Bacteroidales bacterium
GCGGCGGGTGGTGAATGAGGATAGCCTGCATTTGCGGCTTTTCTTTTCGGAGCCGATGTTGCCTGTCTCATTGGCCGCACACGCGGCCTACCGCTTGGGCGAAGCCCAAGCGGTGGACAGCCTCTGCGAGGTGGCGGCGGACTGGCGGTCAGTCAGACTACGTCTTTCAGTACCTCTGCAATACGGGACGGTTTATGAACTCAAGGTTGACAGCTCGCTTTGTGACTGTGTTGGAAATAGGGTTGGGAAAAATAACAGTGCCTTTTTCGGTCGGGCAGAAAATATTGATTCTTTTGACATTGTTATTAATGAGCTGCTGACCCATCCCTACAGTGGTGGAAGTGATTTTGTGGAAATTTACAATCGATCCGACAAAATTTTGGATTTAAAGGACTTACGTATTTCCACACTCAAAAGCAACGGAAGCGTGGACAGTGGAAAACGGGTTGCTCCGGAAGGTTACCAGCTTTTTCCGGGAAAGTATTGCTGCCTTTCAGCAGATTTGGCGGCTATAAGCGCCTATTACCAAGGTGTTCAGGAGAATAACGCATGGGAAATGACCTCATTTCCAGCCTATTCCAACTCTTCGGGTAGGGTGCTGCTGCTGAGCAAGGGGGCGGTTATTGACGATTTCTCCTATGATGAAAGCCTGCATTATCCCATGTTACGCTCCTTGGAGGGGGTAAGCTTGGAAAAGGTGTATCCTGATTTGCGCACCCAAGATGCCTCCCATTGGCATTCGGCGTCGGCTTCAGCCGGTTTTGCAACGCCGGGGCAACCTAATTCCTGTTTCGAGGAGTGTGAAAATACCAGCGAGGAGGAACTCTGGGTGGAATCAACCCTTTTTTCTCCGGACGGGGATGGCTATCAGGATTTGTTGAAAATCCATTATTCAATGCCGGAAGCGGATTGTCGTGGCAGTCTCTGGGTATTTAACGCACAGGGCGTCCGTCTCCGCCAGCTGCTGAACAATGTGCTGTTGGAACGGGATGGGATGGTTGCTTGGGACGGCCTTATGGAGAACCGTCTGCCCGCTCCGCCAGGATATTATCTGCTCTTGTTGGAATATTGGACATTGTCCGGCAAGGTGAAAAGGCTGAAAAAGGTGGTTACCATTGCCATCCGCTGACAGTGGTAATGATCGGAATTGAAAGAGGACTTTTAAAAACTTTTCATGTTTTCGTCAATTCGCTGTTCCTCTTCCAGCTGCCACAGCAGGTAGGCGGATTGCTGTTCCATGTAGTTCAATATGTCCACTTTGATGTTCAGGTCGTTGATTTTTCCAAGATCCTGAATGATTTGGTCGATGCGGATTTTGAAGTTATTGTCCATTTTCTTTGCTTTAAGCGGTTCGTTTCTTTTCAAAATGCAAATATCGTCAAAAATCTTATATCTGCATTGATTTTTTGCCTATTTTTGCAAATTATTATGTGGAGCGATTATATTAATTTAATGTAAAGATGCGGATCCTGAAATGTGAACGTGCCTGGTTGTGCCTGTTTTTAGGGCTCTTCTTCCGGATGGCGGAGGCGCAGGATTTGCATTGTTCCCAATTCTGGATGAATGCGATGCGTATCAATCCGGCCACTACCGGACTTATTGAAGGTCAGATCAGGGCGGGACTTTACAGCAGAACCCAGTGGATTTCGGTGACCAAACCATATCAGACCAATGGGGTATGGGTGGAAGCACCTGTCTGGAAACGTAAGGTTTACCAGGATATTTTCGGAGCCGGTTTGTCAGTGGACCGTGATCAGGCCGGAGACTCCAAGTATCGCACGTGGCAGATGTATGGCTATTTTTCTTATTCTAAATCATTGAATTACAGAAATAACCATTTTCTTTCCATAGGGGCTTCCGCCGGATTGTCGCAACGGCAGTTCAATGTGTCGGATTTGACTACGGACGAGCAGTTCCAGGGTGGAATTTTTAATCCGGAAATTCCGTCAGGGGAGGTTTATCCGCAAACCAGTTTCTTTTATCCTGATTTGGGTGTTGGGGTGCGCTGGTTTTACAAACCAAACCTCTGTGCTTTTGATGCCGGTCTCAGCCTGTGGCACCTCAATCGTCCGCCGCAGTCCATGCTAAAAGATCCGAATATCCGTCTTCCGATGAAATACACCGCACAGTTCCAGCTGCATTTTCCCATAGCCGCCACCTTTTCCCTGACACCGGCACTCTATTATAGCCGGCAGCAGCGCTACAATGAGGTTATGTTCGGATTTCTGGCCTCCTATCTGTACCGTGTGGATCCCAGAGGGGATGGCAGACGCTGTTTCTTTGGGCTGGATTACCGGGTGCTCGATGCAATATATCTGGTGACTGGGCTGCAATGGAAACAGTTCCGTCTGCAAATGAGTTATGATTTCAATGTCTCAGCCTTGTCTAAAGCCTCCCATGGGAGGGGCGGTTTTGAGTTGAGTGCTGTCTATTTGTACAAAAGACCATATTCCCAACATTATTATAAAATGCCATGTCCAATATTTTAAGAATGAAACGGAAAGGATTTTGGACTTGGATGTGCAGCTGTCTGTGCATGTTGCAGGTACAGGCGCAGGTTAGCGACTTGCAGCAGGCCGCCTATTGGGAGGGGAAAGGGGATTTTGCAACAGCCGCCGCCTATTACGAGGATTACTTGCGGGTTGCCGCCGAGCCTGGAATGGAAATCCGCTTTGCATACGCGCACTGCTTGCGACGGTTGTATGAGTACCGGCAGGCGGAACGACCGTATGCCATGGTCTGGGAAAATGCCGGGACGCAATATCCTGATGCCCTTTTCTACCTTGCACTTATGAAAAAACACCGTGCTGTATATGATTCCGCACTTATGCAGTTCCGGCTTTATGGCCAGATGCCGTCGGGGGATGCTGTCCTGAAGCGGCGTGTGCCGATTGAGATTGAGGGATGTCAGCAGGCCGTGGAGGATTTGAAGCGTCCTGCGGATTGCAGGATATGGGCTCCGCCGGTAAATTCGGGCTATTCGGAGTTCAATGCGCGGCTTTCGGATGATTCGCTGCTCTATTTTTCCGCCATGCGCCATATGACACAGAATGGAGCTGTGCAATGGATTGGGGATTATTACCAGTCGCAGATTTACAGTTATTCTTTGCGGAATGGTGGACAACCGAAACCGCTTCCGCGTGTGTTGAACCATCCTAAATACCACAATGCAAATGCTTGTTTCAACGCAGCACAGACCCGTATCTATTTCACCCGTTCTCCGTTGGAAGGTGCGACAGATGGTGCTGCTGAGATTTGGGTGTCAGAAAAAAAAGAGGGGAAATGGCAAAAGGCCTGGCGTTTGGATGAGCCGGTGAATCTTCCGCAATCGGTCAGCACGCATCCTTTTGTGTGTCAGATTAATGGAAGAGATGTGCTTTATTTTGTCTCTGACAGGGCCGGAGGTAGGGGCGGCTTGGACATTTGGTATGCCGTGCAGGATACCGATGGAAGGTTCCGTGAGGCGACCAATGCCGGTTCCGTCATCAATTCCGAAGGAAATGAAATCACCCCTTTCTACCATTCTGCCACTCATACGCTCTATTTCAGTTCCGACCATTATGCGGGTATGGGCGGCTATGATATTTTTGCGGCGGAGGGAGGCCTCAGTGCTTGGAAACAGCCGTTGCGTCATCTGCCGCCTCCATTTAATTCACCTGCAAATGACCTCTATTTTATACTGACGGAGAAGGAGGGGAATGGCTTTTTCTCCTCTAACCGCCATTCCCCTTACGCCTTAAGCGATGCAGCCTGCTGCAATGACATTTACGCCTTTTCCCTGCCAGAAAAGAAGAGACGGGTGGTTCGCAGGGATACCTTGTGGGCGGAAAGCGCGGCCACAGTTTCAGCCAAATCCTTGCTGCCTCTGACCTTGTATTTCCATAATGACGAACCGGATCCCCGTTCCCTTTCTGACACTACTTTGTTGGACTACCAACGCACATTGCAGGACTATTTGGCGTTGCAGCAACGATATGAAAAGCAGTCAGCACAGGGTTATGAGGATGCCGCCGCAGTGTATGCTGTGGTTGCGGTCCGGCGTTTTTTTGAGGATTCCCTTTCCGGTGCCTACCGCAAATTGCAGGATTTCATGGATTACTTACGGCAGGATCTTACCGCAGGACACCATGTCTACATCCAAATCGACGGTTTTGCCAGCCCCCTTCACACCTCCGAATACAACAGGCATCTCTCTTCCCGGCGTATCCAGTGCCTGTGGAACAGCCTTTGCGGTTACAGGCAGGGCTTTTTCCTCCCTTACCTTCGTAGCGGACAGCTTAAAGTGGCCAAACGGCCGCAGGGCAAGGAGCTGGCTAAGGCTTCGGTGAGCGAAGATCCGGGTGACCTTTCCCGCTCGGTCTACAGTATTCCGGCTGCTTTGGAACGACGTATCCAGATTACCCGTTATGAGTCGGATGCCTCTTTGGGAGAATCCGAAGAGTTCCCCCTCAGTATGCCTGACACCAATCTGTCGCTTCTTGAACACAAGGGAACCGATCTCTACGAACTCTCCCTGCAGCTGAAGAACCGGGGAGGGGAGACGATACAGTTGGACGGATTCCGTGCTGATGGGGAAAACGTAAAAATCCGTTGTGAACAACTTCAGATAAAACCGGATGAATATCTGTTTCTTACAATAGAATATCCGGCAGAAGTCTTTGATGACCATTCTTCAATTGCTATTGTTTTTAATTGTAAATCAAATAATTGTATAAGAAAAATCCGCTTCCACACCACCTTTTTAAAACAAAAATAATAAAACTATTTTATTATATTCAGTTTTTTAACATATTGGTTTTATTCACAATTGATTGTTGAAAAATGGCCGTTTTTAATAGCAAAAAATTCTTTTGTTTTTTTCTAAAATGATTTTTTTCTGCACTTTTTTTTTGTTACTTTTGCATATACCAATTAGTGTGTGAACAAAAAAAATAAAAATTTATTTATCAAGTAATTGCATTTATTTGAGAGAATAAATGCGGCGATGCGAAAAAGTATGATTGTAGAGGAAATGAAGGAAGTAAAAACTGATTATCAGATAATTTGGAATGAATGTCTGAAGATTGTCAAGGCCAATATCAGCAAGGAGCATTTCGAGACATGGTTCCGTCCTATCGAGCCAGTCTCCATCGACCAGCAGAAACTGACCATCCAGGTGCCGTCGATGTTCTATTACGAATTTATAGAAGGAAACTTTTGGCAGCTGCTGAAAACCGCAATCCACCGTGTCATGGGGCCGGATGGAAAATTGGCCTACAGCGTTGTTGTGCAGAATGGGAAAACCAATAAGGACAAGAAGACGCTGACGTTACCGCATTCCTCTACCGGTGTCAGCCAAAACCAGTCCGCCTTGCCGCCGATGCTGTCGGATCCCATGGATGAAAACAAACAGGGGAGGCAGATTGTCAATCCGTTCGTCATTCCTGGTATACGCCCTCTGAACATCAATTCCCGCCTGAACAAAGAGCTGAACTTTGACAATTTTATCGAAGGGGAGTGCAACCGTCTGGCTCGCGCCGCAGGTTTTGCCGTTGCGAAGGATCCCGGAAAAACAGCCTTCAATCCTCTTTTCATCTATTCGGATGCGGGGTTGGGCAAAACACATCTGCTTCATGCCATCGGATTGGAAACCAAGGCCAATTTTCCAGAAAAAACAGTTCTTTATGTGGATGCGGAAACGTTTCTGCAACAGTATGTTGAAGCTGTCAAAAGCAACAATGTCAATGATTTCGTCCATTTTTACCAGGTTATTGACGTGCTGCTCATTGACGATATCCAGTTTTTGTCGGGCAAAACCAAGACCCAGGAGGTTTTCTTTCATCTGTTCAATTTTTTCCAACGGGAGAACCGCCAGCTGGTCATAACTTCCGACAAGGCTCCTTCCGCCATCGTGGGTTTTGAGCAGCGTCTGGTTTCACGCTTCAAATGGGGGCTTTCCGCCGATTTGCAGATTCCGGACAAGGAGACAAGGGTGCGCATCATCCGCAGCAAACTGGTCAATAATGGTTTCGCTGAAATAGATGAAGAGGTGATCAACTATCTGGCCTACCGTATTGTGACCAATGTGCGGGAAATCGAAGGTGCCCTGATCTCCATTTTGGCCCAGTCCTCCCTCAATAACCAGACTATCACAGTGGATTTGGCCAAGCAGATGATAGACAAGTTCGTTCAGAATACCATCCATGAGATTTCCATTGACTATATCCAGAAAGTGGTGTGTGACTATTTCAATATTCCGGTATACCAGATGCTCTCCAATTCGCGGAAAGGCGAAATTGTGCAGGTGCGTCATACCTCCATGTATTTTGCAAAAAAATACACCAACCTCTCTTTGGCGCAAATAGGTGCCCGTTCAGGGGACAAGGACCATGCGACGGTGCTGCATGCCTGCCGTTCCGTTGAGAACCAAAAGTCCACCAATGCCAAATATGCGGCTGATTTGAACAATATTGACAAAATATTAAAGAACGCATAACATAGGTTTTACATTTCCTTTTTTTGACCGTTTGGCACAGTGTTTGTAATATCCGGCGAAAAATTACGGAATGAGAAGGATTATTTTAGTTTTGTTATTGTGTGGTCTGAGCTGGATTTCCAATGCCCAGGAAGGTGGTGTTCGTGCTTTTGTAAGTGACGGAAAAACCTCTGAGCCGCTTGAATACGTTTCAGTGCGTGTAATGGATTCCAAAACGAATACTTTGGTCAAGGGCGCCTTCACAGATGGGAAGGGTTATTTCCATATTGACGGACTGGCGGAGGGCAAATATGTGCTGTTGGTTAAATCCGTGGGTTACGATTCTTTACAAATTCCCTTTGTGATTTCCTCCCAATCTCCCATTGTTAATTTCAAACATTTGAAAATAAATCAAAACCAAAAAGTGTTAGGGGCTGTGGATGTGGTTTCCCAACGGTCGCAGATGAGCTTGGAGGTGGACAAGAAGGTCTTCAATGTGGATCAGGCACTGACTACGGCGGGCAGTTCAGCCAGTGAACTGCTGGAGACTATCCCTTCGGTGGAAGTGGATAATGAAGGCTCCATCTCTTTGCGTGGAAACACAAATGTCACGATTTGGATTGACGGAAAGCCTTCTGGCCTGACGGCGGATAATCAGGGACAGATTCTGGAGCAGATGCCAGCCGAAAATATTGAGAAGATTGAGGTAATTACCAATCCTTCCGCAAAATTCAGTCCGGAGGGGAGCAGCGGCATCATCAATATTGTGCTTAAAAAGGACAAACGCAAAGGCTATTACGGAAGCGTGCAGGCCGGCAGCAGTGTGGACAATGACGGGCACTTTGGAGCCAATCTGAACGCCAACATCAACTATAATTCGTCCAAATGGGACGCCTATTTGAATGTCGGGTTCCGGCACGGAACCTTTTCTCGGCATGAGCGTACGGACCGTACCAATTTGGATGCCAACGGGGATTCTGTCTCATTCGTCAACCAAAGCGCACACCATGTCTCTCCGGGAAACCACCTGTTTGCCCGCGGCGGAGTGACCTATCATTGGACCGACAGGGATCAGATAGGATTGGATTTGATGGGTAACGTGGGCGGACGCGGAGGAAACAACCTCAACCTTTATACCTCCAATGTGGTGGGTTTGTACGACACCAGCTGGCGTTACAACAATTCTGATAATTCAAATTACGGAGGAAGCGTCTCTTTGACATACCGGCACAAATTCAATTCCCAATCCACATTGGATCTCTTGGGTTCGTTCAACCGATGGAATATGGATAGGGATGCCTTTTACCAGCAGACATACAATGCCTCTTTTTCCTCAGACACTACGGTTCAGGAGCAAAAAAGCAATGTTTTTTCCAATTTCTGGACTTTGCAGGCGGACTATTCCAACCAATTGTCTGAGAAAATCAAGCTGGAGGCCGGATACAAGGGGGAATGGCAGGGGGAGGAGAGTCCTGTCTCCACTTTCAATGGCCCTCGAAAATCTGCCTTGACTGAGGATTATTCACTCTACAATGACTATTTCTATGACCGGAATGTGCAGGCGTTGTATGCCACCTTTTCCCATAAAATCAGCCAGTTCTCCTATCAGTTGGGTTTGAGGGGCGAGTTGACCGATGTGCACACGCAGTCATTGGCTTATGGCCAAACCAGGAGTACAGCACCCACCTACGACACTACCTATTTCAACTTTTTTCCAAGCCTGTTCTTGAGTTATGCGCTACCGGGCAACCATGAGGTGCAGGTGAACTATACACGCCGTATCAGCCGTCCGAGAGGGGACCGTTTGAATCCTTTTGTACAGTTGCAGGACACCATGAACATCTCGTTTGGAAACCCCTATCTGTTGCCGGAATATTCCAATTCATTGGAATTAAATTATTTGAAAAATTGGAATCTGCACACCATATCGGTTTCGCTCTACTATCGCAACACGGATAATGTCATTCAGCGCATCCGTTACAGGGACGGGCAGGTGATGAAGAGCACCCATGTGAATGTGGCGCACGAGCAGCGTACCGGTTTGGAACTGATTTCTAAGAACACCCTTTTCAAAGTGTTGGATTTGACCACCACGCTGAACTTTTTCTATAATGTGATGGATTCATTCGCCTACTGGCCGGAAAACAATCCTTCAATGGCGGTGACAGATCCGGGAAGCGAGACTTTTGCCTGGAATGCGCGTATGATGGGGAGCATTATGCTGCCGGCCAATTTCACCTTGCAGCTGACGGGACATTACGATGCTCCGAGGCTGGTGGCACAGGGCAGGCGGATGGCCAGTTTCGGCTTTGACGCCGGTTTGAGAAAATCATTCTGCAACAGGAAGTGGAGCCTTAATGTCAATGTGCGCGACCTGTTCAACACCCAGCGTTGGCATACCATTACCGAGGGAGCCGGTTTCTATCAGGATTATGAGGGATGGCGTGGGCGCAATGTACGCATTTCCCTTACCTACAGCTTTGGTAACATGCGGGCCAAACCTGACATGAAACGGATGGAAAACAGTTCCACCGGATATGAGGAAAGTGAGGATATGTAAGGAAAAATCTTCCAAAATCCGCCGTCAGGACGGCGGATTTTTCGTTTGTATGCTTCATATTCGGATACTAAAAAATTAAAAGATAGTGAAATAAAAATATTTTCAAAGAAAGGGTTGCGTATTGGTAAAATGACTACTTTTGCATATCAAAAAAATGCCCAATGGTGTAATGGTAGCACTACAGATTCTGGTTCTGTCTGTATGGGTTCGAATCCTATTTGGGCAACAAAAAAGAGATGTGACAAGCATCTCTTTTTTATTTTTTAGAAGTCCCCTTATCAGCCAAAAATTGTTTGAATTTTTCCGGCCAAAAGTTCATGACAAGGGCATCGGGAAAATCAGTCTCCGCCAACAGCGGCCAGATTCTTTCATAATCGGCCACCTGGTAGGAGACATGTGCGTCACTGCCCAATATGACTGGCACATCATATTTCTTGCAATAGCGTAAAATATCCAGATTATTGGGGCGTGACGTCAGTTTGTCGCGGAAAGGTGCCATGGAATGGTTGTTGATTTCCAGCAGGGTGTGTGCGGCTTTGGCGGCCAGGACAATGGGCTCGAAATCCAAATCAGCCGTTCCGTCTCCCGGATGGGCGATGATTTGTATGTAAGGGTTCTTTATGGCGGCAATCATGCCTTTTGTGTTCTCTTCCCGGCTGCCTCCTTTCCAACAGATTGAATGGATGCCCGCAATGCGGATTTCCAGTTTGTCCATCATCTCTTCCCCAATGTCAATGTGGCCTTCTGTGTCCAAAATGTTGATTTCGCATCCCATCAGGAGTCTGACCCCATTGATTTCTTTCGGGATGACTCCCATATTCTTGAAATAGAGCAGGGGACAGGTGCCGGGGATTGATGGACCGTGTTCGGTGATGCCCAACATTTGCAAACCCTTGTCCGCCGCAGCCTGTACCATCTCCTGCAAGCTGCTGTAAGCGTGTCCGGAAGCGACAGTATGTGTGTGTATGTCTAATAATGGTCTCATGGTTAATCTTATTCAAATTTATTTTACCAAATGCTGTGTCAGATGGACAAAATCGGCCACAGACAACTGCTCCGGTCTTTTCTGGAAAATCGGTTCTTCGGTAAAGCTCTCCTCAAACCGGAAACCCTTCAGGGAGTTCCGCAAGGTTTTTCTCCTTTGGTTGAAGGCGGTTTTGATAAGCGTTTTCCATTGCTTCTCATTGCAGTCCAAATGGGTGCAGCTGTTGCGCCTCAGCCGGATGACAGCGGATTTCACTTTTGGTGGCGGGTTGAACACCTCTTCATGTACCGTAAAAAGGTATTCTATGTCGTAATAGGCCTGGAGCAGAACGCTCAGGATACCGTAATCGCGGCTGCCCGGTTTGGAGGCGACACGTTCGGCCACCTCTTTTTGGAACATACCCACAAGCTCTGGAATCTCCTCTTTGTAATCCAACAGCTTAAACAGGATTTGGGAGGAAATGTTATAGGGAAAGTTGCCGATAATGGAAAAAGGCGGCTGCATAAACAGGGTAAGGTCTGTTTTCAGAAAATCCTGCGCGTGGAGCCGCGAGCCCAGTTCGGGGAAATGCTGCCGCAGATAGGCGACCGACTCCTCGTCCAATTCAATGGCATGCACCTCCGTGTTAGGGAGTTGTAGCAGATATTGGGTCAGCACACCCATACCCGGGCCGATTTCCAGCACCCTTTCCGTCTCAGGGGCGAGTGCTGCCACAATCTCCTGAGCTATACCCAAATCGGTCAGAAAATGTTGTCCCAAACGTTTTTTTGCTTTTACCTGATACATTGTTCAGTTGTTTTTTTGTGGTATTGGAAGCAGCTGTCCAGTTGCGGAATCCGTTTTTGGATGTAGGCTGTCATAATATCCAGTTCTTGCGTGTAACTGTTGGAATCATAGTATTGTGGCGCATTATATGGCCATTTTTCCGCATTGTGCAGGACGGCTTCCCTAATTATTTTGTCATTATTTGCCACCATTTCCTTGAAATGGGAGACGGAGAAAATACCATTGTCCCGCAATTCTTTCCATCGTGTTTTCAGCTGTTCTTCATAATTTAGGTCCGGAATCTGCCGGAGCCGTTTCAGCAATATGGAGCGTTCGCAATCCACGTTACGTTCCAGCATGTTAAGTTCGTTATCCCCATCCCTGCCGAAGCTGTGGTCGTAATCCCAGGGTACGATGCGGAACGGGGTCTGCTCCGATTTTTTGTAGAGATAGAAATTTTTCATCACACCGTCCCCATTGTTGGTGTAAAGCAGCAGCAAATGCCAGTCAATGACATTGGAAATGTCAATCCATTGGCCGATTTCTTTGGCAAACAGGCTGTCCGGTGCATTGAAAAGGAAATCCATGAAGGATTCCATGTAGGCGTTCATGTCCGCTTTTTTCAGTTTCGGATAGGTCTGTTGGAAATAGTTGTCCGGCTCCTGCGGGGTGATCCGGTTTTCTCCCCAGAAAAGTGGCGGATCCTTGAAAATCATGGCCATGCTCTCTTTTTTGTCAAGACCGAGCCGTTGGGCGTTGATTTTATCCATAATCACATAAAGGCCTTCATACTGGCCGTTGAGATACAGGTTGGCATAGCTGCATTCCGCCGCTTCGTTTTCGGGGCTCATGGCGCGGAATAGGTCATAACTGATTTTGTGCCGCATCAGGGTTTTGTCAATATAGGTGGCGTTGATGATGAAGCTTTTGGCCTCCTTCAAACCGGCCAACGGGTATTTTTCCGTCAGTTTCAGGCTGAAGGAATGTTTGGGATAGCCGCTGGAAATGCCGCCCCTGAATTTGATGCTTCCAAAAATGGTATCTGTAATGCCTTGATTGGTTGTAATGATGTCGCAATGTTCCTTTTTGTCCCAACATATCCCATCACTAAAAATGTAGATTGTGGGAATGCGGGGTTCTGTTTTGCCCTTGTTGATATTCCATATACAGATCGCTCCTCCTGATAATAGTATAAGGAGCAGAACAAATCCACATATTGTTTTATGCCGGCACATGTTTTGACATTTTTAATTATATATAACGGAGAAGAAAGGTGTTTAGTATCCTCAGGTAAAAAAAACTCATATTTTGTGGTCAAAACAAAAATCGTGTCGGAATTTTATGTAAATTTGCAGCGGGAAATTTTAAAACAGAATTATCATGAAAGAACATCAATCAGTGAAAATCCTGTCAGTCGTCTGTGGCCTGCTTTTCCTTTCCCTGTGGGTGAAGGCGCAAACTCCGGTCTCTTCTGTGGATAAAACCATATCCCAAATGAGTTTGGAAGAAAAAGTCTCAATTTTGCTCAACCAGTCGGAAAAGTATGCCATCCGATTTGCTGATGCCTCCTGTGGGGTGGCCCTCTATTCGTCAGAAGAACCAAATAAGCTTTCCGCAACAGCTTTCCCTGTTCCCTTTGTCCTCGCCTCCTCATGGAACAAGGAGCTGGCGATGCGGGTTGGCATGGCTGTGGCCAGGGAAGCGGCAGGAAAAGGGGTGAATGTGGTTTTTGCCCCCTCTTTGAACCTGATTCGGAATCCGCTTTCAGGGAACATTTGGGACTGTTATTCGGAAGATCCGGTGCTGGCCGGCTGCATGGCCTATGCCTTCCAAAACGGGCTCCATTCCCAAAAAATACCTTTTTGTATCCGTTATTTCGGACTGAACAATCAGGAAAAATGGTGTGTCAATCTGAATCTGCTGATTGACCAACGCACTTTGAAAGAATTTTACCTGTATCCTTTCGAAAAGGTGTGCAATGGACAACCGCAGCCATGGGGCATACTTGCTGCCTGCCCACATATCAACGGGAAGCCTGTGGCGGAGAGTAAGGCACTGGTGTATGACTTGTTGCGCGTTGCCTGGAAATATGACGGATTGGTGCTGGCCGAAGCCTATGGAGGAGAGCATGTGGCGAATATGTTACATGCTGGTACTGACTGGATTTTGAAAAGTGGTGCCGGACAAAAAGACTCCCTGATTAGGGCGGTTCGTGATTCATTGCTGTCTGAGGAAGAAATAGACGCACACCTGCGCCGCTTCCTTATGGCACGTCAGTCCATGACAGGGAAATCTGCACGAAATGAGGAAAACGGACATTCGCTGGCAGTGGAGGCTGCGGCGGAAAGTGTGGTGATGCTTAAGAATTTGGATGCGGCACTGCCTTTGGCCTCTACGGTAAAAAAGGTGGCTTTTTTCGGAGTCTCTTCCTATCGTTTTATCCAAACTCCGAACTGCACTGCGGAAACAGGTGCCTATCGTGTGCAGGCTTCACAACATCCCTCTCTTGTGAACTTGTTCCTGCAGGCTGGATATGCGACGGATCAGGCATTGGTAAATGCCTATCTGAATCATTTGAAAACTTATCTTCCGGAAGAGAAAAAGGAGGAGAAGCCCCAAACGCCGATGAAAAGCGGAAATGCGACGCCGACACCTGCAAAAAATGGAACTGTTACGCCTGCTAACCGACCCAAACCGCTCTCCGGAGAGGAAAAAATGAAGGTAGACTTGAAAAAAGTGGCAGCTATCCCTTGCGACCAACCGTTGGCAGAAATGCGGGTCAGCAAATCCACAGCATTACAGTATGTTAAAACCACTCAAGCGGGTATTATCCTCATAGGTCATCACCGTCAGGCGGGGCAGGACCGGACACTGGAGAACGGATACCGTCTTTCCGAGGAGGAACGGGAACTTATAAGGCAGGTTTGTGCCGCCTACCACACCTGGGGTAAAAAAGTCATTGTGGTGCTGAATACGGACGGACCTGTGGAAATGACGGATTGGCAGGAATATCCGGATGCAATTCTCTTTTGCGGTCTTTCCGGTCAAGGAGGAGCGGAAGCACTCATGAAGATTATTACCGGAAAAATTTCGCCTTCTGGAAAACTGAATATGGTGTATGCCAAAAGTTATGAGGACTATCCCTCCGCTGATTTCGTTCCTCACGGAGACGTGGCTGCACACAAAATTGGCTCTGAGGAGATGGTGGAGGAAATCAACTATGGGGAACGTTTCCGTAACGGTTACCGTTATTTTGACGAACATCAGGGAAAAGTGTTGTATCCGTTCGGTTTTGGCTTGAGTTACACTACGTTTGCCTATGACAAGATGAGCATGCAGCGCAAAGGGGATTCAGTGTTAGTCAGCGTTCGAGTCACCAATACTGGAAAGGTGACTGGTAAGGAGGTGGTTCAGCTGTATGTGAGTCCGCAGCGTAAAAACCTGAAAATAGAGCGTCCATTGAAGGAATTGAAGGATTTTGCCAAGACATCATGGCTGAAAGCAGGAGAGAGCCAACAGCTCACTTTGCGTTTTTCGATAGACGATTTGTCGGTGTTTGATGACAGCAGGGACTGCCGGATTACCTATGCGGGCAATTACACCTTGAAGCTGGGTTCCTCCTCCCAGGAGATCCAATTGCAGTATCCGTTACAATTGACGGAAGACAAAATTATAGCGAACATTTTTTAAGCTAAAGAACATATTTCTAAAACGAGAAGATTTGATGAAGGAATTGAATGAAACCTCCGTAAAGGAAGCTCTTTCCCATGTCAATGACCCGGATTTGGGTCGGGATTTGGTGAGTTTGAACATGATTGATAATATCGTGATTCAAGGAAAAAAAGTAAGTTTTAACCTGGTGCTGACCACACCTGCCTGTCCCATGCGGAACCAGATGAGGGAAGAGTGTGTCGCTGCCATCCGCCAACACTTTGGCGATGAAGTGGAGGTGGAAGTGAATCTGACCGCCCAAGTGAAGGCGGCCGCTTCGGATAAAACTGCTTTGACAGGGGTGAAGAATGTCATTCTGGTCGCTTCCGGAAAAGGTGGCGTGGGCAAATCCACCGTTGCGGCAAACCTGGCGGTGGCTTTGGCAAAATCGGGTGCCAGGACAGGTTTGCTGGACGCCGATTTTTACGGCCCCTCCATCCCTATGATGTTCCAGTTGGGACAGCAGCAGATCATGGGAGCCGAAAAGGATGGGAAAACCATGATGCTTCCAGTCGTGCGTTATGATGTGCAGCTGATGTCTGTCGGTTTTATGATGGATCCCTCCAAAGCGTTGGTTTGGCGTGGTCCGATGGTCTCCTCCGCCTTGAAGCAATTGGCGGCGGAAACCGCTTGGGACAGGGTGGATTATCTTGTGGTTGACCTGCCTCCCGGAACTGGGGATGTGCAGCTTACAATTGCGCAAAGTCTGCCGGTCAGCGGTGCTGTGATTGTGAGTACCCCACAGCAGGTTGCTTTGGCGGATGTGATACGTGCTGTGGAAATGTTCCAGGCACCGGAAATACATATCCCAATTTTGGGCTTTGTGGAGAATATGGCATATTTTACACCAGCGGAACTGCCTGATAACAAATATTATATTTTTGGAAAAAATGGGTGTCGGAATCTGGCTACCCGCATGGGCATTCCTTTTCTGGGGGAGATTCCGTTAGTCCAGTCCATTACGGAGGGTGGTGATGCTGGAGAACCGGTAGCCTTGAGGGAGGATACAGCCGAAGGCCGTGCCTTCCACCAATTGGCGGGTGAGGTGGCCAAACAGTTGGCCATGCGTTGAGATACAGTGTTATAAGGTTATTTCTCCTCTTTCTATTTGCTGCACAATGGTTTCGATTTCACGATCCTTGCCTTTGGGGTCGTATTGTTCCTTGAGGTTGTAGTGCCACAGTCGGGCAATGGATTGGTAGAAGAATGCGCGCATTTTTCCACGAAGCTCATCCACAATGTGGTAAGTTGTTTTTCCTGTTTCGCGATCCACAAGTTTCAGTAGGATAAGCCCTTGGGAGAAGGTGAGCTCCTCTATTGTTGGGGTGAATTCCTTCACAATGGCCTTCTCCACTTTTTTCATCTCCTTGTTGCGTCCCTCCTTGCTTGGAATTTCCGCCAGCATGCGGTCGTATTCCTCCAGTTTCTCAGCTGCCAGACGTGCGTATGGATACACTTTGACCACATTCCGGATCAGTTTGGTGCGCCGTTTCGCCTCTTTTTTGGAGATGTTTTTCTTGAATCCGAAGACATCCACCGTCTTTAAGGTGGTGCAGGGAAGAGTGTCGTTGCCTTCAATGACCGCTTTGACCAACACTCCTTGCCGGTTTTGCGCCAGCATGCCGTTACAGATGAAAAATGAAAATATGAAAAGTAGCGCTTTCATAACCATTTGTTTTAAACATACCGATATAAAGATTGCAAAAATTGTGCATTTTTGGAGATGGGTATGTTTTTTTTTTCTAAATTTGCATTGGGGCAATTTGAATCGTTTCCCCTTGTATTATTGGATATACCATAAAATAATAAACGATTTTTTATGCTAAAAGAAGAAAAGATGTGTAAAAAACTGCAATGGGGGGGATTTTTCCTCCTTGTGGGTTGTCTGCTACTGTCCGCCTGCAGACACAATCCAAACGAGAGCCGGCTGAATCTGGCCTATATTGCGCCACCATGCCGAATTGACTGCAACAGTGATCTTTCGGATACTTTATTTGCTCTTCCGGAGGAGATGGAGCATTTTGTGTATCGCTTTTTGAAGCAGGAAAAAGGAGAAAGCAAAAGGGTTGTGCTGCGTGCCGATTTTCCTGAGGAATGGCAGTTGGAGGCGGCCATTGAAACCCCTTATCCGGATCTTTTCCTATGGGTTGTGCGCAATTCAGGTGAGGTCAGCCATAAACTTTTGATGACGGTGAACAATCCCGGAAACGGGGTGGAACCTGAGGTCATCACCGGCATGCTGGTGGCATATAATGTGGCCGAAGAACAGCCTAACCGCATTGAAAGTGAGATGTGGACAGCGGAAGTGGATGCTGAATGCCATTTGTGCATCCACAAGAAATACGAGGTCCTTTATTCAATGGACGATACCACACATGCCGACCGCGATAATCTCTTACAGGAAGTTACCGACTGTTTCCACATTGATGGCAACGGACAAATCTTTTTTGAAAAGCCACAATTCATGGAATATTATCGTGCGGTTGTCCAGTTTATGGATACTGCGGAGTCGGGTCTGGCGGTGGATGATGCGTGGTTGGAAAACGCCATGACGATGCAGGAGTACCTGGAACCGGAGGGAATTTGTTTTATGGAGGTTTTCCAACATTTTGACGAGGTGCTGCTTACCGACTACCATGGGGAGGTTCTGGATAAGGTGGACATCTCCTCCTTCCTGAAAACTTATGGAAAAGGCTATCTGCTGCTTGAAAAGGGAAAAAAACCGCGTTTTCTGCATTACGGACCGGCAGAGACAGTGCTTCGCAAGAACATTTTTGAACATTGGCATCTGCTTTGGCCAGTGATGGATGATGAAAATTGGTATAATGTTGATGAATAATGAGATGATAGAAAATATGGAATTGAAAAAAGAGGATTTGAAACAGTTGGAGGCTAAAGGCATACAGCCTGAAACAGTCCGGCGGCAACTGCAATGCCTGCAGGATACGGCACATTTTGTGGAATGTGTACGGCCTGCTGTGGACGGGGATGGAATTATTACCTTGACAGATAAGGAGATGGACCGTTACGACACACAGTACGGACAACAAATAAATGGCATTGAGGTGGTGAAGTTTGTGCCGGCTTCCGGAGCGGCTACCAGAATGTTCAAAAAATGGTTCCAGTTATTGGAAAATGGGACAGAGGCGGATTTGCGTTGTGAGGCGGAACAGTTGCCGGAGTATCCGTTTTACCCTGTCTTGGCACATGAAATGGAGAAAAAAGGCCTTTCATTGGCGGATTTGTTGCAAAAAAAAGAATACCATACTGTTTTTAGCTTCATTTTGAAGGAGGATGGCCTGAATTACGGACAAATGCCCAAAGGTCTGCTTCCGTTCCATCGTTATGGTGATGGGATACGCTCCGCCTTTGAAGAGCATTGGATGGAAGGAGCCGTCTATGCCTGCGGCGGCGGCAAGGTACGTCTGCACTTTACGGTTTCACCAGAGCATCTATCTAATTTTCAAGCGTTGAGTGATCAGTTGAAATCAAAGTATGAGCGTGATGAATTGCTGTATGAGGTCTCTTTTTCGGAACAGATGCCTCAAACAGATACCGTTTCTTTGACAGAAAAAGGCGATTTGCTGCGTGACGGGCAGGGAAAGTTGCTTTTCAGGCCAGGCGGACACGGAAGCCTGATTTATAACCTTAACCAGATGGATGCAGATGTCGTTTTTATAAAAAACATTGACAATGTGACCACCGATGCCTTAAAGCCGGACACCTACCGTTACAAGAAGTCTCTGCTTGGGCTTCTGCTGGAGCTGCAGAGGCAATGTTTCCAATATATGCACCTACTGGACAATGAAACCCTTTCTTTTGAAAAAGAAACGGAATTAAAACAGTTTATGCAAAACAAGCTGCACTGTATGTTTCCTGAAAATTTGGCCGGACAAACGCTTGCCGGGCGCATCGCCTGCTACCGTCGGCTTTTGGACCGTCCCATTCGTGTCTGCGGCATGGTGAAACGGGAAAACGAACCCGGCGGCGGTCCTTTCTGGACTCGTAACGGTCAGAAAGTCAGCCTTCAGATTGTGGAAACTGCTGAAATGAATTTGGATAATCCAGAACAGGGTCAATGTTTGGAGGAATCCCAGTATTTTAATCCTGTAGACTTGGTCTGTAGCCTGAAAAACTATCGGCAGGAAAAGTATAATCTGTTGGATTATGTGGACAAAGAGCGCTATTTCATAGCGGAAAAATCCTATAAAGGACAAAAAATACGTGTGTTGGAACATCCCGGACTTTGGAATGGAGCCATGTCCGCATGGCATACGCTTTTTGTAAAGGTTCCGCTTTCCACCTTCACACCAGTGAAGGAGGTGCGTGATTTGTTGCGTCCTGCACATTTAAATCGTGGATGATGGAGAACAGTTTGCCCAAGTTGTGCCGTTATATCGGCCATTTTTCCTTTTTGGCTTTTCTCGCCTGTTCCATCTGGTGGATGTATGCCCGTGTCTGCAATATGGATCCGGCATATCAGGTTTTCGAAATGTTGAATACTGAGAATTTTGCCATTAGTGACGGACGTTACAGTATGGTGGTTTCCCAGCTTCTTCCCTGGTTTGCAATCCGTTGCCATGCTTCGCTCCATACTGTAATGTTGATCTATTCCCTTTCGTTCGGCATCATGGCCTATCTCCTATATCTCCTCACACTGTATGTTTTGAAGGCGGATAAGGTGGCCTTTTGCATGGTGATGGTCTTTCTCTGCATGCGCCATACCTTTATGCATGCCATTTCCGAGACTTTCCAACTGATGTTCTTCGCCATGTTCTGTTATGCTTTGCTCTCACATAAGCGGGAACGTGGAACACCGGCAGCCGGCCTTCTTTATTATGCAGTGCTGTTTTTCTCACTTGCATTCTGTTTGTTCATACATCCGGTCTCCGTTTTTTTTCTGGCTTTTATCTGGTTGTACACATGGATTTCTGAAAATTTCAAATGGCGCAGGGAATTGGTCTGTAGTCTGGTTTTTCTGGTGGTCTGCTATCTGGTCAAGCCGCTGCTGCCAAAGGATGGGGCGCATGACGACACCTTTCTGATTCCAATTTCCGACTTGTTACGGCTTTTGCCGGACATCCTGCATTTCGGCAGTCTGAAATTTTTCATCCAGCACTTTTTTGATTTCTATTACCTGCCAGTACTGCTTTTTGTATGGACATGCATTTGTTACTTGAAGCGCAAAGAGGGGGTGAAAGCCGCTTTTTATGTCTTGTTCAATTTTATTTTCTTCTTCATTACCATTTGGATCTATCATGCTGGAGACGGCCCCATTGGTATGGAACGTTCTTTTCTTCCAATGCTTTTTTTCACAGGGATACCCTTTGTGAAGGAGGTGCTTCCTATGTGCAATGTCATTTTCCGGAAAGGATTTGTTTGTGTAATTTCTCTGCTACTGGTAGTCAGCATGGTACGTATGGCGGCAAAGGCCGAGAGCCGGCAGCGGGCTTTCCGGAGGATGGAAATGGTATTACAGGAGGCTCGTAGGCAGAATGTCTTTAAGATTTGGGTTTCCGAGGAGGATGCCAAGGCCTTGCAAATTCCTACGGATTGGAGTGCCGGTATCTCATCCATTCTCTATTCCACTTGCAAATTCGGAAAGGAAAATACAATGAATCTGTATGTTTATTCTCCAGATGTGGATTTGACCGGAGATGAGCTGCTCGTTAAGCGTTCGTTCGCTTTTGTGCCATGGTGGATTTATAGGGACAGCGGGGATATGAACGCCAGATATTTTGCTTTGAAAGAGGGGCCATACTGTCTCATGGAAAGAAATAAGGACTCTTTGATTTTCAATCCTTTTGCACCATAAGAAAGATTTCTTTGCCATGAACGGCTTTTCACATTGGTTTTTCAACTATTTTTGCAGACAGACAGAAAAAAACAATAAATTGAAGGAGAAACGTAAAAAAGGGAAAAAACGGCGTCAGGGAAGCGATGTGCAAAAACGGCGGCAACGTTGGCTATGCGTCCTGTCGGTTTTACTGCTCGCATTGATTTACACCGCTTTCACACTGCAATGGATACCTCCTGTCTTCATAGGTGAGGTTCAGGTGGAAATTTTTATTTTGCTGGCCGGTTTTCTGCTATTGTTTGTTTTGGCATGCCATTTCTGCTTCAAATACCGGAAACGCAGTCTGCTGGTGGCTGTTTTTTTGTTGCCTTTGCTGCTTTCCCTGCTGGGAATCGGCTGGGATTGCCGGACTGCCTGCCGGAATTTCTACGGCAGTTTCACCCATGCCAGGAACCGAATCTCTTCAGAAGTGGGTATTAAGATTGCTAAAGGCGCGGTGCAGCCCCACATTTCTCTCCAGCAGCGTATCCAACGAAAAGTGGACTACACCCATCCGGAGGTGCGCACATTTGCGGTAAAGAATTCCCTGCTCTATTTTGATGAGTATTATACCAAATATGGGCAGATCTGCCGGCAGTTCTCCCTGATAAAATATATAAAGGAAAACTTTAAATATGTTAAGGATCCTGCTGGTTTTGACTATTTTGCCTCTCCAGTGGAAAGCATGGGGCTCATGGCCGGTGATTGTGATGATTACAGCATACTTATGGCTTCCGCGTTGGAGGCCATTGGGGTGAAGGTCCGCATCATTTGGGCTCCCAACCATGTGTATCCGGAGCTGTATTGCGGTGATCAGGGCAGTTTTGAAAAGTATGTGAGTGCCGTATATGCCATGTTTGGCCGGGAAATAGGGGAAAAGCGCATCTATTACCGTCTGGACAAGGAGGGCAATTACTGGATGAATATTGATTACACCGATTCCTATCCGGGTTCGGTCTATTTGTTGGAAGAGGTTTTATCCATTATATATATCAAGTGAATGGCTGTAGATTTTGAACAAGTTCCCTCGCCCTGTTTTGTGTTGGATGAGGCTGCCCTGCGCATCAATCTGGAAATTCTGAAACTGGTCCGACAAGAGGCGGGCGTAAAGATTATTTGTGCCTTGAAAGGCTTCGCTTTTTGGAATGTGTTTCCGCTGGTTGGCAGCTATTTGGACGGTGCCGCCGCCAGTTCCCTGAATGAGGCCCGCCTGATTGCTGAGGAGATGAACGAGGAGGCCTTCACCTATTGCCCTGTATACGATGAGGAGAGTTTTGACACTCTGTTGATGTATAGCAAACATTTGACATTTAATTCTTTGTCGCAATATCACCGCTTCAAGGAGAGGGTTCGTCGCAGCGGCAAGGCTGTTTCGATGGGCTTGCGCATCAATCCGGAATACAGTGAGGTGGAAACGGCGTTGTATGATCCTGCGCAGCCCGGCTCGCGGCTTGGCATGACCCGCGAACAATGTGGGGATAGTCTTCCGGAAGGGATTGAGGGACTTCATTTCCACTGTCTGTGCGAGAACAACAGCGATGTGCTGGAGCGCACCCTGAAGGCGGTGGAGGAGAAGTTCGGTGACTGGATCCGGCAGGTACGCTGGCTGAATATGGGCGGCGGCCACTGGATCACTCAGGAGGGCTATGATGTGGAGCGGCTGGTCAGCCTGTTGAAGGATTTCCGCAAACGCTATCCCAACTTGGAGGAGGTCATTTTGGAGCCGGGAGAGGCTGTAGGTCTGCATACCGGATATCTGGTCGCCACAGTGCAGGACATTCTGCCCCGGAAAGATTTCCAGATAGCCATGCTGGATGTCTCGTTTGCCTGTCACATGCCCGATTGCCTTGAAATGCCCTACAAGCCTGTCATTTTGCATGCCAGAAATCCTGTTGTGGGAGACAAGTTCGTTTATAGGATGGGCGGAAATTCCTGCCTGGCAGGAGATTATATGGGAATGGGCGATTATGCCTTTGAGGAACCTTTGGAAATTGGGGAAAAAATAGTGTTTGACGACATGATTCATTACACCATGGTGAAAACAACCTATTTCAACGGGGTGCAGCATCCTTCCATCGCCTTATGGCGGGAGGAGGGGCGTCTGGACTTGCTGCGCACCTTCGATTATGAAGATTACAGGAACAAGCTTTCATAAATGGTGGTCTCTGTCTGGTGATTATTTCAAAATAAATTAAAAGTTTTTGTCATGTTATATCCTTTGAAATTCAATGCCATTTATAAGGAAAAAATTTGGGGCGGGGAAAAAATCTCCTCCATTTTGCACCGTCCGACCGGAGGTTTGAAAAAATGTGGGGAATCGTGGGAGCTTTCCGGCTTTGACGAGGAACCCATCATGGTCAGCAACGGTTTTTTGGCCGGCAACAGCATCAATGAGCTGGTGGAAATCTATATGGGTGACTTGGTCGGAGAAAAGGTTTTCCATAAATTTGGACAGGTGTTTCCTCTGCTGATAAAATTCATTGACGCTCAGGATGATTTGTCTGTGCAGGTGCATCCTGACGACACTTTGGCGAAGCAGTTGGATGAGTTCAACGGAAAAACGGAGATGTGGTACGTCATCCAGGCGGAGGAGGGAAGCAGAATTAACATGGGGTTTGAGCGGCATGTGCAGAAGAATGAGTTGGGCAAGCTGGTTCAGGAAAACCGTTTGGAAGAGGTTCTGCACTATGTGCCTGCCGAGGCGGGGCAGACCTTCTATATTCCAGCCGGTACTGTGCATGCAATCGGACGTGGAATTCTTTTGGCTGAAATTCAACAACTTTCGGATATAACCTACCGGCTGTATGACTACAACCGCAGGGATGCTGAGGGTAAAACCCGTGACCTGCATGTCAAAGAGGCATTGGAAGCCATTCATTTTGAGGAAAACAACAATACGCCCGTGGCTTATCAGCCGCAGCGGAACGCTACCGTTGAACTGGTGAAGTCACCCTATTTCATCACCAATATGATAGATTTTGACAAGCCGGTGGAGAAAATCTATGTCTCACTTGACAGCTTTGTGCTCTATATCTGTGTTGGGGGAAGCGCTTCGTTCTGTTATGACGACAATCGGACTGAATCCCTGTCATTGGGCGAGTGTCTGTTGAAACCGGCCAGCATGGAAAGTGCCGTGATTGTTCCTCACGGCACCTGCAAATTATTGGAAGTATATGTTCCTTAACTTATGGGGACTTCTAAAAATCTCCATTATTCTGTTTTCTGCGGCTCGTCTGAAGCTTTTTCTTCCGGTATTACGCAATGGGATTCCAAATGGTTCAACCTTTCCAAAATGCTAGGAATATATTGCAGACTGCTGTAGGTGCGGATGCCCACACCGGCTGGGATGGCCGGTGTACCTATGAGCCGCACACGGTCCTTAACATTGCGATGGATGCCAGATTGGGAGGCAACCTGCACGTAGTTGCCTATTTTCACATGATCCTTCACACCTACCTGTCCGCCCATCACGCAATGATGACCGATATGGACAGAACCGGCAATGCCGCAGCCCGCCGCCAGAACAGAATGTTCCCCAATTTCGCAGTTGTGGGCCACCTGAATCAGGTTATCCAGTTTTACCCCCTTTTTGATGACTGTGGCTTCAAGCATGGCCCTGTCAATACAGGTATTGGCTCCAATTTCCACATTGTCCTCGATGATGACCGTTCCAATTTGCGGAATTTTGGAATAGCCTCCCTGTTCGTTGGGTATAAAACCGAATCCGTCGGCTCCGATGACGGCACCTGAATGTATGATGCAGTTGTTCCCAATTTTACATCCTTCGTAAATCTTTGCACCGGCGTAGATGATAGTGTTTTCACCTACGCTCACATTGTTGCCCAAATAGACCTGAGGATATATCTTCACATCATCTTTGATTTCCACATCATCTTCAATCACTGCACCGTCACCCACATATACGCTTTGTCCGATTTGGGCTGATTTACTGATAATGGCATGTTTGCTGATGCCCAGACGCTGCGGTTTCAAGTCATCGTGCAATTGTAGCAGTTTTATGAAAGCCTGTTTAGTGTCATCCACATGAATCAGGGTGCAGGAGACCGGCTGCTGGGGTGTGAAATCTTTGGAGACAATGACAATTTTTGCTTTAGTGTCATAAATAAGAGGCTCCATTTTTGCAGTTTCCGTAAGAAAGGTGCAACAATTTTCATCACACTGGTCAATCTGTCCGAAACGGCTGACCACCACATCCTCGTTCCCCTCGATGTTTCCTTCAATGATTTTGGCGAGTTGTTTGGCCGAAAATTTGATATCCATGACCCTTTATAAAAATGAAATGGTTTCTTCCTTGGTGATTTTTTGACAATAATGGCATTGTAGCTTAATATCGTGCGCATCCAGCACCCTGAATTTTGGCGTAACCTGCTCATGGTTGGTAATGCACTTGGGATTGAAGCATTTGACAATTCCTTCAAACTCATTGGGAATGGTTACAGCACGTTTTTCCACCACCTCATAATCTTTGATAATGGTCAGGGTGGCGGTGGGGCATACCAAAGCGATTTTGTTGATTTCGTTAGTTTCAAAAAATTTGTCCTGAATCTTTATGATGGCCTTTTTCCCAAGTTTCTGACTGCTCAGGTTGGTGCCGAACAGGGTTTGGCTGTCGTTGTGGTCCAAATCCAGAATTCTCACCACTTGGAACAATTTGTCGGCGGGAATATGGTCAATGACTGTTCCGTTTTTAATGGCGGAAACCACTAATTCTTTCTTTTTCATGGCATTGTTATTTTAATCCTAAAATGGCGGCGATAAGCGCCTGACGAACATACACGCCGTTTTGTGCCTGTTGGAAATAATAGGCTTGCGGCAGGGAATCGACATCGGTGTTGATTTCATTGACGCGTGGCAGGGGATGCAGCACTTTCATGTTGGGTTTCACATTTTTCAACAGGGAGGCATCCAAAATGCAGGAATTCTTCACCCTCTCGTAGTCCTGGATGTCCAAAAAGCGTTCTCTCTGCACACGGGTCATGTAAAGAATGTCCACCTTGTCCACCGCTTCAGCAATGGAGGTGTATTGGTAATAGTCCAGATTCTTCTCCTTGATGTGCATTTTGACCGTACTCGGCAGTTTCAGGCTTTCGGGGGAGACCAGATGGAAGGTGGTGTTGAAGTTGCACATGGCTTCCACCAAAGAGTGTACCGTGCGGCCATACTTCAAATCACCTACTAGGGCAATGTTAAGGTTGTCCAATGTTCCCTGGGTTTTCAGGATGGAATAGAGGTCCAGCATGCACTGGGTGGGGTGCTGGTTTGCTCCGTCACCTGCATTGATGACTGGGACGGTGGCCACCTCTGAAGCAAGGCGGGCGGTTCCTTCCAAGGGATGGCGCATGACAATCAGGTCGGCATAGCAGGAAACTGTGCGGATGGTGTCCGCGAGACTTTCCCCTTTCGCTGTACTGGAATTGGATGCGTCTGAAAATCCGATTACTTTGGCTCCCATGCGGCAGGCTGCGCTTTCGAAACTCAAACGGGTGCGTGTGGAAGGTTCAAAGAATAGTGTGGCAATCACTTTTCCCTCCGCGATATTCTGCACCGGCTCTTTTTCAAAAGTCTCTGCAATCTTCAGGATGTGCATGTATTCCTCTTTGTTGTAATCAGTGATGGAAATCAGATTCCGGTTTTTCATATTCATTGTATCAAACAATTTAATATTTATAATCAAACAATGTTTACCATATTACTTTTTCTCTATAGACGGGCATGGTCATGCAACGTGCGCCACCGCCACCTCTCGGCAGCTCGCTGCCGGAAAGCGTAACCACGTAGCGGTGGTCCGGATCCATCTGTACCTTTCCCTGGACAACCGATTTGGCCGGAATAACCTCAAAACCGGCTTTTGCCAATTGACCTATGGTGTGTTGGTTCCGTTCGTAGCCAATGATTTGGCCTGGTGCCATGGCAAAAAAGTTGGCCCCGCTGTGCCATTGTTCACGCTGCTGGTTCCATTCGTCGGCAGGATCGCCGCAACAAATTGGCTGCAAATCGAAATGCAGCTCCTGAAGTGCTTGCAGCAGGGTGGGTTTCTCAGTATACTGCACCTTTTCCCCTTCAATGGTTATGATGGTGGTGTGGTAGGCGGATTCCTTTGCGATAATCGGTTTGTAGCACATGCAGGCGTTTTTGTCCAAAAAGGTGAATACCATGTCCAAATGGATGAAACTGTCCGGTTTTTCGGGCAATTCCTGCACCACAATGTATTGCAGGCGTTTTTCTCCTTTAGCCTTTTGCACAAGAGCTTCAATGGCACTTTTGGAGGTGCGGCTTCCGTTGCCGACTAACAGCACATCCTCACGTGCAACCAGCAAATCCCCACCCTCAACATGTAGCGTGGAATCGCCTTGCAGCCTGAAAGTGTTGGCATTGAAGGCGTGTTGGAAAATCATATCCATCAAGTAGGCCTCACGGTCACGCACCGGATGGCGCATTCGGTTAACCAACACCTCATTGTGCAGGGAAACTGAGGCATCCCTCGTGAAAAAGAAATTGTATAATGGCGGAATAGGGTACCGGCTTCCGGAAAAATCCCCTTTCTTTTCATAGCCAGAGATGAAAATGTCAGCTAAGGCCTCTGGTGTTAGGGAACACAGCTCATCTTTCAGAAATTCCGCATTATGCATGCCACAGACTGTATCAATCATGCGTTCTTTCAATGCTGTATTCTTCAATATGCCAATCAGCAGATCCTCCACATAAAAAACGCGGGCACTCTTTTGCAGAACCCCTTCAAAAAAGGCATATTCCTCGCCTGCGATATGGCTGTTTAAAATGTCACTGTAAAGGGCTTCTTGAATGGTTTCAGGGGTCATCCGCTCCAACTCTTTTCCCGGTTTGTGCAATATAACACCCTGCAATTTACCAATTTCGGAGTCTATGTTTATATCCATAAAAATGCAATTCGTAATTTTGCAAAGCTACAAAAAATATGAATACGCATGACTTTTTTCTGTAAAAAAACACTGTTTTTCCCTTTGGCGACATGACTGACAATACTTTTGAAAAAAAAACGCTATCGGTACAATATTTGTATCTTTTTGGCATTAATATGAATAATGTAAAGAAAAAAGATTTGTTATGAGAAAATTATTTTTGGCAGCCCTGCTGCTTTTATGTGGAATTCCAGTACAAGAACTGATGGCACAGTCAATTGCATCGGCAAATATGCCCGAACCGCCCTGTATCATCTACAAAACGAGGCATAACTATGATAAAAATGTTGCTGTCATTTTGTCAGCGGACAAAAGCAAAATCATTTCCTATCCTCATCCAAGGGATGTGTTCAAAAACGGCACCTTGTGCGAACCGGTCCGTCTGGCCCGCCGTTACAGGTTGGACCGAAGGGGTATAGGCCCCAATGTGGCTTTCCTCTCCATAACTTATGAGGAATATTCCAAATTGCAGTCCGCTCCAAGTTTGGAGGAGCTGGAGGCCATGATTATTGACCGTAATCCTATCAAAAAAATGTACAGGTGCGACTTCCCTGACGCGGAAAACCGTATTGGTGAGTTGAACCAACTGATAAAAAAAGGGTGCAAGGCCTGCAAGGTTTTGTAACATTTCCCTGCGGTTGCCCCGAATTCAATGGTTTTGCGGATTGCTTTTGGTATAATTAACTGAATTCCGATAAATTGATAAAATGTCAAACAAAAACACCCCTCTCTATATTGTGACGGCAATGGCCATCGGTGTCCTGATCGGTTCCATTTTCTCGCCTAAGAAAAAAGAGTCGTCTCCTGCACTTTTTTCATCGGAACGTAAGGCGTTGTCAGAAAAGACGGCAGATGTGCTCTCACTGATCGATTCCTATTATTTTGACAGTGTGGACGGGGATTCGCTGCTTGACATTTCGCTCGCCGCCATGCTGCAGGGGTTGGATCCACATTCCTCCTACATTTCCGCCAGGGACGCCCAACAGTACAACAGTGTCCTGACAGGAGAGTTTGAGGGAATTGGCATTTCCTTTAACGTGTTGAACGACACAATTGTAGTTATTAGCGTGAATGCGGGCGGCCCCTCCCAAAAAGCCGGTTTGCTGCCGGGTGACAAAATCATCAGGGTGGATACCGGAAACGTTGCAGGTGTCAATATTCAGAATACGGAGATCATCAGCCGTTTGCGCGGCCCAAAGGGAACAAAGGTCCAGGTTGAAATAAGCAGGGCAGGGGTAAGCCATCCTCTATCGTTTGAAATCATCAGGGACAAAATTCCCATCCATTCCGTAGAAGTGGCCTACATGCTTCGTCCAAAAATCGGCTACATCCAGATTGAGAACTTCTCAAACAACACGGGCAGGGAATTTGATGCTGCACTGCAAAAGCTTTTAAGCCAGGGCATGGAGAAGCTGGTGCTTGATTTGAGGGGAAATTCCGGAGGTTCACTGCAAACTGCGGTGGAAGTGTGCGACGAATTACTGCAAAATCGCAAAATGATTGTGTATACACTGGGGAAATCTACGGGCAAACAGCTTTTCAGGGCCTCCTCATACGGACGTTTCCAGGATGAGGGACAGGAGGTGGTTGTGCTGATAGACGAATGGTCGGCCTCGGCTGCGGAAATTGTGGCTGGTGCCGTCCAGGATCAGGACAGGGGAATCATCATCGGAAGACGCTCGTTCGGAAAAGGACTGGTACAGAGAAGCTTCACTTTGAAGGACAGTTCCGAAATCCTGCTCACGGTAGCCCGCTATTACACGCCCACCGGACGCTGTATACAAAAACCCTTTGAAGACTATGACGAGGAGATTGTCAACCGTTACCTACATGGGGAAATGAGTCATTCGGACAGCATTCCCATCGCCGATTCCCTGAAATTCAAAACCCCAAAAGGCAAAACGGTTTATGGCGGCGGCGGTATCATTCCGGATTTGTTCGTTCCGGTGGACACCTCTTCCGACTACATCTATTTCAACCAGATTTCCCGTACCGGCATTTTGTTCAAACGGGCCATCTCCTTCACGGACAAAAACCGTGAATCATTGACCAAATACCGGAGCATTGAACAGTTCAACAGCCAGTTTTCCGTACCTGACAGTGAGATTGAGGCCATGATTGGCGAAGGGGAGGAGAAGGGTATTGGCTGTCAAACACTTACTTCCGGAGCCAAAATAGAGATGAAAAAATGGTTCAAAGCTTACGTCGCACGCAACCTGTTCGGTGAAAACGGCTTCTACTACCTGATTAACCGGGATGACAAAGTGGTGCAAAAAGCGTTGGAAATTTTAGAAAAATCTTCCATAAAATAAAGGACAATAAGGGGCGTTTCCTGAAAGTACACTTCCATGATAGTTGTAAAGTATTCATTACAAGCGTGGAATGTTCATAAAAAAAAGATGGCAAAAAATTTTTTTTGCATTTGAAAAATGACTACTTTTGCACTTGCAAAAAAACAATCCTCCTTAGCTCAGTTGGTTAGAGCATCTGACTGTTAATCAGAGGGTCGCTGGTTCAAGTCCAGCAGGGGGAGCAAGGAAATTTTGATTTGTTTTTGGCACTTTATTCCTCCTTAGCTCAGTTGGTTAGAGCATCTGACTGTTAATCAGAGGGTCGCTGGTTCAAGTCCAGCAGGGGGAGCAGGGACATCGCAGAGATGTCCTTTTTTTTGTCCCAAATATTTCCGTATGATTTAAGGGGACTTCTAAAAATTCCACGCTTTATAGCACCTGAAAGATTCTAAGGAAAAGCTTTTGCGTCAATTACGTTTTATTTCGCAATCTTTTGTTTCACTTTTCCTTTGACCGTTTCAGAATCCATCCACCTAAAATAAGTAGACCGCCCCCTAGGAGGCACCCGCTGTATTCTCCGATATTTGCGGCATAAAAGACACAGAATGTGCCTAAAAATAACAATGTTACACTAATTGCCTTGCGCATTTTTCAAATGTAACAGTGCCTCAATCCCCAGACGGTAGCTGTCCAATCCCAAGCCACAGATGCTGCCTCGGCAGACAGTTGAAAGGTAGGAATGTTTTCGGAAGGTTTCTCTGGCGAAAATGTTGGATATGTGTACTTCAATCACCGGTATGGCAAGGCTGCGCACGGCATCCGCGAGAGCAATGGAGGTGTGGGTATAGGCACCCGCGTTCAAAATGATTCCGTCAGCAGATTCTTTGGAACTCTGCAGAATTCCGACAAGACGCCCCTCCTCGTCGGACTGGAAACAGGTGAGTTGGCATTGCGGATAGGCTTTCTGCCATGTTATTAACGCACTTTCAAAGGACTGTTTGCCATAAAAGGCAGGCTCACGGCTGCCTATGCTGGACAGGTTGGGGCCGTTGATGATGAGTATCCGCATATTTATCTCTTTTTGCTGTTTTTTTCTTCCGTAGGAATCATCCTGAAAATATCCTCGTTTGGTTTTTTAAGGTAGTAGTGGTTGCGAACGAACTCCTCCTGCATCACAGGGTCACGCTGGATTTGCAGGATGTATTGCTCAATCGCGTTGATTTTGTCCCGCTCTTCCTGCAAAATTTTGTTTTTGTCCTCAATTTGCTGCTGCAAGTCACGGTTGGTGCCGATATGGTTGTTGGCGATAAGGATGATCAAAAATATTGCGATGCTGATCACATATTTGTTGGCAAGCAGGCGGATGATTCTCATATCTATTTGTTTTTAGATATGCAAAAGTAGTCAAAATAAACATTACTTCGTCTCTCTTTCCAGTTGATTTATTCACTTCGTTTTGGTGAATAATTTCACAAACCTTATTTTCCTGTCGGAAAAAGTGTTATTTTTGCATTTTTGACAGATTGTTTCATTTTCACAAAACAAATGGCATCATGAAGAGGAGAAAATCGGTGTGGAAAAAAGGCATGTATAAGGGAATATGCTGTTTCATAGGATTATTTGTCTCCGTTGTATTGCAGGCACAGCCATACCAAATCAGCAATGCAAATTTGGAATATTGGAGCAACGACAGCCTGAACCTGCCTTATGGATGGAATTCCTACGGCAATTCCAACTGTTATTTTTCGGGTGGCATGGCACACTACATCTGTGACATCATCACCAATACCAGTGTGCATGAGCGGACTGTCGGCTGCCATCCGGGAGGCAGTGGCAACAGCTATGTGACACTGCGCACCCAAAATGTGGCTGGTGGAGGCATAAGCATGGCTGTAAGCGGACTGATCAGCACCGGTTCGTTCAACATCGGTTCCATTTCCGTATATACGCCAAAAAATTATTTTGCCACGGAGCGTTCCGATACGGATTTCTGCCAGCCTTTGCAGGCTACGCCGGACTCCCTATATATGTGGGTGAAATACTATGCCTTTGACGATGACACCTCCAAGGCACGCATCGTCGCCTATCTGCACGGTGACACTGATTTCCAATATATGAACCATATCCGGAACAAATCCCTTTATACGGCCTACATCAACCATCTTGTCACCCGCACCGACACGGCATTGCCTGCCACTCACTGGACACAGTTGAAAATGCCTTTCATCTATGACGGAACGGCGGCTCCCAAATATCTGTTGCTCTATCTCTCCTCCGATTCCTGCATTTTGGGCGGGCATCTCGGCAATGAACTTTCTTTTGACGACATACAGCTTATATATAGTTCCTGGCTGACCTCAATCCAGGTGGATTCCGTCCCGGTTCAGCAGTTCCGCAAGGACAGTTTCAACTACAAGGTGAGTTATCCGGCAGGAACATCGCCGCAATACATTCCAACTGTCACCTATTGCAGTGAAGTGGCGGATGTGTATGATACAGTTCGCTTTTATCCCTCAGCCAAAGGGTTGGACGGCGCTCGCACCGAGATTACAGTTGTGGGGGAGGACCATATTGCCCGTCATACCTATACCATCCATTATGAAGTGCTGAAATCAACCAATGCAAAGGCTTCTGCAATTTGCTATGATTCCATTCCTGTAAGCGGATTTCACCCCGACAGCCTCAAATATGATATTGTGCTGCCTGCGGGCAGCCACATTCCGCCAATTGTCACTGCAACAACGCAATGGCCCGGCCTGCAGGCGCAAATCACCCAAGCGGACACACTTCC
>CAJOQK010000144.1 GCA_905236885.1 uncultured Bacteroidales bacterium
GGCTATCCCGAGGGGAAAATGGGCGGGGAAATCATGGATGACATACGCAACCAGGCCTTGCGCTTCGGTGCGGACATCCGCAGCGGGGAGATTCTTTCCGTGGATTTCTCACAACGTCCGTTCCATTGCGTGAGCGACGACGACACCCACATTTACGCGCAAACGGTCATTGTGGCCACCGGCGCCTCCGCGCGCTGGCTGGGGCTTCCCTCCGAAAAGGAGTACAACGGTTCCGGCGTCTCCTGCTGCGCCACCTGCGACGGTTTCTTCTACCGTGGAAAGGATGTGGCGGTGATTGGCGGAGGCGACACCGCAGCTGAAGATGCCACCTACCTGGCCAAACTCTGCCGCAAGGTATACATGGTGCACCGCCGCGACCAGCTGAGAGCCAGCAAAATCATGCAGGAGAAGGTGTTCCGTACCGAAAACATCGAGATGGTATGGAACCACATTCCTCTTGAAATTTTGGGAGAGGGCGACAAATTCTCCAAAAGTGTGACCGGCCTCCGGCTGCAGAATGTGAAGGACCAGTCGGAACGCACACTGGAAGTGGATGGTGTGTTCGTCGCCATCGGACATCACCCTAACACTGAAATATTTGAAGGCCAACTGGCCTTGGACGAGGAGAAATACATTGTCACCGAGGCGGGCAGCTCACGGACCAATGTGCCGGGCGTTTTTGCCGCCGGCGACGTCCAGGACCGCAACTATAAGCAGGCAATCACGGCGGCGGCAGGCGGATGCCGCGCCGCCATCGACGCCGAACGTTTTTTGCAGGAACAATGAGAAGGGGGCTGCTGATACGGAAACTGGTGCTGTGGGCATCCGCAGCAAGCTGCCTGCTGGCAGCTTGCGAAACGCCCATCCCCATCACCCTGCCGCATCACGATCAGACCACAGTCATTGAAGGCTGGATTGAAAACGGGGCGACAGCCACCGTAATAATTTCCCTTTCAAGACCATATTACTCCAAGACCACCACCGACTCCATCCTCGCCTGCATCCAAACCGAAGCAAAAGTCATTGTCACCGATTCCAATACCGGTGAATGGGAGGAGCTGCATTTAGGCAATTCCTCCGAACACATCTACGGCAGGCTTGGACGCGCCTTCATTGGGGACTCAATCAAGGGGGTGCCGGGCCACACCTACCTGCTACACATTGAAAACAAGGGGAAAATCTTCGAATCCTCCACCTACATTCCAACAAGCAAGGTACAGATTGACTCCATGTATTTCAACCGGCCCCATTCCGAAGAATCCTTCATACGCATTCTGTTCACCGACCCTGCCGACGAATTCAACTGCTACCGCTTCTTCACCAAGGTGAAATCGGAGGATCCGGGGTTCGCACAAGTGGGCATAGGCACCTTCGACGACCTGACTTTCAACGGAAAACAACTTAACTTTGAACTTACGCGAACACCCTACAGCAACATACTCGGCCTCTATTACAATGACATGGAAGAGCTCAAGTCCTCCGCCATGTTCAAGCAGGGAAGCACCATCTACGTCAAATCCAGCATGGTGGATGAAGCCACAAAGACCTACTGGTTCGCCCTCCAAGTGGACCTGACGATGGGTTCCAACCTTTTCATGGCCCCCGGCTCCTACAAGACCAACATCCGTGAGCTGGAGGGAGGCAGCGTCACCGGCATCTGGTCCGGCTACAATTCCCGATACGACACCCTCATTTTTCACAAGAGATCCCACCATTAACCTTCCCGCCCATGAGAATCGACTCCAAGTTCCGCCTGCACCAAGTGGCCGGCCAACAAATCCTGATACTGTTAGGCGGTGCCAAAAACCATGTGATGGATTTCAATGACACCAGTGTCTATCTTTGGGAAAATCTGAAAGAAAGGGAGTTTGAACTGGAAGATGTGGTGCGTCTGCTGACAAAGGGATACGACGTGGAACGTTCACAGGCCCGACGCGATGCCACACAATGGGTGCTCCAACTGCAAAAATATGGAATCATTATCCTATAACATTGGCGGACTGCATATCCGATTTTCCGGCTCAAGGAGCCTGAGCTGGCTGCAACAATCCGATGCATTCTCTCCTTTTTACATCAAAGAGACAACCCCTTGCAACCACCACATTTACCTTGACGAATTGGGTTTGACCGCACAAGCAGCCATTGATACGGCATCCTCTTTCATTCCCATCCACACCTTCACCCTCCAGGACGGCACGCCCTGCCGTTGGGGCAAAACAGGCAACAGTTACCTGTTTGAAATGGACACACCCGAACAAGCCATGCGCATCCGTATGGAAGACGGACATAATGCCTATGCAACGGAATTTCATAGTCCGTTTCACTTGACATTTGGTATATGGATGGTTTTCAACTATTTCACAGCGACTATGCAACAAGTTTGCATACATTCCTCCTGCATCAGCCTACATGGGAAAAGCATCCTGTTCTTGGGAGAGTCCGGTTCCGGCAAAAGCACACAGAGCCGCTTGTGGCAGCAGTGCTTTCCCGAAACGGAGCTTTTGAACGATGACGGCCCTGTGCTTTCCGCTGTGGATGGCCGATATCATGCCTTCGGTTCTCCCTGGAGCGGGAAAATAGCCTGTTACAAACAAATGCACGCCCCGGTCACAGCCTTTGTCAAAGTGGTGCAGGCTCAGGAGAACCGCATCTCGCCACTGCCTGTCGCCGCCGCTGTCGCAACCCTGCTGGCCGCCTTTCCACCGGCCCTCTGCAGGGAGCAGAAATATTCGGAGCTCTATTTGGACCTCATCAGCGGACTGCTGCGACAGGCCACTGTCTACCGGCTGGAATGCCGACCGGATGAGGCCGCCGCCCTTCTATGTCATCGAACCATCTTTGAAACAACATGATACAGATTCCAAACCAGCTCTATTTTGAAGAAATATGCCGCCAAATCGCCGACGGGAGCCGCTCTGTCAAAATCAGGGTGGCGGGCAAAAGCATGGAACCTTTTGTGAGGGACGGAAAGGACTTTGTCATCATCTCCGCCCTTCCCGAAGGGCACCGCTTCCGCAGAAACGAGCTGCTGCTTTTCCGCTACAACGGACAACACATAATTCATCGCGTGGAAAAGGTGTCGGAACAGGAAATCACTTTCAAGGGAGACCACCAGACAAACTGTGAGAAAGTGCCTCTTTCGGAGATTCTCGCCATGGTCAGCGCAATCGAACTGGCCAACGGAATCCGTCTGCACAGCCTCTCCCTTATTTGGAATCTGCGCAGCCTCTGCAGCCGCATGGTACTAAAAGCAAGAATGCTGAAAAGAAAAATCCGCCGTCAATAACACCTGCCGTCCCCCCTTAAACTATCAACCTCTTAAACCATTAAACCATTAAACCCATCGGAATGGCCGATGTACACATCGACCCTACAAATCTGTTTCCTTAGCCGCCGCACGCGACGGCTCTACTGCTGAACTATAATATTTTCCCCTATAATGTATACCATATTCAAATTTAATTTAAAATGTAAAAAATTAAGAAAACTATTTATAATAAATTAGTTTTTGTATTACATGAGGTGTTTTGCTTCCAAAAATAATAGACGTAAGTCAGGTAAAAGCAATTATAATATTTAAATAATATTATAATTTTAATTACATCAAATGATAAAATATTATTTTATTATATTGATACCACATTGTTATTTTTTTTATTTTTGTATTAACTTAAAAATTTACAAAAATTAATTTTTAACATAAAAATATAGAGACATGAGGAAAATTTTAGCATTTATTTTGCTCTGTGCGTGGGCAACGGTTATGAACGCACAACCGCAGATTTGGTATGTTACCCCAACGGGAAGCAATATTGCAGGAAGTGGAATATCCTGGAGTTATCCATGTTCACTTCCCATGGCCATACAACAAGCGACGGATGGGGATGAAATTTGGGTGAAACAGGGAACCTACAAAGTGAATCTGATTATCATGAAAAATTTGAAAATCTATGGCGGATTCAATGGAACGGAATCTTTATTAACCGACAGGGTGCTAACCTCCATCTCAGATTATTCGGTATTGCAACCCAAACACATTGACACTCTATCTATTGTAAATGTGAATCCGAATCCGTTCGCTTTTACTATTCCTGATTCAACCATGTGGCCGAATCGTTATTGCCACCTTGACAGCTTTTTGATGGACGGCTTCACGTTAGAGAACGGCACCTTTTCCTTTATCAACAATTTGGTTTTAAACGGATGGGGGGCTGGAATCATGGCGGATTCTGTATACCATTTGTTTTTGAGGAATATGATTGTAAGAAATAATATGGCTTTTTTAGGTGGCGGCATCTATTTGCAAAACATTCTGCACAGTGTCATGGAGAATGTGCTGTTCACAGGAAATACAGCACAAAGTATTGGCGGCGGACTGTTCGTTTCCAATTGTACGGATCATACCATGATAAATCTTGCTTTTACGGAAAATGTCTCCCAACTTATCAATGCATTCCCTAACTATACCAGCAGTGGCTTTTATATCGAGCATTCCATTGTGGAGGCACAAAACATTACAGCGAATGGGAATGTGTACGAGTCAGCAGGGGCAATCTACATATCAGATGTTAATTTTTACAATTCCATATTTTATCCGGACAATGTACAGGTTCTATTCAATCACTTCAACACCGTAAGCTATAATACCTGCTGTCTGTGGACCACCAATTACACATATTTGCAGGGATGGAACCGCATTCCCTATATGGGAGATTGGAGCAATATCATTTATGACTGGGATTATCATAACAACATCCTTACCAATGACATTTTTTCCCAAGATCCTCTTATATATATTCCCATTTATCCCTATTTGCATTTGTCAAACGGAAGCCCATGTATAGACAGGGGAGACCAATCCTACTATAATGGAGGAAACAATGACCTTTGCCAAAGAGAACGCAATGTGCACACTATAGACCTTGGTGCCATTGAACACCAGGAATATGAAGATTTTAATCTGGATTCAGGAAATGGCAAAAGTAAAATAAAACATATTTTGAAACCGTTGACACTTCGTCAAAACCTGATTGGTGACACCATTTCCCATGCATTATCAAAATTTGACACTCTCTATTTTACAGTTACTTCCGACAGCACGGTAGAACTGGTTAGAAAAAAACAAATTCTTGGTGAAAAAGAATTAGTTATTCCAGAAAAGGTTGAATACAACGGGCACACCTATACATGCACTTCCATCGGGGAATATGCGTTGTCACGTTGTAAGATGACAACTTGTCTATTTCCGGGAAGTGTGAAAATCATAAAAAGAGGCGTGTTCACTCATTGTGACTCCTTGAAATGTTTTTGTTTTCCTTCCGGATGTGATTCCATAGGAACTTTCCTGTTTTTTAATTGTCAATCCTTGCAATATGTGGACATGTCCAAAAGTAATGTACGTATTCTTCCATATAACGCATATTCGTATTGCTATAAACTACGCTGGATAAAATTTCCGCATTCGCTAACTGATTTTGAAAACTATTCGTTGGAAAATTTGAAATCATTGGATTTTCTGATACTACCTTCTCCAAACCATACTTATATAGATGCATTTCCATTTAGACATATTACATGGTGTAATGACTTGTCGGGGATGGGGGTTGATACTACACATCGCTTAAAAGTAATCATGTTGTGCGATGATCCGACAGGTTATTACATTAATGATGCAATAGGAGGAGATAAATGTGGTTATCAATATGAAATATATTTTCCATGCAAATCAGATAGCCTGTATAAATCACATGAATTTTTCAAGAAATATAAACTGCATCCTGCAAAATTTTTGGAATACGGTTACATGGATTTGGATTCGGTCTGTCCTTGGGAGGTGGAGCAGAAATACGGCTTCCATCCGGACACGGTGGGGGTCTACATTGTGGAGAAGCACAACCCTAACGACTGCGACTCGTTCAACATATACTTTGTAAATTCTTTTCTGGATCCCGGCGTGATTGACGACACCACCATCCAAATCGAACCCAACAAGCAGGACACCTCTGTGCTTTGGACTTGGGAGGGTACGGGCTACGCCTATAAC
>CAJOQK010000145.1 GCA_905236885.1 uncultured Bacteroidales bacterium
CACTGCAGCTCCCGCCACCCTGAATGCCATGCGCAATGCCCTGGAGCGGTTCAAGGCGTGTGGAAAGTTCATTTACGCCTACGGTAACGATTATTCCCAAAATGCCTATTTCCTTTCCAGTGTGGCCGACTCCCTCTTCTTGAATCCGCAGGGGGTGGTTGACATTCGTGGAACCTCCATGCAGGTGATTTATTACAAAGATTTGCTGGACAAGTATGCAGTGGATATGCAGGTGATCCGGCATGGTGCCTACAAAAGTGCCGCCGAACCGTTTCTGACTTCCCGCATGAGTGCAGAGAACCGGCAGCAGCTCACGGGCTATATCACCACTATCTGGGAACATTTTTGCGAAACAGTGGCGCGAGCGCGGAATTTGGAGCCAAAGACCGTGGATGAAGTGGCGAACCACCTGATTCTGTCCGGCAACGGGCAGGTGGCCCTCTCCACCCATTTTGTGGATGGGCTGCTTTATGAGGATGTATATGAGGAACTGTTGGAGGCGCGTGCCAACCGCTATGATACGATTGGCGGTGCGCCGTTGCACACTGTGGACTATTTTGATTACAAAAAAAGCTTGAAACAGCCCAAGTCCGCGCCGTACAAGGTTGCGGTCGTCTATGCTAACGGTAATATTGTGGAGGACAAGGGCAGTTCTGACGAAATAGGGGAGAACTTGGTCGATTGTCTGCATCGCCTCCGTGAGAACAAGTCGGTCAAGGCGGTGGTGCTGAGAATCAATTCAGGTGGAGGCAGTGCGCTGATGTCGGATCGGATCTGGCGCGAGACGGTGCTGCTGAAAGAGGTGAAGCCGGTGGTGGTTTCCATGGGCGATATGGCCGCATCCGGTGGCTACTATATCGCCTGTGCGGCAGATTTTATCGTGGCTGAACCCACTACTATTACCGGTTCAATCGGAGTTTTCGGCATACAGCCTAATGTGGGCAGAACCCTGTCTGACAAATTGGGACTGCATGTGGAAACGGTGAAGACAAATCCTTATGCGGATATGGGCAGCATGGTGCGCCCTATGTCGGTATATGAGCGCAATGTGATGCAGCAGAGCGTGGATCGGGTGTACGACACCTTTGTCAAAAGAGTGGCGGACGGTCGCCATATCGGCTGGAAATATGTGGACAACATTGCACAGGGGCGCGTGTGGTCAGGCAAGGAGGCCTTGGGTATCGGCCTGGTGGACACATTGGGCGGCATGGAAACGGCGGTCGCCTATGCGGTGAAGAAGGCGGAGCTGGCCAATTACAGTATTATTGAAAGGCCTTTGGTCGACAGTTTTTTCTCATCTCTCTCCGCCTCTTTTGCACAAACACGTCAGGAGCGGCTGCTGCGCAGTGCAAAGGGCAGCCTTTTCCATCCCTATTTTAATTTGGCCAAGATGTTGGAGCGGATGCAGGGCGTGCAGGCCATGCTTCCCTTCCAGCTTGAAATGGAATAGTTATGCTGACTAGAAGAAAAAGGCAGAACCTGTTGTTTTTGTTTTTCGGACTGCTGCTGGGCGCGGTGGTCTGCAGCGTGGTGTTTTATTTCAATGTGCTGAAAGGTTTTATGGAGGATTCCATCAGTAGTATCCAGGCACTGAAGTCGCGCAAGGACACGGTGCAGGTGGTAAAAACCTATATTGTGCCGGCTGCCACATCATTGGCGGTCGATTCCGGCTCTATGGCGGATTCCCTGTGGTTGGAAGAAGATTCTCTTCAGAGCGCAGACAACGGCGAGGAGGACATCTTTTTGTCGGATATGAAAGTGGCTTCGGCTAGTGTGGCTGTGCTGCCATTGCCGGGGGATTCCGCACACCCTAGGGAGGAACCGCCCTGTTATCTCCAGGTGGAGCAGTGGGAGAACCCGATGCATTTCATAGGATATAAGAAATTGGGCAGCCATCTTGTCATTTATGGTCTGAATATTGATGAAATAGAACTGTATCAAAAAAACAAGATGATTTACCTGAAATTCGGTGAAGAAGAGGTCTTGCTGAAGGAAAGTGGCGATTTTATCCGTTTTCCGGCCTCATTTTTGCATCAGGCTTTTTAAACTGAAAAGGAAATGTTGGTTTTTGAGAGAGGTTATCTGCTTTATGCACTATTGTTGTTGCCTGTCATGGTGGCATTGTATGTTGTTTTGCAGCGCAGGCGGTTGCATGCGGCGGCCTCTTACGGTGACCTTGCCCTGCTGAAGGGGTTGGCTCCCCGTCTGTCGCAGCGCATGCGGCATCTGAAATTTGGTCTCTGCTGCCTGATATATGCCTGTCTGGTGCTTGCGCTGGCGAACCCGCAAATGGGCGAGGGCGTGGAGAAGGGAAAACGGCGCGGTGTGGATCTGATGTTCTGCGTGGATGTCTCCAACAGCATGTTGGCGCAGGATTACGCCCCCAACCGGCTTGCTGCCGTCAAGCAGGGGCTGCTTTCCCTGACCGACAAGTTGGGCGGTGACCGTATCGGGCTGGTGGTTTTTGCCGGAAAGTCTTTCGTCCAGCTGCCAATCACCTCTGATTACGCTGCGGCGAAAATGTTCATTTCCAATGTTTCCACCCGTTCGGTCAGCGAACAGGGCACCGATTTGGCTGGTGCCATTGACAAGGCGGCGGCCTCCATGCTGCCTGAGGATGCTGCGAAATTGCAGCGGGATCATGTCTCCAAAGTTCTGGTGGTCATTTCCGATGGGGAGGATCATGCGGATGATGCTGTGGAGATGGCCAAGGCTGCGGCAGACAGGGGCATCCTGATTTACACGGTGGGTATAGGAAGCAAGGAAGGTGAACCCATTCCCGAAAACAGGGGCGGACATCTTTCCTACAAGAAGGATAGTGAGGGGAATACCATCATTTCCCGTCTGAATGAGCCGTTGCTGATGGAGATTGCCGCTGCCGGACACGGTTCTTACATTCATGCCGCCAACGCTGTGGTCAGTTTTGACCAGTTGTATGAGCAGTTGGAACGCTTGGAGAAATCTGACATTGAAGATGTTGTTTTTTCAAGGTATAACACACGGTTTTACATTCCGTTGGCTTTTGCCCTGTTTTTGCTTTGTGTGGAGTTGCTTTTGATGAACAGGAAAATGGTACGTTGGTCGGAAATCAAATGGCTCAACCGAAAATTGACGGGACTGCTGCTTTTGTTGTTGGGTCTGGGATTGCCTGTGCAGGCGCAGTCAACGTCGGAACTGAAGTCCATTCGTCAAGGGAACCGCGCCTACACGGCTGCTGCAAATCTGGAAAGGGAGGCGGAAAAAAGTGCTGCGGCGCGTGGTGATTTGAAGCAGCGCGAAGCGCAGGAAAAGCGGCAGCAGGCACAGGACAAGTATGCTGAAGCCACCACCAGCTATCTTAAGGCCAATGAAAACAAAAACGATTATTACAAAAGTGTTTTCAATTTGGGTGATGCGCTGTATAAGCAGGGCAAGTATGATTCCGCCGCAAAAAAATTTGAAAAGGTTTCCCAAATGAACGATTTGGATGACAAGGTGAAGGCCAAAGCATACCACAATTTGGGGAACAGTCTCATGAACCAGCAGAAATATGGGGAGGCGGTGGATGCATACAAAAAGTCCCTGAAATGCAACCCCAAGGACATGGATACCAAATACAATTTGGAGTATGCCAAAAAAAAGTTGGCCGTGCAACAGCAACAGAATCAGCAGCAGAATCAGGAAAATAAAGATAAGAACAATCAGGATCAGCAACAACAGCAGCAGAACCAACAACAGAACCAGCAGAACCAAAATAACAAGCAAGATAAACAGAATCAGCAAAATCAACAACAGCAACAAAATCAACAACAACAGCAGGAGCGGCAACGGCAGCAGGAACAGCGGAACCGGGATGACAAACGGCAGTTGGAGGCGTTGCAGCAGAACGAACGCCGCACCCAGGAGAAGGTGAAGGAGGCGGAGGCTTCCCAAAGTCGCCCTATGCGTCAGGAAAAGGATTGGTAGCATGAAAAGAATGATGGTATTTATCGTCGGTTTTTGTTTTTGTATTTTCGGATTCACCGCTGTGGCGCATGCCGACGGGGATCCACAAGTGAAGGCCAGCGCACCGGCAACGGTATCGGTCGGGCAGCAGTTCCGGCTGACCTATACCAGCAATGAGCGGTTGGATGACGTGCAGCTGCCCGGCATGAGCGCATTCACCCTTTTGGGTGGCCCCTCCACCTCTTTCCAGTCCGGTTACCAGTCCACCAATGGCAAGACCACCTCCTATACCTCCTACACTTATACCTATTACCTGCAGGCGGACAAGGAGGGGGATTGGGAGATTCCTGCGGCGACCGTGAAGGCGGGCGGGAAAAGCTACAAGTCGAATGCGGTGCGCATCCATGTCTCCAAAGGGGGAGGCGGTGCCGCATCGGGCGGCGGCGGTTCGGGTGGCAACGCCGCTGCGGGAAGCGGCAGCTCCTCTTCCGGCAGTTCCGCTTTCAACAAAAACGATTTCTTTGTCAAGGCGGAGGTTTCCAAAACCAATCCCTACGTGGAGGAGGAGGTGATGGTCCATTACAAGCTCTATGTTCCGGCCGGGACCCGTTTTGATGCCGAAATCAGCAAGATGCCCGCTTACAATGGGTGCTGGTCGTATGATTTGGGCGACCGTAACGCCAGACGGCAGCCCTACCGCGAAAACTACAATGGGAAACCCTATGCGGTGGTGGACCTGTTTTCGGTGGCGTTGTATCCGCAAAAGGCAGGCACCATCACCATTTCGCCGTTAGAGGTGGAGATGGTGGCACAAATAGTGGTGCAACGCCAGCGCAGCAACGATCCGTTTGAGGATTTTTTCGGGATGTTCGGCGGACAGAATGTGCAGAACATCCGTTTGAATCCCGTTTCCAAAAGCATCACCCTCCAGGTGAAGCCGCTGCCGACGGCTAACCGTCCGGCAGATTTCAGCGGCTTGGTGGGAAATTTCAGCATGCGTTCCGAATTAACAAGGAATGCGCTGAAAGCCAATGATGCGACCAATTTTTCCATTGTGATTTCCGGCAAAGGCAACCTGCAGCATGTGGAGGCACCCTCCATCACCTTTCCCTCCGATTTTGACGCTCATGATCCGGCGGTTTCCGATAAAATCAGCAAGGAACCCAAAAACGGAGTGAACGGTTCCCGCACATTCGAATACATCCTTATTCCAAGGGAGGCTGGCGAATTTGAAATTCCGGAAGCCTCGTTCAGCTATTTTGACCCTTCAAAAAAACAGTATGTTACCCTGCATAGCAACGCCTACACGTTGAAGGTGGAAAAAGGGGCGGCCTCTTCCTCCAATGTGACCTCAATCCGCACAAAAAAGGATGTCAAGGAGTTGGGGAAGGATATTCGTTTTATCCGGACCGATGTGCCGCGTTGGAGCATGGCTGGGAAGCGGTTCTTTTTCCTCTCACCTGTTTACTGGGTGCTGTTGGGGCTGCCGTTGCTGCTGTTTGTCCTTTTTCTGCTGCTGTTGGGCAAGCGCATCAGGGATCAGCGGAACGTGGTGATGGTGAAGGACCGGAAAGCCTCCAAGGTGGCGCGCAAACGGTTGAAGACCGCCGCACAGTATTTGAAAAGCGGGGATGACACCCGTTTTTACGAGGAGATTTCCCGGGTGTTGTGGGGGTATGTGGGCGACAAGTTCCACCTGCCCAAAGGGGAACTCTCGTTAGATGCCGCCCGTCAGAAGTTAGAGGAGCGGCACATGCGGTCCGAGCGCATCGATGAGTTTGTGGAAACTTTGAACCAGTGCGAGTATGCGCGGTTCGCCCCCTCCAAGGACTGGACGCCCGAAAAAATGTATGAAAAGACTTTCTCCTTCATCACCAACATGGAGGCGGGGTTGAAAGCCAGGTAGTTTGGTGAAAAAGAAATAAATGTAAAACGTATTTTGCGTTAGGGCCGCGGCACGCCACGGCCCTAACGCATGTTCCAAACGTGACGGCAATGGCGTTTTGGAAACGTTCCAGACGTGCCGTGATGGCAGGTCATGCGGTTGGGGTTGCTGCAAACAAAAAAAGCATGAAAAGTATAGATGTAGCTCATTGATATATATAAACAACCTGCAAAAAAAGATAATAAAATGACGTAATCGTATCGGATTAATGTTTATTTTTGCAAATTGAAATATAAACCTGCCGTTGCAGCATGGCGGTTTAAAGGTGGGCTCGGCTGCAAGCTGCAACGAAACAGGAAAATAAGTTAATTTTTGAGGCTACCATAAAACAATTTATTCGTCAGTTATTAAAAGAATATTTATCATCTGTCTGCTTTTTTTCAGTGCGGGTGTGTTTGCCCAGCAGCACAGTTGGGACGGAAAAGGGTTGAAACCCAACGCTAAAGTCCGGACATTGAACCTTTTTGTGAATATTATATATGATATAAACCCTACCTTTGACCCATGCCTGACAGACAGTGACACCAACTGCTGGGGAAAAGCTACCGTAGAGGGCATCAATACAGCACCCATTCCCACCTACCTTACCGACACTACCTTCATGGATGTCGAACACAAGGCACAGCCAAAGGGAACCATGACCCGCCTCTACAGGGAATCCTCCTTCGACTCCCTCCGGATTATCGGCGACTTCATGGTCGTAAACATTAAGGAGAGCAGGGTTCTGAATGAATTTCCAAAATTTGACAGATACGAAATACTGCATTCTGCCTTAAACTACATTAACAACAATGGAGGCTTGCGTACCATTTTCCGACATGACAGCATTGCAGACTATGAATACAGGAATCATGACACCATTTTCTACATACAGACTTTTTTTCGGAACATCAAAAAATATTATGGCGGCTATAACAATGGGAGCGGCAGTGGATCTTCAGGATTCAGCACCCAAAATCCTTATGAACCTGTACATCCTTATTTTTTAACTATATGGGATTCTATTTTGGTAAACAACAGATATTGTAAATTATCTCCGAAGGGTACCTGCCAATGTGTTGGTGGAGGTAATTTAGCGGCCAACCCCACCGGCATTGTCTGCCATGAAATTTCCCATTCCCTGTTCGGAGGCAACGACTTCCACACTTCCGGAGGCAATCACAGAGCTACCAAAGAACAAATGCCCTTTCTGACTGTACAGTGCGGCTATGGCCTGATGGGAGCGGCCAATTCCAGCCTGGTGGGCTGCAACGGCTACGAACGGTGGCGCATGCACTGGAAGCATCCGCTGGCACCGGACTACATCACTGCAAGGGATGAGTCAAACAGCAGTTACATGATTTCCGACATCAGCAAGGCAGACGGCAATCAAACCTTCTGCCTGCGCGACTTTGTCACTTACGGGGATGTTGTGCGCATTCGCCTGCCCTACAAGGACAGCAGTGCCTGCTCCAACCAGTACATCTGGTTGGAAAACCACCAGGTGGGCTACAACAACAAACTGGATTTCCTGCAGCACAGCAACACGTCAAGCTGCCGCCCGCAGGGGGCGGCGGGCATTTATGCCTATTACCAGATTGGCAGGGACACCTTAAGTGGAAACAGCAACACGGTCTGGTTCCGTGACGAGCGGGACAATCTGAAGATGATTCCGGCGGAAGGCTACTACAACTACAGCAAGCACGAGCTGCCGGAAGGGGAGAGTTACAACCTGCACTGTGTAAACTGGGGCACGCACAATTACTTCCACCAAAGGGAGGAGTCCAACCCCTTCAACGGCTATCAGGACCAGGAAATACAATTTCATTCTGATGAAAATGAAAATAAACTTGACACACATAACATTTATCCCATGTGGCGCAAGGTGGTTGGCAGCGACAGCATTGACTGGCTGCCCTTTTGGGGTGATGAGCTGGATGCCTTCACCACCCATGTGAAGATCGGCATGGCCACCAATCCGAGCAGCTGCAACGCCAAGGTATATTACAATTATTTGATGAAAACGGGAGAAAATGACTATGTATCCAACCCGAACAAACACCGCAACGTGCGCACCACCTACCTGACAGGCCTGAGCATTGAAATGGTGCCGCAGGCCAACCATGACTTTCTCGTGCATATCCGCTGGGACGACTACGACATCACCCAACAGGCCAACTGGACCGGCCGCATCGTGCTGAAGGAGCAGGCGCACCTGCTGCGCGGCAGCCGCATCACCCTCACCCAGAACCTGACTCCGGAACAGCCTTTCCGCGATGCCGAAAGCGGACAGTTCGCCCCGACCACACGCATGCTCTGCCAAAACGGCTCCCTGCTCACCCTGCAGGGCAACGCCGTGATGGAATTGGAAAAGAAGAGCAGCCTGCTCCTGAAACAGGAATGCCGCCTCAACCTCTCGGACACAGCCTCCATCAGGATTGGTGCGGGCTGCAGGATGGAGGCGGCTGCAAACGCCACCATCCGCATGGGCGGACAGAGCCGCATCTTCGTGGACAGCGGCGGCGTGCTGCTGCTTAGGGATAGCGTGCTCTTCAGTGACTCCGCCCGCATTGTGGTGCGCCCCGGCGGGCAGCTGATAACCGAAGCCGCCCTGCCCATCTCCCAGGACAGCCTGCACTTCCTGTTCCCGCCTTTGCTTTGTCTTCTTCGCAACGAAGCCGCCCCTGCGGAAGACTCCGTGCCGCAAAAAAAAGGATATGAGTCCTTCTTCGGGAAGAATAATACAGAATGGCATTTGGGCTACTATCCCAACAATTATAATTATATTTGTGATTTAGAATCAGTCAAAAACAATTTTAGTGGTGGCCTGAACGCATTATGTAAATTTGATTCCAACTACATGGAAATAAATGGAAAAATGTATCTGAATTATTTCAGGGAGGATACCACTACAGGACGTTTATACAGAATCATATCTTTAAGTAAAGAAAATGATGTCATAGAAGTGCTGATATGTGACATGAGTCTGAATGTGGGAGACACCTTCTATCTTCCCAATATGTATGATTCCCTGATAATTTATAACAGTATTGAATTTGATGAGGAACTCACCCGCTATATAGAAGAGGGCCTTCCCATTGTGGCTGATTCTGTTTTTTTTATGGAAAACAAAAAGTGCATCCGGTTTAAATATATAAGTCCATCCTGGTATTTTGATTATTTACACATTTATTTCATAGAAGGAGTTGGCTCTACATATGGTCCAGGTTTTATTATGGGTTACATCACAGAGGGTTTGCCTATTTTGACCTGTTCCTACAAGGATGACACTTTGGTGTTTATGTACAATACTGAAATTGGATGCGAGTTATACTTCGGAAACTATCCAACTCCTAAATTCGTTTCCAAAACCCTTCACATCTACCCCAACCCCGCGCAGGACTATCTGCAGGTGCGGCAGGAGGACGCCGCAGATGGTAACGGTGAAATCGTCATTGTCAATGCCCTGGGCATGGTCATGCATCGTGGACGCCTTGTGGAAGGTGAGGCACGCATCTCCCTGCAGGGATGGGCATCCGGCATCTACACCCTGCTGTACCGTTCGCAAAAGAGTGTGCAGCAGGTGCGGTTTGTGAAGGAGTAGGGAGGTTATTTGCAACATCTGTTTTACAACAAGGGCGGCATAAAAGGCACCGCCCTTGTTTGGAAATGTAAAGGTGACCTCTAAAAATCCCCCGCTTAATGACAAATGAATGATTCCAAGGAAAAGCTTTTGCGAACAATTTTAAAATTGTTCGCAAAGTCAATTTTAGAGGTCACCTTGAATTAATTAAGGTCAAAACACCATAAATACAAATTTACTATTTTTGAAAAAAATGATACTCTGTATTGTGCGAGAAAAATTATTGGTAAAAATGCAGAAAATGACACATTTCTTTTTCAAGAAAATTAGTAGAAGGTCACCTATTATGGTTCAAATAATAGAGCGCCCCTCAACCAAAATCGGACAGCACAAATATGGAATCTTTCATTTGGGTGTAAAGCGTGGAATTTTTAGAGGTCACCTTAAGTACCTTCGGCATCCATGGCCTACGGCAGGCGGGTGATGTCGGCTCCGATAGAGCGCAGCCGCTCGTCAATGTGCTGGTAGCCCCTGTCTATCTGTTCGATGTTATGGATGATGCTCTTTCCCTTGGCGGAAAGGGCGGCGATGAGCAGGGCGACACCGGCGCGGATATCCGGGGAGGTCATGACAGTGCCTTTCAGTTTGGTGCGGTGGTCCAGTCCTATGATGGTGGCGCGGTGCGGGTCGCATAGGATGATTTGCGCCCCCATGTCAATCAGTTTGTCCACAAAGAAGAGCCGGCTTTCAAACATTTTCTGATGGATGAGCACACTCCCTTTTGCCTGTATGGCGGTAACCAGTGCAATACTGATCAGGTCGGGGGTGAAGCCGGGCCATGGAGCGTCGGCGATGGTCAGAATGGAGCCGTCCATAAAGGTGTCCACCTCATAGTGTTCCTGTGAAGGAATGCGTATGTCGTCCCCGATATGTTCCATCCGGATGCCTAAACGTTCAAAAACTTTTGGAATTATTCCTAATCGTTCGTATTGGACATCTTTGATGGTGATGTCGGATTGGGTGATGGCCGCCATGCCGATGAAACTGCCGATTTCAATCATGTCGGGCAGCAGCCGGTGTGAACAGCCGTGCAATTGTTCCACTCCCTCTATTTTCAAAAGGTTGGAGCCCACACCTGAAATTTTTGCGCCCATCCAGTTGAGCATGCTGCACAGCTGGTACAGGTAGGGTTCGCAGGCGGCGTTAAAAATGGTGGTGGTGCCTTCTGACAAAACGGCAGCCATGACCAAATTGGCAGTTCCTGTCACGGAGGCCTCCTCCAACAGCAGATAGGTCCCTTTCAGCCGGTCGGTCCGGACCCGGTAGAGCGCATGCTCCTCATCATAGGTGAAGCTGGCTCCCATGCGTGTCAGACCGTCAAAATGGACATCCAGTTTGCGGCGGCCTATTTTGTCCCCGCCCGGTCGGGCTACAATTCCTTTCCCGAATCTGGCCAAAAGCGGTCCCAATAGCATGATGGAACCGCGCAAACTACTGGCTTTCTTAGCGTAATCCTTGCTTTCCAAATAGTCAAAGTCAATCTCTCCGGTTTCAAATGTGTAGCAGTCCAATGCCGGATGCCCCACGGTTACGCCCATGCCGCGCATAAGCTCAATCAGGCGGTTGATGTCCTGAATGTCGGGAATATTTGAAATAGTGATTTTTTCCTTGGTCAGTAAAGTGGCGCATATAACTTGAAGTGCTTCATTTTTAGCACCCTGAGGGGTCAATGTTCCGCGCATGCCTCCTCCTCCGTGGATTTCAAAACTTGCCATGACAAAAATGTTTTTAATGCATAACTGTACAAAGAACGGATGTTTGGCATTTTTATTGCCTGTATTGTGAGAAAGAAATGGCGGTTGGCTATTAAAAAAAATACTATATTTGCATTTTGGCTTTTTAAAAGCGATAGAATCTGTTTGTATTTATGAATCAAGATAATATTATCAAAGATCTGTTCTTGGGTGACAGCGAGGTGGTCTCTTTTGTGACACCGTTGGAGATGGATGAAATCAACAAGCAGGCGATTCCGGATGACATTCCGGTGCTGCCGTTGCGCAATACGGTGATGTTTCCGGGCATTGTCCTGCCCATTTCCATTGGAAGGGAAAAATCCCTGCAGTTGGTGCAGGATGCCGTCAAGTCGGATTCCATGATTGCGGTTTTTTCCCAGCGCAATGACCAGCAGGACAATCCCTCCTATGATGATTTGTTTCCGGTAGGAGTTGTATCCAAAATATTGAAAATGTTTCGGTTGCCTGATGGAGGAACCACAGCCATCCTTCAAGGTGTACGCTTGTGTTATTTGGATAAAGTCACACAGACAGAGCCTTATATGAGAGGTTTTGCAATGGGGCTGGATACCAATGACGGAGATGAGAAGGTGCTCAATTCGGATGTTTTTCTGGCCACTATCTCCTCATTGAGTGATGTGACGGCCAAGTATTTGAAACTGACTGGCGGCCTTATGTCCATAGAGACGCTGCTGGCGTTGAAAGAGGTGGGACGCGCCTCGTTTCTGGTCAATTTCATCGCCTCCAACCTGCCCATAGAGTCCAAGAAAAAGCAGCAGCTGTTGATGGAGCGGGATATCCGGAAAAGGGCGAGCAAGGTGCTGGTCGAACAGATCAAGTGTCTCCAGGTGGAGGAGTTGAAAAGCAACATCCAGCGCAAGGCCAAGGAGGAGATGGACAAGCAGCAGAAGGAATACCTGCTTAACCAGCAGATGAAGGTGATTCAGGACGAGCTGGATGATTTGGGTGAGAACGGCAGTTCCGATCCTGCGGTGGCGGAGCTGAAACGCAAGGCCAAGCGCAAGAAATGGGGAAAAGCAGCGAAAGAACAGTTTGAAAAAGAGTTGGCGAAGCTGCAACGGCTTCATCCTATGTCCCCCGACTATACGGTACAGCTGAACTATCTGGATGTGTTTGTAGATTTGCCTTGGAATGTGTATGACAGTGCCAAGGTGGATTTGAAAAAGGCTAGGGCTGTGCTGGATAGGGATCATTACGGGCTTGATAAAATCAAGGACCGGATTGTGGAATATTTGGCTGTGCTGAAGTTGAGGGAAGACATGAAGGCCCCGATTCTCTGTTTTGTGGGACCTCCGGGAGTGGGTAAAACTTCATTGGGAAAATCCATCGCAGCGGCCACAGGGCGCAAGTATGTGCGAATGTCGTTGGGCGGTCTGCATGACGAGGCGGAAATCCGCGGACATCGCAGAACCTACGTGGGCGCGCTGCCTGGACGGATTCTCCAGTTGCTGCGCAAGGCAGGCACTGCCAACCCGGTTTTCGTGCTGGACGAAATTGACAAGATTTCTGGCATGACGGTGCAGGGCGATCCATCCTCCGCCATGTTGGAGGTGTTGGATCCGGAGCAGAACAGCACTTTTTATGACAATTTTTTGGAGACCACTTTTGACCTTTCCAAGGTTATGTTCATTGCCACGGCCAATACCCTTTCCACCATCCAGCCGGCCCTTGTGGACAGGATGGAGGTGATTGAGCTCAACAGCTATTTGCAGGAGGAGAAACTGCAGATTGCCAAGCGGCATCTGCTGCCGCGCCAAATCAAGGAGCATGGGCTGCGCAAAAGCGACCTCACCATGACCGATCCGGTGATTGAGGATATTATTGAGCGGTATACCCGTGAGGCTGGTGTACGTATTCTGGAAAAGCACCTTGCAAAAATTGTCCGTCACCAGGCCTATTTGATTGCCGACGGGCAGGAACCCTCCAAACGTTTGAAAAAGGAGGAGGTGGAAAAGGTGCTGGGTGTGCCTTTGCAGGTAGACAAAAATGAGTTCCGGCAGGCGCATGTTGGAGTTGCTGTCGGTTTGGCCTGGACACCGGTCGGCGGGGATGTGCTCTACATTGAAACCGCCTATTCGGAAGGGAAGGGTAACCTCACGCTCACCGGTAATTTGGGGGATGTGATGAAGGAATCGGCCACTATCGCATACGAGTACCTGAAATCCAACGCGGCTATTTTTGGATTGAACATCAATACTTTTAAAGATAAGGATGTTTATATCCATGTGCCGGAGGGGGCTATCCCAAAAGACGGGCCTTCAGCCGGAATCACCATGCTCACGGCGTTGGTGTCGCTCTTCACAGGCCGGAAAATGCGTCCACAACTGGCCATGACAGGTGAAATCACTTTGCGTGGCAGGCTGACCCCTGTGGGCGGACTGCGGGAAAAGACACTGGCGGCCAAGCGTGTGGGCATTACCGACATCGCCCTCTCCAAGGACAACGAAAAGGATATTCTGGATATAGACGCCCAATACAGGGAAGGTTTGACATTCCATTATTTCACATCCATGATTGAGGCGGTGAAATATAATTTGGAATGGCCTGAATAGTAATGTAAAAATATGAAAATGAAGAAATTGTTGATTATAGTCTGCTTGGGTCTCATGGTGGCTGTTTTGTCTGTGGCCTGTATGAATCGTGGTAAAGTGAAGTCGTCCGAACCGTGTGAAGTGGTATCAAGTGAAGTGATATATGAGTATGAGGATAATAACCCGAAAGCCGAACCTGCACAAAACAGCCTGCCAAACACTGGCACTCAGGTTGTCCGTATTGACCAGGAAACGGAGGGGGGCAAAGCTGGTTCCGAAAATGGCGGGAACATTGACCCGAAACCTTCCGCAGAGGCGGAGAAGACTGCAGATAACCCGTTTACGGATGCGCAATGGAAAATGTTGCAGCGGACCAAAGGTTTTTCGTTCCGTCTGTTTGACAAGGCTTACTTCAAGGTTGCCGATGAGCATGGTTCTCCGTGCAATTTTGTGATTTCCCCTGTAAGTGTGGAGTTGCTGACGGCCATGCTGCTCAACGGGGCGGATGGTGCCACTGCAGCTGAAATGTCAAAGACACTTGGTTTTGACGTGAAGGATTTGCCATCCGCCAATGAACTGTACCACACCTTGATGCAGCTGTTGCCCAAGGCGGATGACAAGGTCACGCTCAACGTGGCTAATGCCATGGTTGTCAATCAGAAAATGCCGTTGCTGGGCAGTTTTGTGACAGATGCCCGAAACTATTACGGGGCGGAGGTAACCAACATGAATTTCAACAATTCCGATGCTGTGGCGAAAAAAATCAACTCATGGTGTGCGGAACAGACCAATGGGCTGATACCCAAGATTATCGACCGTGTCACACCCGACATGTCGGCCTGTGCGATGAATGCGGTCTATTTCAAAGGGGAATGGAGGAATCCCTTCAAACCCGAACGTACTGTAAAGAAGGATTTTCTGAATGTGGAGGGACATCAGGTGAAGTTGGTCTCCCAAGTGGAGATGATGATCCAGCAGGAGCGTTTCCACTATGCGGAGACGGAATTGGCTCAATGGTTGTGCCTTCCTTACGGAAACGGCCGTTTCAGCATGATTGTGGTGCTTCCGAAATGGAGTGCCGCCGCAGGTGCGGGTGATGTGTTGGATTGGTCTGTCGGCGAAGGCGACCTAGTGAAGCGGTTGGATCCGGAAATCTGGGCGGAGGCCATGGGCAAGATGCGCCGCACCCTGGTGAATGTATGGCTGCCGAAGTTTGAAACCAAATGCCATCTCCCTCTGAATGAAATTATGAAGGATTTGGGCATGCAACAGGCTTTTGCCCCTTCCGCCAATTTTGGGAAACTCTCCAAGGTGCCCTCCTTTATCTCTTCCATGCAGCAGGATGCCATCATCAAAGTGTATGAGGAGGGCTCGGAAGCCGCAGCAGTGACCAGCGCCTACATGAAGGCGACCAGTGTGGCCATGCCCCAAAAGCCGGTGGATTTCCATGCCAACCACGGTTTCCTCTATTTCATTGTGGAGGAGCAGAGCGGCTCTGTTCTGTTTGCCGGCGCTTTCAGCGGCAGGGAAAGGTAGTGCTTCTGCCTGGAAAAGATGTCATCCGAATTCGCGCAAAAGTTGTATTTGTAAGTTGAATGCAGCTGTTTAAGGATGGACTAATAATTGAGTATCTGTTACATATACTGCTCCTTTGCGTTTTTCACCATAAAATGCAGACGGTTGAACACATTGGCATCGGAGGTGGAGGCGTCGAAGTCAAGGAACAACAGATTCATTTTGGGGTAAATTGATTTAATCCGTTTTTCTATTCCTTTGGAAATTATATGGTTGGCGATGCATCCGAAAGGCTGCAGGCTGATGGCGTTGTATACTCCCTGTTCGGCAAAGCTGCATAGCTCCGCCGGAATCAGCCAGCCCTCCCCAAAGTTGGCGGTCAGGTTGATGACGCGGGAGGCCAGTCTTGCATCGTGGAAAATATCGGCAAAAGGACGGTAGTAGCGGAACTTTTTGCCCGCATTGTCAAATTTTTTCACGATGGAGTAGGCTAATTTGTAAATGCCGTCCGAAATGAAAAGCGGAGTGGAGACCTCCATGATATTCAGTTTTTTATTGATATGCTTGTTAACGAAGCTGTTGAAGAAGAAGTTGTACATGGAGGGGGCAATCACTTCCACTCCCTGCTCCGACAGCCAGTGGAGCACATTCTTGTGACTGAATGAATTGTATTTCACATAAATTTCCCCGACCACACCAATCACAGGTATCTGGTCGTTGTGTTCGATGTTTGCATCAAATTCGGCAATGGCCTCCTTGAACAGCGGAAGCAGTGCCCTATAATTGCGCTGTGCGATGATTGGCAGAGCCTTTTCGGTGTATTTCTCCCTCAGTTTTTGGGCGATTCCCTTCTCCTTTTCCCTGACCACGGAGGCGAAATAGAGGCGTGAGAGGCAGTCCGCATACAATAGTGTGTAAAAGGTGATGAGGATGTTTCCTCTGATCTTAAGTTCAAAACCGGGCTGCTCATTCATCATGGTGTCGCCAAAGGCAATGGAAATGACGGGGATGTTGTCAAATCCGGCTGCAATCATGGCATCCTTGATGATGGATATGTAGTTGGAGGCGCGGCATTGTCCGCCGGTCTGGGTCATGGCGACAGCAATTTCATCGGGGTTGTATTTGCCGCTTTGCAGGGCTTGGATGATGCTGCCCACCACCAAGGTGTTGGGGTAGCAAACCTCGTTGTTGGCATATTTCAGGCCGATTTCCTCAATCTCCTTGTTGCCCATGGGCAGGTTCTCCAGTTCATAGCCCATCAGGTTGAAGATGGCGGGGATGAATTCGGAGTAGCCTTCGGCAAAATAGGGGGCCAGAATTTTGCGGTGACGGTCCTCTTTCTGGTAAACGGGTATTTTTTTTGCAGGAATGTCAACCTCCTGATGGTGGTGGAATTTGAGGCTTTCAACCAGGGAGCGGATGCGCAGCCGTAGCGAACCGATGTTGTTCACATCATCTATTTTCAGCAGTGTCAGGCTTTTGCCTTTCCGTTTCAGCACTTCGCTGATTTCGTCAATCACAAAGGCGTCAGGACCGCAGCCGAAGGAGGTCAGCTCCACAAAATGGATATTTTCCCTGCTGTTGGCCACAAAGTGGGCGGCCTTGAGAATGCGGTTGGGATAGGCCCATTGGGAAATGCTGTAGACTTCGTCAAACACTTCGGAGCCGCTCAACAGGGAGATGTTCTCGGTAATGACATCGATGCCCATGTCGGTGATGTAGTCCGCAATCTTGTGCTGGATCAGCGGGTCGATGTGATAGGGGCGGCCTGCCAATAGTATGACCATGCGGTTTTCCAGTTTGGCCTTCTCCACAATGCGGCGGTTCTGTTCCGCCAGGGTTATCACGTAGTTGTTTTGGGTTTGGGTGGCCTTTTCAAAGGCTTTTTCCGCAACGGCTTTGGAGACGCCCAAGGATTTCAGGTATTTCAGGCAGGTTCTTTTCAGCAGTTTGGTGTTGTTGAATGAGGTGCTGGGCGCATCCAGCGGGATGCCGTAGTTTTTTTCCGGATCCATGGAGGAGCGGATTACATCCGAATAGCCTGCCACCACAGGGCAGTTGTAGCTGTTGTGCGCTTTTGGGTCCTCCTTGTGCTCAAAAATGGAGTAGGGGTAGAAAATCCGGTCCACCTTTTTTTCCACCAGGTCCATGATGTGGCCGTGCATCAGTTTGGCCGGGAAGCAGATGTTGTCCGACATGATGGTCTGGATGCCTTTTTCGTAGAGTTTGTTGGTGGAGGCTCTGGAGAGGACAGGTTGGATGTTGCATTCGCTAAAGAGGGTGTGCCAGAAAGGATAGTGTTCGTACATGCCAAGTCCCCGTGGGATGCCGATGCGCAGCAACGGTTTGTCCTTAGAGGTGAAAGTGCGCTGGAACAGCATTTTGTATCGTTCCTGATATTGGTTCACCCCTTTGTTTTTCTTCTCGCCCTGGTTGGAATAGACTTTTTCGCAGTTGTTGCCGGCAAAAAAGCGGTTGCCGTTGTTGAATTGGAAAATTTTGACAGTGCATTTGTTCTCGCATCCGGTGCAGTTTTCAAAGTGGGCGGTGTACTGCTGGGCGTTGGCCAGCTGGTCCATGCTTATGGGGAAGTCTGTCTCCTTGTGGTTCTGCAGGGCATAAAGCGCGGCTCCGTAGGCACCCATCAGTTCCGGAATGTCGGAAAAGGTCACCTGTACGCCCGCCAGATTCTCCAGCGCTTTCACAATTGAGAGGTTCCGGAAGGCTCCGCCCTGCACCACGATGTGCTCGCCGAGTTCCTTCACGTTTTTCAGCTTCAGTACCTTGAATAGGCAGTTTTTGACCACAGAGTAGGAGAATCCTGCGGCAATGTCCTCCACTTTCGCCCCTTCGCGCATGGCCTGTTTGACCTTGGAGTTCATGAAAACGGTGCAGCGGGTTCCCAAGTCGCAGGGAGCTTGGGCAAAGCAGGACATTTGGGCGAATTCGGCGACGGGGTAGTTCAGCATGTTGGCGAAATTTTCGATGAAGGAACCGCATCCTGACGAACAGGCTTCATTGATTTCCAGTCGTTTGATAGTCCCGTTTTCGATAAATATGGCTTTCATGTCCTGGCCGCCGATGTCCAGCACAAAGCTCACTTTTGGCGAAATTTCCTTGGCAGCCATGTAGTGGGCTATGGTTTCGATGATGCCCTGGTGCAGTCCGAAGGCGGTTTTGATCAGGTTCTCGCCGTATCCGGTGGTCGCACTGTTGAGTATAGAGATGTCCTTATGGTGTTTCCGCGCCTCCTCCTGCATACGCTGCATCCCTTTGAGCATGGCGTTGAAACTGTCCCCCTCGTTACGGAGATAGTCTTGGTGCACAATACGTTTTTTACTGTCCATCAACACTATTTTGGTGGTGGTGGAGCCGGAGTCAATGCCGAGGAAACATTGTGTGTCAGTGAGTTCATCCCAACTGACACGTGGTACCTGGTGGGAGCCTTTGGCGTTTCTCCATTTTTCGAAATCCTCCTTGGATTTGAAAAGGGCCGGCAGGCGTTTGAAAAGGGTTTCTTCAAAGCCGGTGCCGCTCTCCTGGCTGATGTTTTTGAGCATTTCGGACAGCCGTATGGGGTTTTCGGTGACATGCTGCTGCGCAATCAGTGCACAGCCCCAGGCTGGAATCAGTCGTGCGTCGGTGGTGGTGAGGCAATCCTCCTCGCGGAGGTTCAGCTGTTTGAGAAAAGCCTTTTTCAATTCCGGCAAAAAATGGAATGGTCCGCCGCAGAAAAAGAGTTTGGGCCTGATTTCCATACCGCGTGCCAGTGAGGCAATCACTTGCAGGGCCACTGCGTTGAATACGGAGGCGGCTATGTCGTTCTTGCTCACGTTGCGGCTGATAAGGTTCTGGATGTCAGTGCGGGAAAATACACCGCAGCGGGAAGCGATGGGGTAGATGTTTTCCGCCGTGGCCGCCAATTGGTTGAGTTCGATGGTCTCCACACCAAGGATGGCTGCCGTCTGGTCGATGAAGGCGCCGGTGCCGCCTGCGCAGCTTCCGTTCATACGGATGTCGGGGGATTTCCCTTTTTCAAAAAATATCATTTTGGAATCCTCTCCGCCAATGTCCACAAAAGTGTAGATGTCCGGGAATTGTTTTTTGATCAGTTCTGCCGCCGCAACCACCTCCTGCACAAAGGGAATATGCAGCCTTTCCGCATAGCCCATGCCCACGGAGCCTGTGATGGTGCTGTTCAGATAGCAGTCGCCAACCTTTTCATACAGGGCGGCATATATTTCTTTGGCTGTTTCCTTAATGTCGGTGTTATGGCGTTTGTAATCGGTGAAAAGGATTTGCCCTTGATCATCAATGACAATCATTTTCAGTGTTGTAGAGCCGATGTCAATGCCCAAATGATATGTAGAGATAGTATGATCCATAATCTGTTTTTATCCACGTAACTAAATATAACGCAGATTTTGGGGATTTATTGTTTGCGGTTGGTGCGTTTTTTTAGAAGTCCCCTTTAGAAGTTCCCCTTTACCGCATGCCTCCGCTTTCGTTGCTCGCGCCACCCTGTTTCGCCTTGCTTTCCAGTTCCATCTTGCCGAAACGGAAGGTGATGCCGAGGCTTACGAAGGTGGATTTGTATCGCTGGCTTCCGGTGGTC
>CAJOQK010000146.1 GCA_905236885.1 uncultured Bacteroidales bacterium
AAGCGCCTTACAGGACGTGAACCTGAAAATGGAGCAGATTTCCCACAAGGTGGACCAGCTCAACAGCTATGTGGAGGAGATTCTCCACGACCAAAACGACATCAACCGGCAGCAGGAGGAGACAAACACCGAAATCGCGCTGCAGATTGAGGCGCTCAACGATGCCTTAGACCAGCTGCGGGCGCAACCGGAAACACCTCGGAAACGGATTGGGTTCAGGCAGGAGGACACGGATACAGGGGGATAAATTTTTCCGGCAAAGATACTTCATATGGAGAATTTGAGTACTTTTGCAAATGGTTCCACGCTGTTTGCGGTAGCTTATATATATTTGAGTATAAACAAAATAATTTGTTAAAATGATATTACATCCACAATATTCCCTCACAAAAATGCATAAAATACAAATTATTCCCTCACAAAAATGCATAAAATACAAATTATTCCCTCACAAAAATGCATAAAAATACAAATTATTCCCTCACAAAAATGCATAAAATAATTTGTTAACTAATTTGAAATATGTACCTTATTTACCATTATTAATTAACACAATAAATGAAGAGAAATCTATACAATTCTTTATTGAAGTGGAAAAACGATGCAGATAGAAAACCTCTTATCTTGGAAGGTGCACGTCAGGTTGGAAAAACTTGGCTTTTGAAAGAGTTTGGCAGGAATGAATACGAGAACTTGGTATATGTCAACTGTTCGGATGATGATTTCGCCAAATCATTATTTCTGCATGATCTTAAGCCCAATCGAATCATACGGGATGTTGAGGCAAATACCGGGCAGCATGTGAATGCAGGACGGACACTGCTTTTCTTTGATGAGATACAAGATGCTCCTAATGGCATAACATCATTGAAATATTTTTGTGAAAATGCTCCAGAACAGCATGTTGTGGCAGCAGGCTCCCTGCTGGGTGTGGTACATCACCCGGGAGAGTCATATCCTGTAGGGAAAGTCAATGCCCTACGGTTATTTCCTATGACTTTTGATGAATTTATTGAGGCCAAACAGAACGGGATGCTTGCAAAGATTGTCGCTAACTGTGATTGGGGGGCATACACACCTTTTGATTATTTGTTAAAAGATTTGTTACGCCAATACTTTTATGTTGGCGGAATGCCTGAAGCTGTAAAAAAATGGGTGGAAAAAGAAGACATACCGGCAGTCCGAAGAATACAGAAACAGATTATCAGCTCTTATGCCAATGACATGTCAAAACATGCGGGCGCAGAGACGGAACGCATCAGGATGGTTTGGAACAGCATCCCGGCACAGTTAGCCAAAGAGAATAAGAAGTATATTTATGGAGCGGTGAGAAAAGGAGGACGTGCAAAGGATTTTGAAATGGCCATTCAATGGCTTATGGATGCAGGTTTGGCCTACAAAGTTCACAGATGCAAAACACCTGAGCAACCCTTGAGGTTTTATGAAGACTTTAATGCTTTCAAACTTTACTTGTTAGATGTCGGACTGCTTGGAGCCCTGAGTAATGCCAAGCCAGGTCTTATGCTTACCAGTAATGATGTGTTTACTGAATTCAAGGGGGCATTTACGGAGAACTATGTCATGGAGCAATTAAAAAGCGCGGATGACATTGAAGTATATTATTTCAGTAAGGACTATTCCACCCAGGAGATTGATTTCCTTGTGCAAACGAGTCGGCGGGTGGTTCCAGTTGAGGTAAAAGCCGAGGAGAACGTGAAGAGCAAGTCCTTGTCACAATTTGTCAAAACAGACCATGCCGATAAAAAACTGAAAGGTCTGCGTTGTTCCATGAAGCCATATGTTGACCAAGGGTGGATGGAAAACATTCCACTATATAGTGTTAAGGCGTATATAGATAAAGAAAAGTGAAATCAGTATATATCACAACGACTTAAAGGGACTTCTAAAAATTACTTTGCGAGCAATTTTGAATTTATTTCAGAAAGATTTTGTCTTTTTGTGGAATGAGCATAGCTATGCTATGTGATTGACACTAAAAGCAAAAGATTGC
>CAJOQK010000147.1 GCA_905236885.1 uncultured Bacteroidales bacterium
CGACAACGCCCAGGGGACGAATGCCAGAAACAGGTTCCAGTTCAGGAAAAGGAACACGTTGGTGTCGGTGTAAACGAAGCGGAACAGGGAGACCGCTAGGCAGAGCAGGGAAAGTCCGCCAAGGAACAGCGTCTCATTGAGACGGTTGTTGTCTTTCAAGGTTTTCAGCAGCATAAGGCAATGGTTTGGGGTATGATAATTTAGTTCACCGGCCGATAAACAATTATCCAGTAACCACCATCGAAGAAGGAGGTCAAGGCTTCGGTCGCACCATCGGCGGATAGATACTGGTTAAGGTTTTCGCTACCCAGCTGCACGGTATTGCCCGTAGCCTGGAAACCCTGATGCTGCAGCAGGTTGTCGCGCGTCTGGGCTGGCACCGTTTCGTCCCAGCAGTAGCATACCACATAGCGTAAGTTTTGACCGTCCTTGGTTTCAAAGAGGTATTGTTCAGTGAGCGATTTTGACACCCACCACCATCCGTGCCAGCTCTTGAAGGGATCCTCCCAGTATTCGAGTTCGTCGTTGCCTGGCCAGTACCACATCTTACCGAAGACATAATTTTGCACGTCCTTGAAACTGCAGCCCCATTGGAGCAAAGGATCGGTGACGGGAATATTGGTGTCGCGGTCGGCCTTCCAAGCGGTGAAAGCGTCGGCAGCGCCGAGGAAGGGTGGCTGCCAGGAGCGACGACCCATATCAAAGTAGCAGATGGACTGTCCTCCGACAGGCAGTGAGGAATGTGAGATGTCGGTGACATACTCCTCGTCATCTCCCTTGTCGGCCCATAGTTCGAGAGGAATGTTACCATGGTAGAGGGTGAAGAACATGCCGCTGGCTTGTCCCACGGGCAGCTGAGCTATGCGACCCAAGAATGTGGTGTCGTGGTCAGTATACCAGCGCGCATCAGCATTGAGGTTGGGTGCGAGGCGGATACCTGTATAGTAGCCACTATGGGTGCCCCAAAGGGATAGGGCGGTGGCATCGTGCATCGCCGTCAGATTATTCACACGCATATCGACTATGCTGCCGATGGCCATCGGTGTTAGAGTTTGCACCAGTTTGCCGCCCTTGGCGGCGACTGTGGCTAAAGCATAACCGGCAGAAAAAGCATAACTTAAGGGCGCGCTAGTCTCGCCCAGTATGGCAGTGGAGAGCTGCTCCTCGCCGAAAAGTTTCCACGATCTGTTGCCCGAGGCGGAGCGGGCCGTCTGCCAAAGGACAAGAGTGTAACTGCCGTTGGCAAGCCCTTTGACATTGAAAGTCAGTGGCTCCAGGCTGTGACTTTCCGATCCGAGCTTTTTTACTAGGCTGCCCGAAGCGTCGTAGACAAGCAGCGTATCAGTGAGGAGGTAGTTACCACTGGCGAGAGCCTGCGTCATCTCGTCGCGGATGCCCAACTCGTCGTAGAGGGCGGCGATATTGACCCTAATGGTATCCTGATTCTGAATCTCATTATCCTTAGAACAGGAGATGAAGGTCAGCATCAGAATGGTCACCATCATCGTTATATACACTCTTTTTCTCATCTCCACAGTTCTTTATTTTTTGTTGACAAGATGCTGTAGGTCGAAATCGTTGGTAGGCTGGAAGGTGAGTGCCCAACTGCCCCCATCTTTCTCCCAATAGAAAACCATGGCCTCAATGCTCTCGTCGGACGAGAGGAAGAGGTAACTGATGTCGGAGTTGTCATTTTCGAACCTGATCTCGCCCCTGTTGGTGAATCCGTTTCGTTCCAGTTCGGCCATAACGGCTTCAATTTGTATGGGGAAGAAGAAGTCATAAGACACCATCGTCAGGTCTTTGCCTTCGGCATCGTTAAAATAGAATGAGACCTCGTGCGTTCCCTTTTTGTATATTTTTGCCCAGAGTGCACCCCCTTCCAATTCATAGTAGATGAGCGAGTCGGGGTTTGTGTCCGAATAGCCGGCGAAGTTGTCGGCCATATACCCCTGCACATCGGCCAGCGATGTGCCGAACTGTACATATGGCACGATGGAGATGGTGTCGAGGTTTATGACTATCGTTGACGAATCCGTGTTTTCCGTGCACTGATTGTTCTTGTCGGTACACGAGGTTGTTGCAACCGTCATCATTGCCATGCAGCATAAGGCAGCTGCTGCCATCATTAATTTCTTCATTTTTAAGTTTTTATAAACGTTCTTATTACTTAATTCTATTCTGGTTTTCTGTATAATTGTATTGAAGTGGTTTGTTTTTGTCCCGTCGGGGTGGTTCCTTCTTTTGTCCATACCATCGTGTTGCCGCTCTTGTCAAAGGAGATGACAACTTCTTCCCTTGGGTTCTGCTGGCGTAACATATTCAGGAAATAGTCAATCATGTTCTTTTTACCATCCAGACTGTCAAAGCGATCCAATGCTGTTTGCGGCAAATTGCTCACATCCAAATCAAAAGAGCGTACTTCAGCTTTGCTGAAATCATGTACGGTTATCAGTTTGTTGCTGTCCAATTCCCATCGTCCAGGTACGTAGATATCCATCGGGGCAAGCAAAAGCACCTCTTTCTGTTCCTGTTCCAGTTTTAACTGCATCTGGCTCTCTATCGACAAGGTCCTTTCAAAGGTGTTGTTTTCATGAAATATATATACATTCCGGCTGTCGTTCAGATTCAAATCCCATGCCCCTGCTATCAAGTCGGCCGGGTCCTGTCCGGAGACATTGGCCGTATTCCTCTTAATGTATGCTTCAACATCCTCATCGGTGATGTTCATCAGCAGACGGTTTTCGCGATTCAGCCGTTCCAACTCGTTGATGACTTGGTTATAGGTATCCCTCCGGGAAAAGTAGCGCTTGATATAGAGAGCCGTTGCTCCCTGCGACATAAACTGTTTCATCGCTTTACGCATGGCTTCAGGGTTGGGAGTTCCTTTTTGGTCAATATCATCCGGACCCAGTTTTTGCAAGAATTCCTCGTAGTCTTCTTTACTGATTGGGCGGCGGAACATAGGTGCTTCCTCCATCACTTTTATTAGCGAGCGACGCACGTAGTAGCACGACTGTACGTTGTCGTAGAACTGGTTGTTGCCTATATTCATACGGGCATCGATACCGCTGTTGAAGGCATTTTCCTTCGTGTCGGCTGTCCAACCTTTCACCGTCATTGGATTGTCGGACAGATAATTGAATGCCATATTCAGTGTGTCCATCGAAAACGAGTCAATCGTCTCCTGGTGGCTTGATACATACATTGCCACCTTGAAAAGGCTGTCCTCAAAGGCTGTCTCTTCCTTGAGTCCCTGAACAATCTCGTCGATATCGCACACCGCCATGATGGCTGTCTCGCGTTGTGCCGCCATCTGATGTTTCTTCTCTACCGCGTTATTTGCAAAAAAAGTCAGGCCGACACCAATTGCTGTACCAAAAATGCTGATCAGTAACTGTATAAGCCAAGTGTAACGAGTTTGTTTTTTCTCCGGTTCGTTCATGACAATTAAGTTTGGGTAACCAATAATAATATTTTGTTTTATTGTTTCGTTGCAGTTGGCAGTCGAGGTTATTGAAACTGCCAGTTCACAACGTTTTTTTATTTCAATTTGCAAAAGTAATCAAATTTACAATACGATTACGTCATTTTTCTGACTTTATTATATATGAGTTACACATATGCTTTTCATGTATTGTTTGCAACAGTCTCAGACGCATTATCTGTTTGAACCTGCACATATTATAAACAAGGTTGATCATTCCTGTTATGGTCGCTGCCCTCGCTAATCCGATGGCGCGGACGCAACATCACCACACTCGACAACGCCCAGGGGACGAATGCCAGAAACAAGTTCCAGTTCAGAAAAAGGAAGACATTGGTGTCAATAATGGCCCCTGAAACTTGGACAGCAGTTGTAAACAAAAAATTGTATTGTTGGATAAACCAAGCTGCGTTTCGGCAATTTGAGCAAGCTCAATTGCGCTCAACTTGCATTGTTTTTGCCGTATGAAAGGTAGAAGATAATTTACAGCGGAGCTCAATGCTAAAACTGCGCGTAAGCGAATATAAAGGCAAATTAATTTGAGGTGACCTCTAAAAAATCCGCGCTTTATATCAAATGAATGATTACAAGGAAAAGCTTTTGCATCAATTTTGTTTTATTTTGAAATCTTTTGCCTTTAGTGTCAATCACATGGCGCAGCTATGCTCGTTCCACAAATAGACTAAATCTTTCTGAAATAGATTAAAAATTGTTCGCAAAGTCATTTTTAGAGGTCATCTTAAAAATTTGTCTAAAGAAAGGGTTCCATTAAAAAGGGCAGGGGGCAAAAAATAATCGCAGATGGTGTAGTTTTTTTGTCTTTTTTCACGTTATTATAGATGTGAGTACGAACAATTCATTTGACGCAATGCTTTACCGTTACCGCGGACTGCTTTTCAAACTGTGCAGGCGGTATCAGCGGCGGGGCACAACCATGGAGGACCTCATGCAAGAGGTGTCTGTGGCGTTATGGCTTAACCGTGAGCCGTTGTTCGCGCTCTCGAAGGGGCCCAGACAGGCGGCGCTGGTGTGGAAAATAGCACGCAATGCCATCATTGACGACCTGCGGCGCACCCCGATAAACGAAGAATTGCCGGAAGGATATGATGCGAAGGATGATGACCGAAGCAAGGTTCAGGAGTTGCGCGAGCGCATTGTCCTGCTACCGGAACCTGACCGGACACTGGTGACAATGCAGTTTGAGGGCTACAGCTACGAGGAGATAGCCAAAGCGCTTGGAATGACAGTTAAAAATGTGAGTGTGAAATTAGTGAGAATAAAAAACAAAATAAGAAAGGAGTGGACATGATGACAGAACAGGAGTTTGACATTTTGTGGCAGCGTGCAGCGGCTGAACCGCATGCCGCCCGTTTGCTGGAGGAATACCCCGTCTGGCGCCGCAACCGCCGCCGTAATCTGGGGATTGCCGCCTTCGTGGTCGCTTTGGTTGTTGTGGCTTTGCCACTGCTGCCTCCTTCACAGCCTGCAGCAGCTGGCGACAACGGCACTTCCATCTATTGCAACCGTCCGGGCATAACGGAACAGTATTGGTTTGAAATGGCTGACGCTTTGCTGAAGGAGGCGTGAAAATGTAAATGGTGACAGGATATGAAAAAAGTTTTATTCATAATATCAATATCGGCACTGGCCTTGCTGACGGGGTGCGCTCATCAGGAAAAACCGCCTGAGGGTGCGCTTTACCGGCAATATGCCGAACGACAAGACCTGAAGGTGGCGCAAGTCAGCGGCTTCAGGCTATGTGACACGGTGTGTGTGGATGTGGTGATGCTTCAGGCTGAGGACGAACAGGCCTGGATGCGGCTGACCGGGGAGTTCAATATCCGCTGTGAAGAGGGGAATTTGAGTTGGCTCGGCAAAATTGACAATCCCGCCTTGCGCACGCAGTGGACGGGCAAGCCCGTGATGCGTGTCATAGCCTCACCCGGCAGGCGGACCATCGGCTTCTACCGTATTGACAACGAGGCGCAGTATGATGCGTTGATTGACTACCAATTGGAAACAACAAAAAATAAACATTAAAAATTAAACCTTAGATATGAAAAACATATTCAGACTTATTCTTTTATTGTCAGCCTGTTCCGCCATCTTCATGGCGTGCGATAAAAACGAACAGCCCGTTGGTGACGGAAAAAACACAGGCGAGGTGAACAATGCCGCCATAGAACGTGTCATTTATTATACGGTGGATGACCGTGAAAACCTGCGGACGCTGAAAACCGAGTCGGAGTGGGATGAAATGCTGGACCAGTTATGCGACCAGGCGCGCAGCGGAAGCGAAATCACCTTCTACAATTCAAACCGTCCGACCTGCATCAAATCTTGCCAAAAAAGTGCTGCCACAGATGACAACACCATAAGCACCACCAGCAGGGAGGAAATGAAGAAATGGATGAAAGAGATGGAAAAACAAGGGCTTACCGTGTGCGTCTCCTATGATGAAAATTCCGGAACATGGCATGGCAAGGCATATGCAACCGCTCCGGCCAAAAACACTTTGGGAAATATTGTGGGGACCTGGAATTTCAAGTTTTTGGTTTGCTCACTGTTCGATTATGACGGAAATCTGCAGCACAGCGACCTTTATGAGCCGGAAGAAGGGGGCGGATCCATGTACTACACCTTTTCTGCCGACGGAACCCTGACACTTGAGATTCATGGCATGGACAGCACCACGGCCACCGACAAAAGCAAATGGACGCTTTCGGACGATGGGGTGCTCAGCAGCGAACTGCTGCCGGGCGGAACAAGCTGGAACGTCAGCTGGACCACCCCCGGTACGATGATTCTCTCGCGCAGCGTACATGGAACCGAGGAGGGTGACTATTATTATCAACTTCATTTTGAGTCGGTTGTGAATAACAGGTAAAATATTTTCATTTCCGGTGTAGTTTTAGCCCTTTTTTTTACGTCTTTATAAACGGAATAAGAATTAAAATCATTTAATAATAATTTAACACCAATCACAATGTACAAAAAAATTTTGATTGCTGCCATTGCAGCCATGACACTCTCATTCGCCGCCTGTCAGAAAGACGACCCTGTCCCCGGTGACGATTCCCAGAACATCACAACTCCCACCCGTGTAAGAAGCACAGCCGATCTTCGCAACACCGACTGGACCTTCAGCATGACCTATTCGGAATTCCTCGGCTCAATGCTTGGCTTTGATTCCACCTTCATGTATGGAATGGAGGATGACACGCTTGTGTTCGGCCTGAACTTTGATACGGCCTATGCCCATTTCTCCTTCCCCGACAATATCATGGCCTTTGGTGGCGATGAGGGCGAACTGGAACAGATCTATGGCGTCTCCTATACCTATTCCTATGATGGCACGACCCATACCGGCTATCTTGATGGCGTGGCCGAAGACACTGCCGGAAACGAGGTGCCTTCCAAACTGGTGTTCACCTACAACGATGCCACGGACGCCATCACCTTTGTGTTGCCGATGTTCTATGCTGAAGACAATACACCCGTCAGCATCACTTTGGTGTTCAAACGCGACGAATAAAAGTCATACAAAGTAAAACAGATTATATTTCAACAATAAGTGTCAGAGTCAGCTCTGGCGCTTATTGCTTTTTACGCTTGTCCGTGGTTTGTTTTGTCCTGGAGCAAATCAGGTGGCAGGCGTTTTTCATTTTCCTGAATGACAACGGAGGGAGGACACTCATACATGACCCTGGCGTGGTTGGTGCGGATGAGCCTGCTTTCGATGCAGCGGCCCGTAGCGCGTTCCATGACATCACGGTAAACTTCCCCGTTGCGGTAAACAATGCCCTCCTCGCGGGAAAAAAACTCGTTCTCGGCATGAATGTGGAACGTGTGGGGTTGCTGGGCGTCAGCGAGGAGTTCCCCATACAGGTGTTCACCATCCACCCTGAGCCTGAGCTGGTAGGTGCAGGCGGTTTCATTCTTTACATGGTAATCCAAGTAGTTGTATGAAATGCTGGTTCCTGTGCCAAAAGGAATTTGCCTGTTGAAATCCGGGAAAAGGTCCAGTCCGTCGTGATGATGATGTTCCGTAATGGTGAGATCGCTATGCAGCACCATCCAGTGGATCAGGTTTGAAAGCTGGCACATGCCTCCTCCGATGCCCTGGGCCGGCTGACCTTTCGTGATGGTAAGCCCCTCTTTGTAACCCTTTCGTTTGGTGGTTCTTCCTATCATTTTCCAGATGGAGAATGTCTCGCCGGGACGGATGAGCAAACCGTCGATGCGGGCGACTGCCAGGGCGAGATTGGTGGCTTTGTTCTCCTGCAATTGCATGTCAACATTTCCCAAACGCCTTCGGATAAGCGATTTGTGCTGGAAAATCACATAGGGAAGCGTCTCTGCCGTCCGTTTCCCGGCAAAACGGTTCTTTTGAAAAAGGTCCTTCAGGTGACGCTTCATGATTTCCTTTTCCATGGAAAGACGGTAAGTGAACGGGGATATCTCGCAAAAAAGTTTCCGTGCCATCGTATGCTCGCTTAATGTTTTTGAACAGCAACTGAATTTCGTACCATAACGCGAACCGAGCAGGATTATTGTATGCAAATACTCCTATTGCCATTTGGAAAGCCGTTCCGACCTTCTCCTCTTTATGGCTGAGGAGGCCTCCCTGCGTGCTTTCAGCAACAATTTCCGGCCTTCAAGGTTACGGGTGTAAACCACTTCGCATTTTCCGATGTATTTCTCCCACAATTGTTTGAACATTTCAACACTTTTCCTTTTCGCCGACAATATGGAAGGTATTGCAAAATAGTCCGTCTGCCTTACCTTTCCCCAAAAAGAGCCGTGCTTGACAAGCAGATATCTGGGGTTTTCCACTGGGTCCAGCAATTCCTGTAATGCCTGAATGAACAAATTGTTTTCCGCCGCAGGGAGATTGCTGCAACTGACAAAAAAACGGCCGTGGTCTTCCATAACATGCAGTCCCACATTTTTTATGGACGATTTGAGCAAATCCTGGGACGACATGGTTTCCAAGATAGTAATGGCGATTTGTTTCAAAACGCCTTCCACCGTTCCTGTTCTGATGAATTTCACCACCATAATCCCGACACACAGGATGACGGTAAGCAGAGCTATGAAAATAAAGACAGGAGGCAAAAAAATGATAGTATTACCCAAGTAATAAAACAGCAGGAAAACAACGGTCAGAAAGGTGATGAACATATACTTGTATCCGGTAAAGAGCAATGATTTGGTGGTCATTTTGGGGACTTGGACTCCATTGGAGAGGTTCATCGGCCTGTTGCCATAACCCGGATACAAAGCATCCTTCCACCATTGACGTATCTGCTCCCTGTCGGAGGCAAGCATTGCGGTGATGTTTTTAATCCTTGTCAGTTTCTCCTTCAGTCTGGCCGCTTCCGGCAGA
>CAJOQK010000148.1 GCA_905236885.1 uncultured Bacteroidales bacterium
CGGCATTGAAATTTACCGTTTGCAGTGACGGACAATTTCCGAAGGCAGTACCACCTATTCTTCTTACACCATTTCCGATGGTCACCTCCTTCAAACCGGTGCAGTTGATAAAAGCAGAGGATCCAATGGTGTCCACCTGATCAGGAATGATTACTGTATCCAAACCGGAACAGCCGGAAAAGGCTTCCTGTCCAATCTCTTTCAAGCCTTTCCCAAATGTCAGCTGTCTGATGTTGGAACAGCCGGAAAAGGCTTCCCGTCGAATGGTCACCACGTTATCAGGGACTAACAGCGTATCTATGCCTTTGATGTTTTTGAAAATATATGCCGGAATATGCTTCACATTACTGCCAATGTACACATTCGCAAGAGCCGAATCATTAACCCAAGGAGAGTAATTGTTATAATTGTCACCAAAATCACCACAACTGTCCGCATTATAATAGACTGTGTGCAGCTTTGGACAATTTCCGAAGGCTCCATACGAGTATACTCTTTCACCATACAAATATATTCGATCATTACCAATAATCTCTTTTACACCCTTTCCGATGGTCAGCACTTCCAAACTGTCACATCTGCCAAAAGCCGATTCCCCTATATATTCCACATTGTCCGGAATAACAACCGTATCAAAACCCGTATAGCAGAATGCAAAATTTCCGATACGCTCCACTTTCTTTCCAAAGGTCAGTTTCTTCAATTTGCCGCATCCGTAAAAAGATGCAGCTCCGACAGACCTTACCGAATCCGGAATCAGGATTGATTCCACACCTGTTACTGCAAAAATATAATCTGGAATCACTTTCACATTTCCGCAGATATGGACATTCCGGAGAGCGGTATCCCCATAAAATGCAGTCTTATAAGTATAAGTGTTATCATCATAAATCCAACCGGAAGAACAGCTGTCAGCATTGAACCAGACCGTATTCAAAGAAGAGCAACCACCGAAAGCGTTTCCGCCAATAGAGGCCACGTTTTCCGGAATGTAAACCGTATCCAAGCCGGAACAATAGGAAAAGGCTCCTTGTCCAATCTCTTTCAAGCCTCTCCCCAATGTCAGTTTTTTGAGATTGGCACAACGGCTGAAAGCACTATTACCTATGGTGACCACGTTGTCCGGAACAACTAACGCATCCACTGCTGTTCCACCAAAAATTCCACCAGGAATATATTTCACATCCTTGCCTATATATACATACCGTATGGAGCTGTCACCATAAAAAGCGTAAGAACTTGTTGCCCGACAGCTGTCAGCATTGAACCATACGATCTGCAAATGGGTACAATTTTCGAAAGCATCATCTGCTATTGCTTCAAGCCCCCTCCCCAAGGTCAGCTCAACCAATCCGCAATTCTCGAAAGCATCTCTACCGATATACTTCACTCCATTGCCAATGGTAAGAACCTTCAAATTGGCACACCCATAAAAGGCTCCACCTCCTATTTCCACCACGTTGTCCGGAATCACTAACGTATCCACCTTTGACTTTCGAAAAATGTCCCATGGTATAAACTTCACATTTCCACCGATATAAATATTCTTTATATTCGAACTATCGGGTAAAAGTCCAAGCTCTGCAAAATAACCTTCTTCAAGACTATCCGCATTATAATAGACGGTATGTAAAGAAAAGCAATCTTGAAAACTAGATACATCCATTTTTTTCACATTTCTTCCTATGGTCAGAACCTTTAATCCGGAACCTTCAAAGGCGTTTCTTCCTATGGTGACCATCTTATCCTGCATAACAACCGTGTCCGCCGCACAATCCTTAAACGACCGTATGGAGGTCACATACCAGGTTTTTCCAAGGAATGTGACAGAATCCGGAATAATCACTTTGGAAATGGGTGTGTTGTCAAAACAGCTCACGGCCACCGTCATGACAGAGGTGGAATCATACACTAAGTACTGCCCTGTCTGGCAATAGGCACCAAACATATAACCATTCGGCATAAACAAAGCGGTAACGGCTGTATCGCCTTTCAGCGTGACCACACGCGGATTGGCGGTCTCTCCGTCGCTCCAAGCCGCGAAATGATAACCGGTATTCGGGCTGGCTGATATCTTCACCTGTGTAAGGTAGGCATAGCTGCCACCACCGTACACGCTTCCCCACGCCGTATTGTTGCTGACCACAGAAATATGGTAGATGTTCGGTACAAATATGGCAGTGAAGGAGGTATCGTTCCACAATGTCACCACGCGCGGATTGGTGGTGTCACCGTCATCCCATTGGGCAAAATGATAGCCGTAATTGGGCGTGGCTACCAGTTTCGCCTGATACAAGGAGGAATAATAGCCGCTACCTGTGCCTGACACACGGCCTTTTGCCGTGTCATTACTGACTACGGAAAGCCGGCAGGAATCCTTCACAAACAAAGCAACAAACGAGGAATCGCCTACCACGGTAATTTGGCGTGGATTGGCGGTGTCCCCATCGTTCCATTGGCCAAAATGATAGTTACTTGACGGGGTGGCTGTCAGTTTCACCTCGGACAGATAGGGGTAGCTTCCCCCACCTGTAACGTTTCCTCTTGCCTTGTCGTTGCTCTCGACGGAAACATGGTAAATGTTCACTGCAAACAAAGCCTGTAATGCAGTATCGCTTGTCAGTGTGACAATGCGCGGGTTGGTGGTGTCACCGTCGTTCCAGGCCGTGAAATGGTAACCGTAATTCGGAACAGCCGTAACCTCCACCTGTGACGAAAAGGCATAGCTGCCCCCACCCGTGACGCTTCCCATGACGGTGTCATTGCAGTTCACCGACAAATTGTACGGGTCGAATGTAAATATTGCGGTAAACGAAGTGTCACCGGACACGGTAACCACACGCGGATTGGTGGTGTCACCATCGCTCCATTTCACAAAATGGTGGTATTCCGCCGGTGTGGCGGCAAGCGACAGGGTGGAGCCGCCCATATACGCCCTTTTCACCCTGCCCATGGCAATGTCATTGGAAAAGAGCGCCACGTTATAGCTTTCATAGCAGCCCATGTCCGTCACCGGTTTGCGTGGATTGCCATCGATGTCTCCGCCCACGGCACTGTGGCGGGCGCACTTCATGGTGTCGTTGAAGTTTCCGAGACTCAAGTCGTATGGCAGGTTTTGGAAATCCGGCCTCACACTCACCGACTGGGTGTCAATATTGAAAGATTTTTGCCATGTGGCCAGTTCCCTTGTCCAGCCCAATCCCTTGCAGTAGAAATAACCGTTGTTCGTGTCTGTCGTGTAATAGTTGTTATTGTCGAACATGGTCTTACCGTAGGTGAAGACCGAATCCGTATAGGCATATATGAAGCAGTCGTTCACCGTGACGATGTTGTTTTGGAAATTCAGCTCGTCATAATAGTCCTGCGGCTGCATGATGACTCCGTAACAGTTTTGGGAGTTACAATAGATGGAATTATTTATGATATTGGCATGCACATGGTTAGTCCACATACCGTATGCCCTGTTTCCGGTGCAGATGACCTCATTGTTGGCCACCAACGCAGGGGCGATACCGTTCCCGAAAACGGATTTGTCATTGATGTAATTCCATTGTATGCCACCATATTCACTGTTCAGATGGATGCGGTTACACACCATACTGTCCAACCATTGGCAGCCATTCCTAAAAAGGATTCCCCAAGCGCATGAAGCCTCTATCAGATTGTATGAGACACTCTCAATATAAGCACAGTTGGTGAAACTGATCGAATAGCTGGTCTGTCCGTAAATGCGGTTGCTGTCGATGCGGACAGAGGCGCGTTTGGCGGCTGTGGTCATACAGTTTTTACCGCTGGTTCCACCAGTATAGGAGAAATAGAAACCTTGATAACCTCCACGCATTTCGTTACCGATGAACCGCACCTTAGAAAGGTAAAGGGAGTCAGCATTTCCATTCGGATTATAATACATTACCACAGACCAATTTCGATTTACTGATGTGTCCACATACAGATTACAGTGATGGAACAACACATTTTCAATGTATCCGTTCATATCCACCGACACCTGGTTTTTGACAGAGATTCCTCCGATGGTGATGTCCTTGAACTGCAAATGGGACACATCACTCAATACCATAGCTTTAATGGATTCATATCCTATCACCACCGAATCCGCCTTGCCGGAAACGGAGGTGAACGTCACGGTATTCGTGTCACTGCTCCCCGGAATGTTGCCGGAAAGAATCAGATCCGCATGATTGCCGTTGTTGAACTTCATCACCACCGGACCTGCCAGACCGTAGGTGTACAAATCCCTCTGCATCTTTTTAATGTCGGCAAAATCCGCGCTGTCGCCACCAACGGTATAGGTGCCGGAAAGCATGTAATGGTCAATCGCGAATATTGCGGTGAATAAGGTGTCGCCCGACAGCGTGACCACACGCGGGTTGGTGGTGTCCCCGTCGTTCCATCTGACAAAGTGGAAAAGCGAATCCGGCGTGGCTGTTATGGTGGCCTTATAACCAGCGGCATAGCGACCGGCTCCGGACACACTTCCCATGGCACTGTTGTTTACGAGCAAATCCAACTTGCAGGTGTTTTCGTAACAGCCCATGACGGTGGTGTCCTTCCTCGGAAAACCGTTCAAGTCGGTGGAGACCGATGTGATGGAGGGACAGGTGAAACTTCCGTAGTTTTTCAGTTCCAAACCGTCACCCAAATTTTTAAAGGAGGGGCTGACACTGGTGCTGTTGCTGTCATTCAAGGTCGCTGCCTGAAAAGCTGCAATTGTAGTTTTAACACCATTTGCATATCCCACATTGTTCGCGGAATAGAGGTTGTTCCATTCGCGCAGGCCGTAGGCTGGGCCACTGTATTGCGTGTCATAAATATATAACGGATAGCAGGTTTGGCCTTCGGCGGAAAGCAGGTTGCGTGTGACATTGGTCTTATATTTGGTTGTGCTTAAATTATAAAGGTATATGGCGTAAGCCGATTTATTTTCCGAACTGGCGTACACGCTGTTGTGGTGAATATCCATATTGCTGTAGGCAGTATTTAAATACATACCGTAAGCAGAATAGTAGCTGCCACTGCCCGTTACACGGATTTCGTTGTTGGCTATCAACACGGGGCCATCGGAATAGTCCTGATTGTTCTGATCATAATACATATACAGACCCGATCCTGACGTATACGTTGTCACGCCATTCATAGCAGAGCCAGTGCATTTGACATAAATTCTGTTGCCCACAATTTTCCCAAAATTGGAGTGATAATAGGAATACAAAGCGTAATAGGTGACACTGTTGTTTTGTGGCTGCGCATGGCGGCTGCTGACCGTATTGTGGCTGAAACTGCGTAACGATGAGCTATAGCAAAGATAGACACCGTATCCGTAGGCATCCGTCAAAACATTGCTGTCAATATACATCGATGCGGCTTTCATATTGTCTGTTCTTCCACACATGTAAAGGAGATAGATATTGTAATAGCCTCCCGCAATCCGGTTGCGGATCAGTTTGACATTCACAGGATAGACACTACTATAGTAATATGAATTACTGGAATTGTCGTAATGGAATGCGGAATAATCATCATCGTAGGTATTTACACTTGAATAAATATTACACTCGCGGATGGTCACATCAGCACATCCTCCCTCCATTTTAACACCAATCAGTCCGTTTGTGGTGTTGCCAAAGGTCAGTCCCTTGAAAATCAAGTGCGAGACATCTCCGAAAGTCATTCCCGGAACGGAATCGCCGCCATCCAGGACAACGGTGCCGCCGTCATTGGTGAAAGTCACCGTGTTCGTGTCGCTGCTCCCAGGAATGTTGCCGGAAAGGGTCAGGCTGCCGTAATTGCCGCTACGGATACTGAACACCACCGGCCCGGATATTCCACAGGCATACAATGTGTCCCGCATCTCTTTCATGTCAGAAAAATCCGCACCGCTTCCACCCACGGTATAGGTGCCGGACAATGTTCCGCACTGGCTGTAGGTGATAGTGTCATTGCCCGGATTGGCATCCTTACCTTTGTTGGGAGAATCCACCCAAGCCACCAATCGGTTGGTGTCAAAAGAAACGGCGGTGTAATCACCCAAACTGACGGTATCTGACTCTCCAAAAGCCAAACTTCCCGTCCAATTTTTGTCAGTTTGCGCAACACCATTGGCAGTCCAATGGATTATGGCGGATTTCAAGGTATCCGCGCCCAGATTGCGAAGGGTTACTGATACCGGTTTGCTGCACCCGACAGCCAAAACGGTAGAGGAAAAAGCCGTCAGTTCCGCATCCAGACTATCCTCGGGAAATATTTCGTATGCCCCCATGGCAGTGGCGCCTGCACGGCGCGGAGCACCGGTAATGTCCGTAGTCACCCCGCTTAACCCCGGCATGAGCATTTCCACATTCTTGGCAGCTGGTTGTAGAGTGCCGTTAAGAAAAACAGGTTTGACGCTGATACTGTGTACATTCATAATACCACGCAAATCGGAAAGCGAACAAATTGTATCATAGCCCACAAATTTACCCCCTCGGAAGATGCTATCAAGAAATCCCAAGGAACAGACAGCTGCACGGAAATAATTGTTGTAGTCAAGTGTAACGGCACCATTTGAACCGGATTTAATGGTAAGCTGCTTTTCATCCGTAACCAAAAGGTTACCCTTGATATTCATCGGATACGTTGTTGAAGTATTGTAATACAAAGCTCTACCTGCAGTACCTGTCATCTTTATGGTGTTGTTATAAAAATTAATCCGGCTATTTTGCAAGTAAACACCACTACCGTTAGAGTTAGTAGAATATGCCTTGACCACGTTGTTGGCAACTAATGTATAACCAGTGGTGTCGTTACAGTTGACATAGTAAAAGTAGATGCAAGAGTTGGTAATGTTGGTACCTACGGTGGCATCAATCTCATTACATGTCATTTCACCCACATTGCAGTAATACAAATTCAATCCGCACCAAGAAGCATCGCTTCCAGATGTACACGGATACATTTTGTTGTGGCTAATCCTCTTTAATATTGTGTATTTTAAGCATATGGCACCACTCTTCTGCTGATATATTTCATTGCTGTCTATCACAACATCATTAATGTAAAGGGAACTGCGTCTTTCAAGATGTATGCCGTAGTAGCCTCCTTCAATCTTATTGCCCACGATGCGCATGCTGCCAGTTGCACCTCCGTACTGGTAGGACAGGTCCATGCGTATAGGACAACAGGGAGAGTAAGAGGAAACCGGCAATTGCAAGTTGTTATGAAGAATGTCAATGTTCTCGCACTCAGGCTCTATTTCGATTATGATATCGGTAATGTTACTGTCTGCCAATGTCAGGTTACGGATGGTCACGTTCTTGTTGCCTTTCAAATAGATCAAGGAGGAAGCGGTGGAAGTCACCGTAACACTGTCCCTGTTCTCCGCCTTGGAGGTGATAGTCAGGTGATAACTGCCCATAGCTTTTGCAACGGTTGACAGGTCAATTGTTTTGCTTGTGCTGTAACTGCCGCTTTTCAGTTTCAACGTAACATCACCGGACACACCCAAAGTTTTCATGTCACCCAACAATTTGGTTAATTGTGGAATGGAATCAACCTGATAGGTGCCAGACATGGAGGTCTGTGCCATCAGACAGGAACAACAGCAAAGCAACACCACTAACAGTGTTTTGGGAATCAATAATTTATTCCTCATGTATAATTATGCCCGTTCTATACCATCGGCCCGTCGGTTTTAAAATCAACCACCCGATTCCCAAAGGCAACAATAAATAAATATAGATGTAAAAAGAAGCGCGGGAATCAGAACTTCTGCCTATCCCGCTCTATTAGGCCTTCGCATTGCCTTCCAACCGAGGATAAGCAATGCCGATGCCCACGCTGATTGTATATTACCATATACAAACCCATGAACATTGACCATTGCCTTACCGTGCGGTTGGATTTGAAGTTGCGAAGTTCAATAGAGCCGCAGATAAAACGTTGGTTCAACGTCTCTTTTCCTGTTCCCTCCCATTTTGCCCAACCAGGCATCAGCAGTTCAGAAACAGAATTGCAAAGGTAAACAAAAAAGGGATACGGATTGCAGGTGCAGGAAAAAAAAAGTGAAGATGTGAAAATCTTAACATCTTAACAAAAATGTGAAGACGTGAAGATGTGAAAATGAGAAAATGAGAATAAGAAGTTTTAACAACTTAACAACTTTGATATGATGTCTTTATAGAGCATAATATCCTCCACTTGGGTAATGGATGTTATGCGTTTGCCGCTATCCTTTGACGAACCGCCGCAATGGAATATTTTCTCACTGGCCGTACCATGGTCTATGATAATGTATCGGTCATGAAAAATGCCACCATTTTTCTTCAATGTAATATCAACCTTCGGGTATTCATGTTGAAAA
>CAJOQK010000149.1 GCA_905236885.1 uncultured Bacteroidales bacterium
AATGATGCAAACCTGCGGTTTTAAAAACAGTATTGGCCTTATCGACCCAAGTATCACCTATTCATTCTTTTATGCACTGCCTTTGATATTCCTCATATTATATTTTATACCTTTTATATTCAAGGAGTTCTATAAATCAGACTTTATCCGGAGCAGGTTCCTGCTGATATTGTATTGCGCACTATTTCTTGTACTGTCCTGTTTTTCAGGTGCAATAAACACAGGCATTTCGCTTGTGGCGACTGTCACTTTGCTGATGCGTTATTTCTACAACTACCACAAGCAGAACGGCAACTTCCGCAAATCGCTGGCCAGTATGCCGAAACATTATTACAGCTTTTTGCTCCCATTGGGCATTCTTTCGCTTTACTCATTGTTTTTAGGCACCTTCAACACAATGTGGACCGAAGGCATCACCCTTGGCGAACGTTACGCGCTGCTTCCGAAAGGATTTTTGAACATGTTCGTTTGCGAGAACGGCGGATTCGGTCTGTTGTTTACCCTCACAATAGTCAACTATCTGATTATACGCTACATGTCTAACGGAAAAGGAGATCCGAAACTCCAACTGTACCATTGGATATTGCTGTTTTCCGCAATCTACATTATACTTCTGCCCTTTGGCGGATACCGTCCATACAGGCCTTTGATTATACGTTATGACTCGGTTTTGCCTGTTTCATGCTTGTTCATATTCTATTATGTGCATACCTCTGTTTTTCTGCTGGCACAACCTTTCAAAAAAGCCAAAATGAGATTGCTCTATCAAATTTGGACATTGTCTGCCATAATTATTTTCTTTCTGTACGACACTCCACGAACCTACCGCAACGACAATGAAATGGCTGCCATGAGGGAGATTGCCCTGTCCGAAAAAGACACTGTGGTGCTCAGTTGCGAACGGACAGGAATCGTCAGGTGGGATGCGCCCTCCACACCCGAAGAGTCGGAAACTGCAGGAAAGCTGCTCTATTTTTGGAATGTGACCGACAAGGAGAAACTTTTTTATTTTCCGCAAGAATGATATTTCGGTTTTTTGTAATTTTGCACAATTAATCCAATATATGCCAGCACGAAATAAATTTATCAAAATTTTATAAAACATTATGCACCTCACAGATAAAGAAATAGAACGCTATAACCGACAGATTATCCTTCCTGACTTCGGGGAGGAGGCGCAGGCGAAGCTGAAAGCCGCCAAGGTGCTGGTGGTCGGAATAGGCGGACTGGGCAGTGTGGCCTCGCTCTACCTCACTGCCGCAGGCTTCGGCACCGTCGGCATCATGGATGATGACACCGTGGCTGTCCACAACCTGCAACGACAAATCCTCTACCGTGAGGACGAAATTGGCCTGTCCAAGGCGCAACGCGCTGAAGAGACGCTGCATCGCCTCAACTCCAACGTGAATCTGGTAGCCTACAACCACCGCCTGACACAAGAAAATGCAGCCGAAATCATCAGCATCTACGATTTGGTGCTTGACTGCACCGACAACTACGCTGCCCGCTACCTTATTAACGACATCTGCATAAAATTGGGCAAACCATTCATCTACGGCACTATCGGTGACACCAAAGGCCAATTGGCTGTGTTCAACTATCTTCAGCCTGCCGCGAACTACCGCACTCTTTACCCCAATCAGGCCGCACTTGAGGCGCAGGGCAACCGCAACAAGGGGGTGATGGGAGTGCTGCCCGCCGTCATCGCTTCATTGCAGGTGAACGAGGCGGTGAAGATCATTACTGGCGTGGGTACGCCGCTGAAGGACACCCTCTTCACCATCGACCTGCTGACAAACGAGACCATGAAGTTCCGGCTGCCGGTGAAATAATTAGCCGCGCTCAAACAAGTTGACAATTCCAAAAACTACAGCCACTAACGTTCAAAAAACGTCAAAACTCGCACAACTGCGCCGCGCTACACCCGCTCCAACAAAAAACTCACAGGACGGAAACCGTCGTTACAGCTGATCATGGCACTATAGGGGTTCCGCATCCAGCCGTCATAAAAATCACCGTGTCCGGCTGCCAGCTCTTCCACGAAATATCGCATGGATTCCCAGGCACTTTCGCACATTCCATCCGGCTTCCGCCCCTTTACGGAAAGCCATGTCTGCCCCTCCTGCACCTCACAGGCATGAGCAATCGGATTTTCGTATTTCTCCTGCAAATCCTTGTAATCGGCCTTGCGGATGGCCGTTATTTTCACATTATGATTCATACAAACGGATTACGTCTTTTTATTTTTCAGACATTTTGCCAACAATTGCACGAACAGCCTTCTTCAAAACCGGAACATCCTCTTCAACCACATTCCAAACAACCTTTGCACTTACTTGATAATAGTCATGCACCAGTATGTGACGCATTTTTTCCGCCAACACCCATGTAATATCAGAATGTTTTTCTTTAAATTCTTTTGAAAGTTTATACACCGCCTCACCAATAATCTGTATGTTGTATGTGGTTGCATGCATACGCATACTGTCGGCAACAAACTGCTCGTAGGTAATATCTTTGGTATATTCCTCTATCTTTTCTATAGCTGACATGATATGTTCAAGTCTGCTCGGATCACGCATCGGCTCTCTCATATACCAGAATTTTATCTTTTTCCGCACTTTTTTCTGCAAACGGCAGCAACGAACCCTCTTCCACCAAATCCACTTTCATTTGAAGAATCCTCTCCAAATCCATCACCATCGCCGCATATTTCAAAAGGCCAATTTTTGCATGTTCATGATCAAACACTACCATGATATCTGCATCACTTTCCGGTGTCTCCTCGCCTCGGGCATAGGAGCCGAACAACCATGCCTTCAAAACAGGTTGGCCTTTAAAGTAATTCTGAATGTTTTCTATCAATGCAGCGTTCATATCCTATTTGTGCTATTTGATAATAGTGCCATATATTCTGTAACGTAATATTTCACCTAATATTGCCTATTAATTATAAGAAATTTTTCCAACAATACTTTTTTTAGCAATTTATAACGTTCCCGGACGTAGATTATTGTCCGAGATTCGTTTTTTTTCGAAAACAACAAATTGTTGCAATAAACCGCCCGAACCGACGTTATAAATGAAATGTCCTGATTATAGGGCAACATTTGACATGATACATTGCAACAGTAGATGAGAAACGACATTGCCAGAAGGGCGGAGAAAAACCGCCGCGACAACAAAAGGGAGCGCGGAATTTCGGAGGAGAAAAAACTGCGCAGGCAGCGGATTGACGATATCATCAAGAGCATATATTATCTTGGTCTTGCTGGTTTCTGCATCTATCTTATTATAAGCATCATTTTCAAATATGGCATCAAGGATGCTGTTTTAGCTATTATAGCTTCATCTTGTTTTACAATATGGCTTCTCATAGACGGCATGAAACCGTTTTTGCATCTCATAGCCAAACGCAAAGACTGGACACGGCTTGCCTCATGGAGCGCTTCGGAAGCCGACAAGGATGAGGAAATCAAACACAAACGTGAACAGAAAATGGCACACCACCATTCAGACGGAACCATTATTTTGGCCACCGAATCGGGAGACATCCGCGAATTGCTGGATACATATGCCTTTGAATACTCCAAGAATCACATTGACAACATCGCACAACTATGGCAGATAGAGGGTGACTGCTATGCCATCACCTTCCCCTGCGGCGTGGCACGCATTCCGCTGATGGACCTGCTTTACGACCTGTACGATGAATGCAGCGAAATCCGACTTTGGACTCCATCTTATGCAACCAAGCGCACCACCGGTATGTGGACCATGGTTACTGTCAACAGCGACTATTTCATGGTGGCCGCCAGCGATGACGGACGCCAGTGGATAGTGCCGGAAGAGGACGAGGAACAGTTCCTTTTCAAAGAAACCGACATCCATCAAATCGATTTTCAGCCATATCCAAACGTTTTCCTGTCCTCCGACAGAAAAAGGGAATTGTTTTATTAAACCTCGGAGGTGGTAGGACGGTCAACGGTTCAATTCATCCGATTCCCATTTTGCCACATTGTTTCCAATGTACCGCACGATACGGTCCATTTCATCCTGATTGCGGATAATATGGTCGTAAAAACGCGCCTGCCATGCAAATGGGATGCCGTTTTGTCGGGAAAATTTTGTAACACCAATTTTATATCCACGAACAACGGACGCCAAATTACGACGTTGCGGACCAAATTTTTGTGACGATTCCGATTGTTGGGTTGATTGTAGAGACGCAAAATTTTGCGTCTCTACAGTTGGGCGTTCCAAATTTGTTGTACCAATAACAATAATCGCATGCACATGATTTGGCATTATCACATACGATGGGACATCAACATGCGGAAAATGATTATGGATATTCCTCATACATTTGTCGGCAACCGTTCCCATTTCCGACAAATGCATTTCCCCGCCCGCAATTTCACCGAAATAATGTTCGCGGTTGCGGGTGCAGACGGTCACAAAATATTCA
>CAJOQK010000150.1 GCA_905236885.1 uncultured Bacteroidales bacterium
CGTGGGTCATGATCTTAGCCATATCCGTCCCGGTGGCAGTCCCGTGAAGAACAGTGCCCTCACCTCCACCGGCATAGTCCCCTTCATGGAACGCTACTCCAACTCCACCCGCGAAGTGGCGCAGGGAGGCCGCCGTGGCGCCCTGATGCTGAGCATTTCCATCAAGCATCCGGATGCGGAGAAATTCATCGACGCCAAAATGGAGCAGGGCAAAGTGACCGGAGCCAATGTCTCCGTCAAACTAGACGACGAGTTCATGGAATGCGTGCGCAGCGGCAAACCTTACGTGCAGCAATATCCCATTGACTCCCCCCACCCCATGGTGCGCAAGGAGATTGACGCAGCCGCGCTCTGGAAGAAAATCATCCACAACGCATGGCGTTCCGCCGAACCCGGTGTGCTGTTCTGGGACACAATCCAACGTGAGTCCATTCCCGACTGCTATGCCGACCAGGGCTTCCGCACAGTCTCCACCAACCCCTGCGGTGAAATTCCGCTCTGCCCCTACGACAGCTGCCGGCTGCTGGCCATGAACCTCTACAGCTACGTGGAGCATCCCTTCACCCCCGAAGCGACATTCAATTTCCCAAAATTCAAGGAGCATGTCATGGTGGCCCAGCGGCTGATGGACGACCTGATTGACCTGGAGATGGAGAAAATTGACAAGATACTGCACAAAATACACTCCGACCCCGAAAGCGAGACCATCAAACGAACCGAAGAGGAGCTGTGGCTCAAAATTCAGGAGAAATCCGGACTGGGCCGCCGCACCGGCTTGGGAATCACCGCAGAAGGTGACATGCTTGCCGCCTTGGGATACCAATATGGCACACAGGAAGCCAACGACTTCTCCACGGAGGTGCACAAACAGCTGGCCTTGGCCGCCTACCGTTCCTCAGTGCAGTTAGCCAAGGAGCGTGGCAAATTCCCCATCTACAATGCAGACAAGGAGCGTATGAACCCCTTCATCCGCCGTATCCGTCAGGCCGACCCGCAACTGTACGATGAAATGATCACCTTCGGAAGGCGCAACATCGCACTGCTTACCATTGCGCCCACCGGCAGCGTGAGCCTCTGCACCCAAACCACCTCCGGCATCGAGCCGGTGTTCATGGTGGCCTACACCCGCCGCCGCAAGGTGAACCCCAACGACAAGAATGTCCGCGTGGACTTTGTGGACCAGCAGGGCGACTCCTTTGAGGAATATCAGGTGATCCACCCGAAATTCAAGGTTTGGGCGGAAGCCAACGGTTACGACGTGGAGAAACTGCCCTTCATGAAGAGCGGCGAACTCAACGAAATCATCAAAAAATCACCATACTACCACGCCACCGCCCACGACATTGACTGGGTAATGAAGGTCAAGCTACAGGGCAGCGTGCAGAAATGGGTGGACCATTCCATCAGTGTCACGGTGAACCTGCCAAAAACAGTGACGGAAGAGGTGGTGAGCCAAATTTACCAGACCGCATGGGAATCGGGCTGCAAGGGCATGACCATCTACCGCGACGGCTCCCGCGACGGCGTGATTGTATCCAATGAGGAGAAGAACAACGCTGCCCAAAACAACAACCCCAACGAAATCAAGGAGACCACCGCTCCCAAGCGTCCCAAGGAACTGGATGCCGACGTAATCCGTTTCAAGAACAGGGAGGAGGACTGGATTGCCGTGGTTGGAATGCTGAACGGCAAGCCCTATGAAATTTTCACAGGGAAAGCCTCCGCCTTCGCCTCCCTGCCCTCCTGGGTCAAAAAAGGCTGGGTCACCCGAGTGAAGCCCAAAGCTGAGGAATCGGCACGCTACGACTTCTCCTTCACCGACCAGGACGGCTACGTTGTGACCATCCAAGGGCTCTCCCGCATGTTCCTCAAGGAATATTGGAACTACGCCAAACTGATTTCCGGCATTCTGCGGCACGGCATGCCGCTGCCAAATGTGGTGAATCTGGTGGACAAGCTGCGGTTTGACGACGACAACATCATGACCTGGAAGAACGGTGTGACCCGCACCCTGAAACGCTACATCAAGGAGGGCACAAAAGTGAAACAGGCCTGTCCGGAATGCCACCAGCACGCACTCGCCTACAAGGACGGCTGCGTAACCTGCATGAACTGCGGATATTCCAAGTGCAACTGACATTGCGGAACATTTTGAAGAGAGAGCTCATTCTGAAAAGGAAGAACTTTCTGACAAAATAATTTCAAGCGATTTTTGAACAAGTGAAACCGATTATAACAAAAAACTGACATGGAGACTTCCGACATCCTATTCAACTACACCTTCCCGATTCAGATCCGACTGAGCGACCTGGATCCGCTGGGGCATGTGAACAACGGCGTGCAGTTCTTCTATTACGACTTGGGGCGCATCCATTACCTGGAGACGCTGGTGGGCGGTCCCATTTCCTGGACTGACATTGACATGGTGGTGGTGCACACAGCTTGCGACTTCATGCATTCCATCCGTGACAAGGAAAACATTGCAGTCCAGACCAAAATCACTGAGCTGGGCAACAAGAGCGTGCGGATGATCCAGCGCATCATCAACACGGACACCCAGGAGGTCAAGGGCACCTGCTTCACCATACTGTCCGGTTTTGACAGGGAAAAGGACTGCTCCAAAGTGATTTCCGACGAGTTCAAGCAGAAGGCGAAAGCCTTTGAAAAGGATATTTGAAAGTAATAAAAAGACAGACACTGAAGTTTTTGACATTTTTTTACAAAAAAAATATTGACGAAATTTATCGACTAAAGAACATGGAACTTTTGACAATTTTTGACAAAATGTAATATTTTGACAGTTTCTGACAAAAAGGTGTTTTTGACAAGACTGACATTATTACGAAAATTTAAAAAAAATTGCATAAAATATTTTTATAGAACGAGAAAATTTTTTAAAATAAATAAAAGGAAATGACCGACATCGCGCTATACGAAAAAAGCAGGACAGGCGACCCTGCGCCCCTGGAACAAATCCTGAAGGAACTGTTTCAGGATGGGATACGCCTTTGGCTGCAGGACTCCTTTTATGCGCAATGGAAGGATAAAGTGGCCTTCCCGCAGCAAACGGTCATCCTTGAACAGGCCGCACCGCTTCCCAGTGAAGTGCAATATGTGTTCGCCATCGGCGGTGACGGCACCTTTTTGGACGCCGTAAGTCTGGTGCAGGAGAGCGGCATACCCATTTTCGGCATCAATACGGGACGGATGGGCTTCTTGTCAAATGTGAAGGTACAGGACTTTCCGCAGGCGCTGGAGGCCATCATGTCACAACATTTCACCCTTGAAAAAAGGATGCTGATGCACATTGACCATCCTTTTGCCAATTCCAACCCATGGGCCATGAACGACATCTGCATCCAGCGAAAGGACAGCACCGGCATGATTACCATCCAGGTGCAGGTAAACGGCGAGCATCTCAACACCTATTGGAGCGACGGACTGATTATTTCAACACCGACCGGCTCCACCGCCTACTCGTTAAGCTGCGGCGGCCCTATACTCACCCCTTCGGCGGAAGCCTTCGTGCTCACCCCAATCGCCTCCCACTCCCTGAGCGTATGCCCGTTGGTGCTGCCAGCTGACAGCCAAATAGAAATAAGTGTCCGAAGCAGGGCTTCACAATACACCCTCAATGTGGATTCGCACAGCTACACGATAGATGCAGGGGAAAAACTGCACATCTGCAAAGAGAAATTTCAGGTGAACACTATCCGCCTGCAAGAGCAGAGTTTTTACAAAACACTGCGCGACAAACTTTTATGGGGAATTGACATCAGAAACTGACATGGAGATAGCCACCAACCTCGGATTCCGCCAAATTGAAGAACTTTTACAGGAACACTGCCTTACTCCCTTGAGCCGCACGCACTTGGAAGAGATTCATTTCAGCAGTGACTGGGAGGAGATTTGCCGCCTGCAGGAGGAGAACGAGGAATTCCGCCAGATTCTGCTGTTCGAGCCGGACTTTTCCCTCCGCTTCCAAACCGACTTGCGACAGGAACTGAAGCAGTTGCAGGTTGAAGGCAGCCGCATCGGGCTGGAGAGCCTCGCCGCCTTGAAGGAATGCTTGGAAAGCATCCAGTCCATGCAGGTGTTTTTCAGGGTGGAGGCCGAAAAGGAGGTGAACCGTTTTCCACGGCTGCACTCCTTAAGCAGCCAAATTTACATTGACAACCAAATTGTTCGGGAAATAGGGCGCCTTCTCAACGAAAACGGGCAGCTGCGCGACAACGCCTCCGAGGAGCTGGCGCGTATCCGCCGGCAGATATTCCAGACGGAACGGGAGATAGAGAAAAACCTCAAAAAAATCATGGTGCAGGCCAAGCAGGACCGGCTGATGGAAGCCGATGCCGAAATGACAATCCGCGACGGACGGCTCTGTTTGCCCATATCCGCAACCAACAAACGCAAACTCAAAGGATTTATCCACGACGAATCGGCCACCGGCCAAACTGTGTTCATCGAGCCGCAGGAGGTGTTCGACGCCAACAACGACCTGCGCGACCTCCAGCTGGCCGAACGGCGTGAAATACAGCGCATACTATTGGAGATTAGCCAAATGCTTCGTCCACATATTCCTGACATTCTGGCGGCCTACCAATTCATGGGCTATATGGACTTTGTACGCGCCAAGGCCAAACTGGCGTTGGAGATAGGCGGTGTGAAACCCATCATGGTGAACAAACCCTTTGTCCATTGGGAAAAGGCGCGGCATCCCCTGCTCCTCCTCAGCCTGCAAAAACAGGGAAAACCAATTGTACCAATGGACATCACGCTGGATGATCCGCATCGCATCCTGATAATTTCCGGCCCAAATGCCGGAGGCAAGTCAGTATGTCTGAAAACAATCGGGCTGCTGCAATATATGTTCCAATGCGGGCTGCCAGTCTCTGTTTCCGAAAATTCGGAATTCGGCTGTTTCCGGCAAATCATGATTGACATCGGGGACAACCAGTCGATTGAGAATGACCTGAGCACCTACAGCTCCCACCTGAAAAACATGCAGGAGATGCTGCAGTCGGCCTGTGGAGAGATGCTTTTCCTCATTGACGAGTTGGGCGGCGGCACCGACCCGCAATACGGTGGTGCCATTGCGGAAGCCGTACTGGAACAGCTTGCCCGCAGCCAGGCCAAGGGAGTGGTCACAACCCATTTCGGCAACCTGAAAACCATGGCGGAACAGGTGGAGGGCATTTTCAACGGGGCAATGCTCTTCGACAAGGAGCAGCTCAAACCTCTTTTCAAGCTGCAGACTGGCAAAGCCGGAAGCTCATTCACATTTGACATCGCCGAACAGATCGGCTTCCCCACCGACATTCTGCAGACGGCAATCCAAAAAATAGGCACGGCACAAATTGACTACGAAGCCCTGCTGCAAAAGCTGGAGCTGGAAAAAATCGCGTTGGAGAACGAGCGGAAAATGTGCGCGGCCATGGACAACGAACTGGCCGAACTGATTGCCCGGCAGCAAACTGTCAATCAAGGCCTGCAGGAAAAACGGCATGAGCTGATCCGTCAGGCCAAACAGGAGGCGGAGGAGATTTTGGCCAACGCCAACAAAATCATAGAAAAAACTGTCCGTGAAATCAAAGAGAGCAAGGCGGACAAAGCGGAGGTGAAAAAAATCAGGGAGGAGGTGCACCAGTTTCAGGAGGAGGTCAAAAAAATCACCCCTCCGCCCGTTCCAAAAATCCGGAAGACCGGACACCTGCCGCTTGCGGACGACACACACACAACCCCATTGCAAGTGGGTGACAACGTGCTCATCAAAGAGACTCAAACTGTGGGACAAGTGCTGGAAATCAAAGGGGATGACATTGTGGTCTCCTTCCACTCCATCCATTTCCGCACCACAGTGGACAAGGTTCAGAAAACCAAGAACAAGCCTGCCTCTTCCTCCGGAAACAGCTACGCACACAGCGAATTCTACAGCGAAATGAACCGGAAAGCCGCCCAGTTCCACCTGGAACTGGACATCCGTGGCATGCGCGCACAGGAGGCCATTGACGAACTGGAGCATTACATTGACGATGCCCTGCTGCTACAGATTCATGAGGTGCGCATCATCCATGGCAAGGGGGACGGAATCCTGCGCAAAGTTGTGCGCGAATTCCTTGCAAAGAACAGTGATGTAAAGCATTTCCGCGACGAGGCGATGGAGCGCGGCGGCTACGGCGCAACCGTGGTGGAGATATAGGCTCCGCAATAACGCCTCCCGGAGCTTTTCAATTCCGCCTTCACAAACTTCAGCGTCTTCACGCCGTTTTTGGGGCTCACGGGAGAAAAAATGTCAATGTGCCGAAACCACCTTCCGTACCATCCTGTTACCAACTTTCACAAAAAATACACCACTGGACGGCAAGGAAATTGTCTCCTCCTCATGGACAAAACCACGGTACAGCACCCTGCCTGTCACATCGGAAATGGAAATCTGCTCGCCATCTGCACCTGACACATGCAGGAAACCGTCCTGCACACTGCATTTCCAATCCGATGATGCATATTCCGGCACGGCATCATCCGCAGCGACAAAATGGGCCACCAGCACCGTGTCGCTTACCACATCCACCGTACGGGGGTTGTTGGTGTCATTATCCTGCCAACACTTGAAAACATATCGGCTGCCTGTAGGAATCGCCTCCACGGTAAATTGCGGATTGTCACAATCAGGAACGGAGCGCACCTCCACCTTTCCCTTTGCAGTATCGGAGGAAACGGCAGTATAAAGATATGGCAACGCCTCCTTTATCTGGAAGTGGTACATTGACAACGCGCTGTCATAGGCATCCGTACACCCGCAAGGCACCAGCACATTGGTTTCGGAAGGAATTCCCGAAAACACCGTTTCTCCCCAATTTTCAAAACTCGGAGGGGTCTCTCCAAGAAAACGAATGTTCCGTAAATTCGAATCATTTGCAAAACAATACAAACCAATCTTACTGACCGCCCGGCCAATGGTCACCGATGTGAGGAAGGGACAATTGGCGAATGTTCCGTCATTAATTGATTGGACAGTATTTGGAATCACCAGGTCTTGCACAAGAGCGTCACCTATATAGAACTCCTTGGTACACGCAAGCGGACTTCCACCATATGTGCCGAAAGTAACGCCACATAATTGCTCCACCGTCCCCCTATAGACAACCTTGTCGAAATGACATCCCCCAAATGCGTATGTGCCACAACCGTACAACTGGCTCCCAATGCTCAGCTCCTTCAGACCGGAACACCCGGAAAAGGTTTCCCAACCAACCGTTCGCAACGAATCGGGAAATGTCAGTGTGGAAATGCCCGAACAGCCCTTGAAAGCTGACCATCCGATACCTTTCAGCGACTGGCCGAACCTGACGGTTTTCAATCCGGTACAATTCTTGAAGGCATCTTTATCTATATTGGTGACACTGTTTGGCAAAACCAGGGAAGTAATGCGTGAACAGTTTTCAAACGCTCCCATTCCGACACCCACAACTGTAAACAACTCATTGTTGTAATAAAACTGACCCGGAATTTCCAATGTGCCTGACAACTGCAAATAACTGGAATCAAATGCGATTTCAGCAGTATGCTTGTTGAAATCCAAATACACTTTCCAATTTTGCGCCTGCAGGCTGCAGAATGCGCTGACAGACAAAAGCAGCGCCAGAATAAGTGAAATACTGTTTCTTTTCATACTGTAATTATTTTAAAATTAATATTGGTAACCTCTAAAATTAATAATTAAACCAAAATTCGACAGGTGCATTTTATGCCCCCTCACTATATATAAGACGCTTGGGGAACCCAATTTCTTACACTAAAATGAAAAAAATTTTTCACATTTTTTATAATACATTAAAATATAAATGGTTGTGAAATTAGAAAAAATTCGTTTTTTTCA
>CAJOQK010000151.1 GCA_905236885.1 uncultured Bacteroidales bacterium
AGAGGTGTCCGAGTGGTCGAAGGAGCACGCCTGGAAAGTGTGTAAGTGCCAAAAGCGCTTCCAGGGTTCGAATCCCTGTCTCTCCGCAACTTAATTAAGTAACTATTACGTAAACATTTAAAGTTAATTAACGAATAAATCTCAATGAGTATGAAAAAATTGATTGCATTATTTGCGATGGCCGGGTTCCTGACCTTTGGCATTTCCAATGTTTCGTTTGCCCAAACAGCAGAGGCCGAAGAGGAACAAACCGAAGAATTGACTGAAGATAATGATGCTGTTGCGGAAGAGGCTGCGGCGGCGCCCACCGAAGAGACTGTGGTGGAATCCAAGCCTTTCAACCAGGTGTTGAAGGACAAGTTCATTGAAGGCGGCCCTATGTGGATGACCCCTATTCTGATTGTGCTGATTTTAGGATTGGCTTTAGTGATCGAGCGCACCATCTATCTGAACCTTGCAACCACCAACACCAAAAAACTGTTGGACGGCATTGAAGAGGCGCTGAAGAACGGAGACCTTGAAAAGGCGAAGGAAATTTGCCGCAACACCCGCGGTCCTGTGGCCAGCGTGTTTTCACAGGGTCTGCTCCGCTATGGCGAAAACATTGATGACATTGAAAAAGCGGTTGTTTCCTACGGTGGCGTGCAAACCGCCCGTTTGGAGACCAACATGTCATGGTTAGCATTCTGTATCGCCGTTGCCCCCTCCTTGGGATTCTTGGGAACAGTGGTAGGTATGGTGCAGGCTTTTGACGATATTGAAAGTCAGGGTGACATCTCCCCGACCATTGTGGCCGGCGGTATGAAACTGGCTCTGATCACCACCGTTACCGGTCTGATCGTGGCCATCATCCTCCAAATTTTCTATTCCTACTTAGTATCCAAAGTGGACAGTCTGATGAACAGCATGGAAGACGCCACCATCACCTTCATGGACATCGTTGTAAAATATAAAAAATAATTGAAGACTATTTTACAATCGTTCAATTAGTTTTTCATATAAAATTTTACAACAATGGAAAAAACAAAAAAATTAAGGACAATCTGCAATATCGTCCTATTGGTATTGGGGTTGGCGGCGGCTATCGCCTGCATCACGTTTGCCATGGGCAAACAAAGCAGCCAGGGACCTTTGAGCTTCAGCATGGCAATCATGTATGTCATGGTGGGCATAGCCCTTGCATTGATACTTTTCTTTTTGATTCTCCAAATCATCTCTGACAAGAAAAAGCTGATTTCGGTCGGCCTGCTGCTGGCGGTGGCGGTGGTGGTCATTTTGTTGGCCTATCTGACTGCCAGTTCCGAACTCTCTGAAATCGCCATCAGGTCAGAAGTGAGCGAAGGGGTCTTCAAATGGTCCGGCACATTGCTGAACATGGCCTACATCATGTTGGGCGGTGTTATCATCGCCTTCTTCGGAACAATGCTTTACGCTAAATTCAAAAACTGATTCGCCATGGCAAAAAAGACACCGGGGTTAAACACAGGTTCAATGGCAGACATCTCTTTTCTGCTACTGACCTTCTTCCTGCTTACCTCCTCCATCAATACGGACCAGGGTATCCAGCGAAGACTTCCGCCCCCACTGCAAGGAGATAAAGCTACGGAAGTGCATAAAAGAGACATTTTGACCGTATTGGTGAACATGCACGACCAAATTATGGTGAACGGCGAAATCCTTCCCGATGTGCAGTTACTGAAAGACAAAACCAAAGAGTTCATTGCCAATCCGACTAACGATCCATCGCTGTCGGACAAAAAACTCACCTATATCAAGGAACTTGACAAAGAGGAATATGTCTCCAAGGGGGTGGTTTCCCTCCAAAATGACAGGGGAACCTCCTATGAAATGTACATCGCGGTACAGAACCAGCTGACAGCAGCGTTCAACGAACTGATGGAAGAATACAGCCAATCCCATTTCGGGAAAAGCCTCCACCAGTTGAACGAACAACAGTTAAAGGGTGTAAAAAAAGTGATTCCGGTAAGCATTTCAGAAGCCGAACCGGTTAATTATGGAGGGAAATAGTCATGGGAAGATTTAAAAAAGAGGGCAACAAAGGAACGCCTGACCTCAACATGGGGTCCATGTCGGACATCATCTTCATGTTCCTGTTTTTCTTCATGGTCATTACAACCATGCGCGAATCCTCTCTGTTTGTGACCATCCAACTTCCCAAAGCGACGGAGGTGCAGAAACTGCAGAAGAAATCGCTGGTGGTGAACATCAACATCGGTGCCCCAAAAGATGTGGCCAAATTGGGAAATGAGCCCCGTATCCAATGGGACGACCAGTTTGCGAATGTTGAAGATATTCCCCAATGCGTGGAAAGAGAAAAGACAAACCATCCGGAAAACGACAGGAACAAACTTACCTGGTCACTGAAAGTGAATAAGGAAACCAAAATGGGGATTGTGACGGATGTCAAGCAGGAATTGCGTAAGTCCAACGCCTTTAAGGTAAATTATTCAACACTTAAAACTAACAAGTAACAAAGATTTTGAAACATACCAAACGCCGGATGCACATCCGGCGTTTTTTATAAAAAAAACATGAAAAGCAGACTTCCATTACTCCTGATTTGCTGGGTCATCCTGACAGGCAGTCCGCTGCTGGCACAGGTTCCCCAAGCCTCCGCCCGTCTGGATTCCAACCGGATTCTTATTGGCGACCAGGTACGGCTCCGAATTTCAGTCAAAGGGGCGGCAGATGGAATGCTGTTCCCCCATTTCAAGGATTCGCTGGGTTCATTGGAAATCGTCAGGGTTTCCGCCATTGACACAATGAAGGGGGACGGAACCACCCTGCTTGCACAGGATATCACCCTAACCTGCTTCGACAGCGGACAATATGAAATTCCTGCCCTAACATTTTATGGAAGAGACTCCCAAATACTGGCTGTCACCAACGCAATACCACTGGAAGTGAACACTATTGAGGTGGACACCACCGCAATGATCAAAGGAATCAAAGCTCCGCTCTCCGCCCCGCTTACATGGAAAGAGATTGGAAATTTTGTGTTGATTGGAATCGCCGCAATTCTGCTCATAGTAGGCTTAGTTTGGCTGGCTTACCACCTTGGTGGCAAAAAAAAGTCCCGGACAGCAATGAAAACAGTCCCCAAAGAGGCGGCACACCTCATAGCCTTAAGGGCGTTGGAAAATCTTAAAGAAAAAAAACTCTGGCAGCAAAACGAATACAAAGCCTACTATTCGGAACTGACGGAAATTCTCCGAACCTATCTGTTTAACCGCTGGGAAATTTCAGCAATGGAGATGGTTTCGGACGAAATTCTGCAGGCGCTCCGCCCCTATCTTACCGACCCTACGCTGCTTGAAAAGCTACAGAAAACCTTGCAGACCGCCGATGGGGTCAAATTTGCCAAGGCGACACCACTTCCGGATGAAAACATGCAATCCTACCAATGGATTTATGAACTGGTGGAGGCCACCCAATTGAGGGAAACACCCGCCAATAACCCGACAGGAGGAAACAGCCATGCATAATATTCCCCATCTGTTCACCTATCTACATAGCTTAAGCTTCGCCTATGGCTGGGTGCTATTCTTCCTGCTGCTGGTTCCTGCCTTCATCGCATGGTACCTGTGGAAACGGAAATCCATCCATGCCACCCTGACCATTTCCACTGATGAGGCTTTCCGAAACTTCAAAAGCCGGAAGAGCCGTTGGTCATTCCTCCCCTTTGCGCTACGCATGCTTGCCCTTGCATTTGCAATAATTGCCCTGGCCAGACCCCAAACCTCCATGTCCCACAAAAATGTGCACATCGAAGGGATTGACATGGTCATGGCTTTGGACATTTCAGGCAGTATGATGGCTATGGACTTCAAGCCCAATCGTTTGGAAGCTTGCAAAAACGTGATTCAAGAATTCATTGAAAGCCGCCCGAACGACAGAATGGGACTGGTGGTCTACAGCGGAGAAGCCTACACCAAATGTCCATTGACCACTGACCACCAAACCTTGCTGCAATCCCTCTCCTCAACCAAATTCGGCATAATTGACGACGGCACAGCAATTGGAGACGGCTTGGGAACTGCCATCAACAGGCTAAAGGAGAGCAAAGCCAAAAGCAAGGTCATAATCCTGCTCTCCGACGGAGTGAACAACGCCGGATTCATGGATCCGGTATCTGCAGCGGAAATAGCCAAAAACCAAAACATCCGGGTCTATACCATAGGATGCGGCACAATCGGGGAAGCCCCCATCTCCACCCCTTACGGCATCATCCGCGCAAAAGTGGAAATTGATGAGAAACTGCTGGAACAGATTGCAAATATTACAGGGGGAAAATATTTCAGGGCACAGAACAAGAACAAATTGAAGGCTGTATATCAGGAGATTGACCAAATGGAGAAAACAAAAATCGACGAGACTATATTCACCAACAAGAGCGAAGCATTTTTCCCGTTTGCCTGCATCGCACTGATATGCTTTGTAATAGAACTAATTTTAAGCAACACACTATTTTATGTGAAACCCTAATACGAACCGCATGACCAATTTTGAACAAGATTATCCGGAATCTCAGAACGAACTGAAAACCAGCGACAGAATACTGAACATGATGAAAAAACTCTTTCATCAAATCAGAAAATTGGCACATATTGAAAACGAAGTCGATTATGAAGCCACCATTCAAGGAATTTCCTCCTCAATTGAATTCAAGGGAATCAATATCTGGATTTTGTCGCTTGCCATCATCGTAGCCTCTGTGGGATTGAACATCAACGCAACAGCCGTCATCATCGGCGCGATGCTCATCTCACCGCTGATGGGCCCAATCAACGGCATAGGATTGGGCATTGGCATTCTGGACTTCGAGCTGTTGAAAAAATCATTGAAAAATTTGGGTATTATGGTGCTCATCAGCATCATCGCCTCTACAACCTATTTCCTTCTCTCCCCACTGAACGAGGCCCGTTCCGAACTGCTTGCACGCACCGCCCCCACCATATTTGATGTGCTGATCGCCTTTTTTGGCGGTATGGCCGGCATTGTTGCCACCTCACAGAAAAAACAGTCATTCACAGTAATTTCGGGTGTTGCCATTGCCACCGCCCTGATGCCGCCTCTCTGCACCGCCGGATTCGGCCTGGCATCATTCCAGTTCCGCTACTTCTTCGGCGCCTTCTACCTCTTCTTCATCAACACCTTCTTTATCGCGTTAGCGACCTTTCTCATTGTCCGCTATCTCCATTTCCCATACAAGTCCTATATTGACCCGATACGACAGAAAGTGGTCAAGCGGACCATTTTCATCATTGCAACCATAATACTTATTCCAAGCATCATAATGGCTGTACGCTTAGTGATGGAAACCTCATTTAACAGTGCTTCCACCCGCTATTTGAATGAGATACAGAAGTCCCCCATCATGGAAAAAGCCCAAATAATCTCCTCTCGCAGGGATTTCAATCCAAAAAAATCCACCATAACAATTTCCCTCATCGGAGAGGAACTGAGCAAAAAGGAAATTTTGCTGTTACAGGAAGATATGGAAAAATATGGATTGAAAAAAACGGATTTGATTGTCAAACAAACTGAAAGTGTGGTAAATGCCAATATGCAGACAGAGATTCTGGAAGGCATGCTCAACAAAAAGGAGCAGCAGCTCTCCCAAAAGGACAGTCTGATCCAGCAACTGCAAACTTCAATGCTGCCAATCAACATCGACTCCAACCTTGCCTCACACATACGCAAGGAGATGCAGGTCCAATACCCATTTGTGCGCTCATTCTCCATCAACAACGCCATCTACCAGCATCCTCAGGAGATGTGTGCCGACACCATTCCCACCATCCTGCTGACCTGGAACAAAAAACCAAACGAAACAGAAAAGCGGCAGCTCATGGCCTGGCTAAAAATCAGGCTGGATTTGGATTCATTGAAAATGATTGAATGATAAGTATTTATAAAAATCATTCCTCAAATAGGCGGGATGATTTTTTTTTGAGTAAAAAAGAAAAAGATATACATTTTATATATACTTTTGCAACAATTGAATTAATTTACCAAATAATTGATACACAATTTTATCCAATAGTTATATTTAGCAATTTTTCCTTAAACTGTTAAAAAATGTACTGGACATTAGAATTAGCCTCCAAATTGGAAGACGCACCATGGCCTGCGACCAAAGAAGAATTAATTGATTATGCCATCCGTTCCGGTGCGCCATTAGAAGTGGTTGAGAATTTGAAAGAAATAGAGGACGAAGACGAAATATACGAATGCATGGAGGATCTTTGGCCTGACTATCCCTCCAAAGAGGATTTCTTTTTTCAGGAAGACGAATACTAACCCACCGACTTGAACATGTTCCGGAAAATCCTCCTTTACCTGTTGGCAGCCACACTTTTATACGCCTGCGAAAAGCAGCCGTTCAGTGTCAATACACGGAACAGGGAGGATGTGACTATACTGTACGGGCTGCTGAATCCGGCGGACACACTGCACTATATAAAGGTTTACAAAGGTTTTTTGACAGAAGGGAACGCTTACGAAGCCGCCAAGGATCTCCACAACTACAGCTACATCGACAGTATTGATGTATATATGGAGGAATACCAGGGGGATGCCTATATACGTACCATTAACTTTGACACCACCACCGCCATACCGAAGGATTCCGGCACCTTTGCCTATCCGCTGCAAGTGCTGTATTCCGCGCCGGCGAACCTGCAGCAGGACTGCCGATATGTGCTTTATGTAAAAAACAAATACAGCCCGAAAATCGTCCGTAGCGAAACAAGCATTGTAGGTTCCCTGTTCATGACCCGTCCAGCAATCACACTTTCAAAGGAAATCAATATCCTTGAACAGCAGCAGCTGATCCGTTTCAGGGCAGCAAACAGCATCTATTACTGCGAAGTGCTTATGCACTATCACTATACGGAAAGCATGAAGGATGGAAGCAACCGTCACGGGGTGGTTTCCTGGAAAGTTGGAGGCATTCACGGACAAGCCAATCCAAACAGTACCATAATGCAGGAACTTACCGTCTCCTACCAAGGCTACCAGTTTTTTCAGAAAATCGGATCAGGCATCACCGATGACCCTGAAGTGCGCTCCCGCCACACTGACTCCATTGTAATCCAAATTTACAAGACTGGGGAAGAAATGTACAAATACTTGTTAGCCAGCAGTGCGAGCACCGGGTTAAACCAGGAACGGCTTACCTACACCAACATTTACAGCTACGCATCACCATCCGACATGGCCGCCGGAAAATCCGACGGGCTTGCCTTGGGACTTTTTTCCACTTCGGGAAGCGATAGATTTACTTTCAGGGATTTAGGAACCATCAGCAGGGATTCCCTGTTTCACGGAAGGTTTACCAAACACTTGAAATTCACCGACATCTATTAACCATTTGTTCCATAACTGAAAACCATCTATAGCATACACTGACATGGAGAAAGAAAGCCGCTGGAGCCTGTTCAAACAAAAGCTGCATGACAAATACAAACTGACCATTATGAACAAGGCTTTTGAGGAAAAATTTTCTCTGGAGCTTTCCAAACTGAATGTGTTTGTCATTATCAGTCTGAGCATATTGCTGCTCATCACACTCACGACATTGCTGATTGCCCTCACCCCGCTAAAGGAATACATTCCGGGATATGGAAGCACCCAGCAGAACAAACGGCTCTTCAACCTGCAAGTACAGGTAGATTCCCTTCAACACCAGCTAAATGACTACGAAATATTCATACGGAACATGCAACAGGTGTTTTTGGAAGAGGATTTCAGTGCCGACAGCAACGCTTTCCAGCGAAAGGCCGCACAACCTGAAAAAAACACAACCTTCGCCTTTTCCAAAGAGGACAGCCTGCTACTGAACATCACCCTGCAAAAGCAGGAGGCGGAAGGCAACGCCTCCACCCGTATTGAACAGAAGAACAAAAAGAAATACAACATGTTGTTCCAGCCCGTATTTGGAAAACTTATGAGACGGTACAGCGAACAACAGCCCGCTGTCGGAATTCTCACCTTCCGCACCCAACCAATTTATGCAATTGCGGAAGGGAACGTCATTCTTACGCTGGAAAAAGGGACATGCTGCATCCAGCATCCGGACAACATGATCAGCATTTACAGGAATTGCGGCCAGCTTCTGGTGCGAAAAAACGAATATGTGCGGGCAGGACAAGTCATCGCCCATACAAAGCCCGATTCCAATATAACCTATATCGAAATCTGGAGCCAAGGGCACACCATCAATCCACAAACCTGCTTTGATTTGGAATAGTGCAATAATCCATTACCTAAAAATCATGTCTCTTTCCATCCTTTATGAAGACAATCACCTTATCGCCATCAACAAACGAAACGGGGAACTGGTGCAGGGAGACAAAACGGGAGACGAAGCTCTGAATGAGCGTGTCAAAGCCTACCTGAAAGAAAAGTACCAGAAACCGGGTAATGTGTTCTGTGGTGTAATTCACCGTATCGACCGTCCGGTAAGTGGCATTGTACTCTTTGCAAAAACCTCAAAGGCACTCAGCCGGATGAACCAGATGGTGAAGGAAAGGAACATTGTCAAAACATATTGGGCCATTGTACAGAACCAACCTCCGCAAACAGACGGCACACTCATCCACTATCTGCGGAAAATTGAAGCCAAAAATTATTCGGAAACCGCACTCCATGAGAAAAAAGGGTTTCTACGGGCAGAGCTGGATTACCGCGTGCTGGCACATTCAGATCATTACAATCTGCTGGAAATAAAGTTAAAGACGGGGCGTCATCACCAAATACGCGCACAACTGTCCGCCATCGGCTGCCCAATCAAGGGGGATTTGAAATATGGGGCACCGCGTTCCAATCCGGACGGCTCCATCAGCCTGCACGCCAAAGAACTGATTTTCCAACATCCTGTCAGCAAACAGGAACTTCATCTCTCCGCCCCGCTACCAGAAGAGACACTTTGGCATTTCTTCCAACAAAAAATCAACACATTGTAGATTGTTGTAAAGCATTAACAATACAATAATTGCATCAACAATTACATTTTTCTATTAAATATATTACACTATTTTTCAATTGGAAACGACTCTTTTCTCGCCGCCTAAATCTTCCAAAAAAAAGATGATTCCTGGAAAAATGCTTCCAAAATTTCCGTCCAAGATTGAAAACCGGAACATCAGAAAAATTTTTATATTTTATATATTTTTATAGTTTTCAATTACTTGCTACATATCCACGCTTTTGTGCATGATTTTATAAATATCTTGTTCATAACTATTTATCATTTTTAAAAATTTTTTTTCGTTTTTTTTGTTCGAATTGGAAATAAATGTACTTTTGTATAGACAAAAACTTTCACAAATGAAAACAAAAAACAAACATACAAACCCTATAAAACCTTTATCCCTATATGCAGGTTTTGTAATCCGATTTGATTACAAGCCATCGCCAAACGAACAGCTGTACAAATCAAACCGTCTTAAACGACGTTGCCTTTTGGGACTGAACAAGTTCACCTAGCTTACGCCCTGTAGTAGCGTGGCCGATTACAGGGAAGGATTAAGGGCACACCTTTATGTTCAAAATAAAAAATAAAATAACAAACTTAAAATTCCAAAAAAATGAAAAAAGAGTTAATTGACAACAAAGAAATGAATGTGTCCATGGGAATGACCCGTGAGGAAATGAATCAAATCGTAGGGGGCACCACTTTCACCTGTGAAAGCACAGTAGGCAGCAGCAACGGACTTGGCAATGACGTATGCGACAAAGAATGCGCAGTGTGCAAAACCTCCACTGTAACAGTTTCCATTTGCAGCAGCGGATGCAAGTCCAAAAGCAAGAAAGTGTTCGATATCACCGACTAACATTCATTCAGGATGTACCTTAAAGGTACATCCTTTTACCCTTTAAAAACAGACAAAATGAACATCAAACCTGAACAAAAATACATGATTAACCCCGCCTACACCCTGCTGCCGGACAAACATTGTGCCTTTATCGCCAACAGCAAGGGAACGGGTTCTTTCAGCCAGCCGGAGCGTGCGGACGGGAATTTTCTGCAAATGACTGCACCCCTATATGCCATTATGTTTGCCTATTGGGACGGCAAGCTCAGTTATGCGGAGACCCTGTCGAAAATTGCGGAAGAGACCGGAATGGATTCGGAAGCCATCGCTACATTCCTTGCCCCCTGTTTTGAAAACAGCGAAAAGAACCTGATGGAATATAAAGAGAAACTACCTGACGGAACAGTTCTTAGAAACTGGATTCCGCCCTATTTCATCATTTCCGCCGAAAACAGGGTGAGAGAGGATCTTCAACCGCCACAAGCTTTCCTTATTCCAAAGAAAGACTGGGATTTCAAACAAAGCCGCAGCTATTTTCCCCACCAGCTGAACCTGATGCTGACCAACCGGTGTGTCACCAACTGCATCTACTGCTACGCAGACAAAAAACACCAGATCGAAAATCCGCTATCCGCAGACAAATGGATCTCCATCATTGAGGAGGCGGATCGGATCGGCACCCTTTCCATTGACATTTCCGGTGGCGAGGTTTTCCTCTTCCCCGGTGTCGAGCGCATCCTGCAATGCCTTTACCAACACGGATATGCGCCCTATATTTCCACAAAAATTCCACTTAGTGAAGAACGCATTCTCCGATTGAAAGCGGCAGGACTCAAAGAATTGCAGGTGTCCATAGACGCTTGGGACGCACAAACCCTGAAAAAGCTGCTGCAAGTGCCGGAAAGCTATTTCGAGCAGCTGAAACAGACACTGGAACTATTGGAAAAGCATCAAATCCATGTAAAAGTAAAATCAGTCATCACCCGGTTCAACGATTCACTGGCAAGTATCGAAAATCTTCTGCGACACCTGACCGCTTACGGGAACATAACAGAAATCAGTTTAGCACCAGCAGAATTCAGCATATATAAGAAGATGGAGGGTTTTCTGCAATACCGCACCACTTTGGCCCAATGGAAACGCATAGAGGAATTTCGTGAAAATTTCGTAGCAAAATACCGGGGAAACTGCGAAATAAGCTGTCAGGAGCCCGCCGACTTCCATGAATCGACCGCTCCTATAGATATCAAACGCGAAAATTTCGCCAAGAGGGCGCGTTGCACAGGCAATATCAACGGATTTTACGTATTAGCGGACGGAAAAGTTGGCATTTGCGAGGAACTTTACTGGGATCCTCGCTTCATCATCGGGAACTTGCGCACACAAAGTATAATGGAGGTATGGGAATCGGAAAAGGCTCGTTCCCTTTACCAACTTTCACAAAATCAGATAAGAAAAGAGAGCACCTGCCACCGCTGCGCAGAATTCTATAGCTGTCATAGGCAGAACGGGGTCTGCTGGAAACTCGTGGTAGAGGCCTACGGCAATGAGAATTGGGACTATCCCGATCCTAGATGCCCCGCCGCCCCGCCAATCATTAACTATTGTTACATACAGTAATACATTAACATATGAAAACAGCAGGTTTTTGGAGAAGAGGAATGGCCCTTTTGGGAGATGGCTGCGGCTGCTACTTGTTGACCATGGCATGGCTCTGCCTGTTCAAGCCCCCCTTCCGGCTTTGTGTCATGGAATGGATGATGGTGATGGGAGGCATCTGCCATGTCATCTGCTTCATTTTCTTACGACGCAGTTTGTTCCAATATCTCATGAGGATACGCATCCAAGGTTCCACAGGAAAGTATTGCTTTTACAAGACGCTACTATACAGCATTGTACCATTTGCAGCATCCAGATGCCACCCTTTTTTGACAAATTATGTCTGGCAACGGGATCTGACATTATACGCTTGGGAATATGCTTGTGCACGACATGAATGGCTACAGGACAACAATGCTGTCCTGTGCTGCTGCCTTGCATGCCTCATTCCTCTTCTTCTTGCTGAATGTATATGCCATATTACACAAAAACAAAATGTATGTGAAAAATTAAGTGGCAGCCGAATCATGTTGGAAACAACACCAAAAGCCGTTGCCCCAAAATTGGTTCTCCTTTTGGTGCTGTTGCTTCCGGCCATTGGAAAACCAGTTTACAAATGGAAATTGGAAAAAGAGAACTTTTCGGATGCCTATAATTCTTTGGTCTCCTTTCCACCCATTCCCCTGTGGGAACAGCTGAAATATGCCCGTTCGTTTGGAGCAAACGCAAAAAAACCGGAACGCATCATGGATGAGATGTTTGAAAAATTCGACATTGTGGTCTTCAGCGAGCGGCACCATCCCGAATACACGCAATGGGATTTTCTTTCCCAATACATACTCAATGAACGGTTCGCACAAAAAATCGGGAACATCTCCACAGAATACGGACGGTTGGACCAGCAGCAGGCCCTGGAACACTTCCTACTTACCGATTACGGGAACGACAGCCTGACGGAGGCAGCAGCAGCCGATCTTGTGCGAACATGTATCGCATGGTGGCCTATTTTTACCAACAGAAACCTGTTTGATTTCATGCTGCGCTTCCACAACTACAACATCACCCATGACTCCACCCTGCAAATCCGATGGAATTTCAGCAACCATGACGCATTTTTGGAGCAGAGCACGGACGTTTGGGCGGCGGAAAAAGCGGCGGACAGCATCATGGGGGTGAACATGGTTAATCACTATCGGCGACAAATCGCCAAAGACCCATCCCGAAACAAATTGTTGGTCATCCTCAACAATGTGCATGGATATAGAGAGATTACAAGTGACAAAAAGGCCATCGACTATCTGGAGGAGGCATTCCCAGGAAAAGTGGGAGTAGTTTACCTGACCACAGACTGCAGATGCACCTTCATGCTCAGCCTACCCACCGCCATGGGGCTTTGGGACGAGGCGGCGAAAAAGGTCGGATATCCATTCGGTGTTTTTGTCAAGGACTGTATATTGAAAGATGAGCTTTATGACGGATGGCAGGCACCGGAAAAAAGGGGACACAAAAAAGTGGGAGATTTGTTTGACGCTGTACTTTTTCTCAACCATCCACTCCAGCAGTATTGGAGACAGGACGGCTTCCCATTCATGTTCAAAGATGACGAGGAAAATTTCGTCCGGCGCTGCAAACAAGCCGATATGGAGAAATACATAGTCATGCTGGAGGAATACCGGAGAAACGGGCGGCTTCCCAATAATCCGCACCCACCCCTACTCAAAACTTACAACATGGTTTATGACTGCTGCTATTACCTATGCCTTCTCATTCCCCTAATTTGCCTGATGGAAGGGCTGTGCCACAGTCTGTATTGCCAAAGAAAACAAAAAAAACAGATACTGCAAACAAAACATGATATGATAAACATGGAACAAAAAACGTGATATAGATTGGGTCCCCTTATGCCGGAAGTTGTGACCATGTTTTCCTTTACACTCAGCATCCCCTCAACAAACACTCACACACTCATCAATTGGGAACAGACAACTTCCGGCCATAAGCGCCCAAACGAACCCATGTCCTGCTCCGGAATACAGTTTGTCTGTCAAATGGCCTGCTAACACCTGAAATTCCCTTAAAAAAAATTACAGACAAAGTATTCCGGATAAAAGGACGAAACAAACCACCCTTAGACTGCAAAAAAGAAAATGATGAAAAAAATTCCCTTCTTTCCACAAATGGATGCCAAGGATTGCGGCCCGGCATGCTTGAGGATGATTGCCAAATATTACGGTAAGGAGTACTCCATGGCTTACCTCAGGGAGATATGCCATCTCCAGAGAGAAGGGGTCAGCATGTTGGGAATCAGTGAAGCGGCGGAAAAAATAGGATTTACCACCATGGGAGTGCATACCGATTTTGAACGACTGAAAAAAGCGACCCTTCCCTGCATTGTCCATTGGGATCAGCAGCACTTTGTGGTAGTTTGTAACATTTCCGGCAAAAAGGAGATTGTAGAGGTGGCTGATCCGGCATTCCAGTGTATCACCTGCCACAAGGAGGAATTTCTACAGCACTGGACCAGCAGTCAAAACGGAGCAGGGAAAGAGGGCATAGCCCTGTTGCTGACCCCAAAGCCCGAATTTTATGAACGGGAGGGACAAGCGGAAGAAAAAAAAGATTACCGACACCTGTTCCAATATCTGCGTCCCTTCCGAAAACTGATTGGACAAATTTTTATCGGACTGGCCGTCGGAACAGGGATTGGCCTGATTATCCCATTTCTTACCCAAAGTATGGTGGATTATGGCATTAGCAGTCAAAACTTGCACTTTGTCACCATGGTACTCATCGCGCAGTTGTTTCTTTATCTGGGACAAATTGGCATTGAATTCATCCGTTCCTGGATCCTATTACATATCACCGCACGGCTCAATATTTCCATCATCGCAGATTTTCTGGCAAAACTGATGCATCTGCCCATCGGCTTTTTCGACACCAAACTGACAGGGGACCTTATGCAGCGAATAGGAGATCATCGGCGCATCGAATCCTTCCTCGCCTCATCATCCCTCAGCACGCTTTTTTCCATGTTCAGCCTGTTCGCTTTTTCCATCGTGTTGGCCTACTACAACCTGCAACTGCTTCTTATTTTTCTGTCAGCATCGGTCTGCTATGCGGGTTGGATAGCCGCTTTTCTAAAAAAAAGGAGAATGATTGACCAAAAAAGGTTTGTGCAGTCAGCCAAAGAACAGAGCAACCTCATCCAGATTATTACCGGCATCCAGGAAATAAAACTCAACAACTGTGAGCAACAAAAACGCTGGGAATGGGAACATATACAAACCAAACTGTTCCAAATCAATATGAAAGGATTGGGACTGTCCCAAATCCAGCAAAGCGGCGCATTTTTAATCAACACGCTAAAAGATTTGCTTATCACCTTCCTAAGTGCAAAGGCTGTCATAGAGGGGCGTATGAGTTTGGGCATGATGATGGCCGTACAAAGCATCATAGGTGAAATGAACGCTCCCATCTACCAGTTGATAGCTTTCATACAACAGGCTCAAGATGCAAAAATCAGTTGGGAACGGCTTAATGAAATTCATCAGAAAAAAGATGAGGAACTGAATGACCAACGGCTCTACCAACTCATCCCCATGGAAAAGGAGATATTGATTGAAAATCTATCTTTCCAGTACAATCCTTTTTCCCCACCAGTACTCAAAGAGATATCGCTACACATTCCACATGGAAAAACTTGTGCCATTGTAGGTATGAGCGGGTCGGGAAAAACCACTTTAATCAAACTTCTCTTAGGGTTTTATCCACCTTCCGAAGGATGCATCAAAATCGGAGGAATCCGGCTTGAAAACCTCCATCCGCGTTCATGGCGAAACTGCTGCGGCACTGTCATGCAGGAAGGTTTCATTTTCTCGGACAGCATCGCACACAACATCGCGATCGGAGAAGAGACAATTGACAAAAACAGGCTCGTTTACGCATCGAAAGTCGCCAACATCCAAGAAATGATAGAAAGCATGCCATTAGGGTACAACACCCTTATCGGACAGGAGGGCAACGGCATCAGTCAAGGACAGAAACAGCGTATTCTGATAGCGCGGGCAGTGTACAAGAATCCAGATTTTCTTTTTTTTGACGAAGCAACCAATGCCTTGGATGCAAACAATGAACGTATTGTCATGCAGCATTTGCGGCAATTTTTCTCCGGCAAGACCGTTCTCATAAGCGCACACAGATTGAGTACAGTCCGGAATGCCGATATGATTGTGGTGCTTCATCAGGGTCGGTTGGTGGAATCCGGCACACACGAACAACTGGTCCAACAACAGGGACATTATTACCAATTAGTTAAGAATCAACTGGAAATGGGAGGATAAATGCAGGAGATACATTTAAAAAAAGAAGATGCCCAGGAAATTCTGAACCGTCCACCGCACTACCTGATTCGCTGCGGAAGCCTGGTTATCGCCCTATTCATTGCTGCAATCCTAATTTTCAGTTACATATTTCATTTTCCGGATATCATTCAAGCCCCTATCCTCATCACAACAGTACCACCTCCCGTTGAACTGAAAGCGCAGACAGGAGGAGGCATCGCCCATTTTTTTGTCAAAGACAGGGATACAGTTCCGGCACATGCAGCCATTGCTGTACTGAACTCAACTGCCGAATGGCAGGACATTCTGATTCTGTCCCGTTTGCTGGACAGCCTGCCAGAAGACAGCCTTCCGCAGCTACTTTGCAAGGATTTACGGCTTGGCGAATTGCAAAACACTTACAACCAATTTGTCATAGCCTGCCAATTATACAGAAAACAGCGCATACAACATTTTGACAAAAACAAAAAAAACCTGCTCCTCAAAGAAATCGGCATCCAGCGAAAAATCAGGAGTTATGCATGCAACCAACTACAATACAACCAACAGTGTGTGGAAATCCAAACGCGGCTGTATCAGGCAGACTCCCTACTTTACCGACAACAGCACCTTTCCCTGATTGCATACGAAGAGAGCAGGAGCCAACATGTCAACAGATTACAATCCTTAGAGAATCAAAAACAGCTGATTGCCGACATTGATCTACAAATTACACACCTGCAAGGCGAACTGCTCGCGATTGAAAAACAGATGTCGGAAGAAACCGGCAACCGTCTGCTTGATTTCCAAAATGCCAAAGAAAGTCTGAAGGCGGAAATCAAAAAATGGAGACAAAATTACCTGTTTGAGAGTCCGATTAAAGGCATCGTCAGCCTGACGGAATATGCACAGGCACACCAATATATCAAGGAAGGACACACTCTGGCAACCATTCTTCCCACGCAGGAAATCCATGTCCAAGGGAAAATTGCCCTACCCGCACATGGAGCCGGCAAGGTCAGGCAGGGCCAGCAGGCCTTTGTCCGACTGGACCAGTTCCCCTATCAGGAATACGGGCGCATTCCCGTTGTTATCCAAAAAATGAGCCTGACACCGGTAAACAGCGAACAAGGCCGGCACTACCTGCTTGAAGTCAACCTCCCCTTCCCTTTGCAGACCGATTACGGCATTTTTATCCCCTACCTACAGGAAATGGAGGGAAACATTGAAATCATCACAAAAGATAAACGTTTGATTGAAAAGATGTTTCAACCTATCCAACAGCTTTTTCACCATAATCTCAAAAAATATCAGGAGCATACCTCACCAGAAAAAGCCTTACTGCGTTAAAAAAAAATATTCCTTTGGAATGAAATGCTATCAATTTTTTTTCTATTTTTGCTATTTGAATTAAAAAAAGAGACATGGATAACATCAGAGTCAGATTCGCCCCCAGCCCGACGGGGCCATTGCATATCGGCGGTGTGCGCACCGCATTGTACAACTACCTGTTTGCCAAGCAGCACAACGGCAAACTGATTTTACGGATTGAGGATACCGACAGCACCCGTTTTGTGCCGGGCGCGGAGGAATACATCATTGAGGCCTTCCAATGGTTGGGCATCACTTTTGACGAAGGGGTGCATATTCCCAACAGCGAAGGCATCTCCTACCGCCAGTCGGAACGCAAACCCATTTACAGGCAGTACGCCGACTTCCTGCTGGAGAACGGCCACGCCTACATTGCCTTTGACACCCCTGCAGAAATAGAAGCCAAACGGCAGGAAATCAAAAATTTCCAATACGATTCCCATACGCGGATGCAGATGAGGAACAGTCTGACGCTTCCGGCAGATGAGGTGAAACGGCGCATTGAGGCGGGCGAACAGTATGTGGTCCGCATCCGAATCGAGCCGGGCGAGGACATCACAGTGCACGACATGGTCTGCGGCGATGTGGTGATTAACAGCTCCATTTTGGACGACAAGGTGCTGTGGAAATCGGCCGACCAGCTGCCCACCTATCACCTGGCCAACATCGTGGACGACCACCTGATGCGCATCAGCCATGTGATCCGTGGCAGCGAATGGCTTCCATCCGCCCCGCTGCATGTGCTG
>CAJOQK010000152.1 GCA_905236885.1 uncultured Bacteroidales bacterium
AACAATTCCATGACATGGGCAACGTTAATATCTTGATTTTTTTCAAAAAAGTGACTAACTGTTCATTTTTCGACACTTTTCTGCCATTGTCGTAAGTCTTTTGACATTTTTGACTATAATTGATGCAGATACGACGCAAGCATGCAGTTTGATTGTTTTTTTGCTTCGTTTTTTTAATTGAAAATACAAAGTTTTACTCCTGATTTTCAATCAAAAACAGGAGCACAAATACACTTTTTTTGATACGATAGAGAAAAAAATGTGCCGCGCCTGCAACCATTTTGCTTTTCTGCGTCTTACATATAGATGAAGTTGTATCTTTGCAGCGTCGTTTTCTTCGGAGGATGTTTTACGGAACTTGCATCGTTTGCAGATACGGCGTGAAGGGTATAAGAACCAGAAGTTCCAAGCGAATTGTTATGCACAAGGTTTTATGGATGTTCGTCTTGAGTCTGACCGTTTCTGTGGTTGCTGTCCTGCCGCTGTCCGCACAGCAGCACCGTGACCGCTGGAATTTCAACGACTACTTCCCTAAAAATTACTTTTTTGACGATAAGGAAGACGGGGACATGAACGACGCTGTCGGGGAAGTGGTCTTCTATATGAGGCTAGCTGACGTCAAGCCCCTTCGCGACATTTCCCTTGACAAAGAGGAGTGCGTTCTCCGGTTGAACTACATCCCGGAATTCGCGCACCCGCTGTTCATACAAGTGCGGCAAACGGGCGACCATGTGCTGTTGACATGGCAGAAGGGCAGAGCCTTGAGGGGATTTGTGCAGCATACCACCTTTATGCTGGTGAGCGATACCGGGCTTGTGGATGTGACCGAGAATGAATACTATGGCAATGAGTGGGACGAGGGCGTCGTCGACTCGGGCAGTCGGCAGCTGTTGCCTTCTGAGTGGCAGCAAATCAAGGAAATCCTGACAGAGATTGAGTTCATACATTATCCGCATTGCACCCACTGTTCAGGATATGAAACTCCTTACATACTGGAGTTTAAGGACAGTAAGAACAGCGTTTCCTATTATACGGAGTGCCCTGAACCGAAAAAAGAGAATCGCGTGGTGAATCTGTTGGTGGCACTTGTGGACACGGACTACGTGGATATGGTGGTGAATCACACAGGCGGGGGCTACGAAACAATCCCGCCGATTTTTCCTGGCGGTGAAGAGGCCTGTGCCTCGTTCATCCAAAAGGCTATTCACTATCCGCCGGAAGCGCTGCGGAATTTGGAGGAATATAGAGCCCGCGTGGAATTTATTGTGGAAAAGGATGGTTCCATCGGGTTTGTGAAAGACGATTCATGGCCTCCAAGCGACTACGGATTTGCCGATGAGCTCATCAGCGTCGTGAAAACGATGCCCAAATGGGAACCGGGCATCGAAAACGGTAAGCCCGTCCGTTGTTACGCACACGTGAACTACCAGTTCATCTTGCCATCGGACATCCGGCCGCAATACGGAAATCCCATTATAGAGACGCAGCGCGACAAACAAAGGTGGGAGGATATTGAAGCGTGCCACCGGAAGTTGCTGCAAAATCCGCTTGATGAAGAAGCCACATTATGGATGGGAAAATACTACTATTGGGAATATTTATTGGAACACGAGCCTGTAAAGCCCCCCACCGGCATGGATTCTTCCTTCTATGAAAACGATTGGGAGACCTTTTATGACCGCACTCCGGTGGTCATCCATCCGGACGACAGCGCCCTGAAGTATTTCTACAAAGTTTTTGAAATGAACCCTCTGCTGAGAACCATGTTTGCCCTCTATCTACCGGTGTTGCAGTTGGAACAGCAACTTCATCGGCCTCACAACCCTTTGGCGGAATTGCCTTTCGACACCGTATATGGTGTGCATTTTCCGCTCACCTACTTCATCAACTGGCCGGAGGACAGCATTTTGGATGCGGCGCAAGACTATTATGTAGATGCTTCGGCAGGGCGTTCCTTATTCTGGGTTGACTTCTTTTCCGCAGTGTTGACAGAGATGAAGGAGCCGGTCCTCTTTAACGCATCGCTTCACGAGGACGAGACTACATTTCGGTTTTCGTTTTTCCCCT
>CAJOQK010000153.1 GCA_905236885.1 uncultured Bacteroidales bacterium
CTTTCGGCTCCTGCTGAGCCCTACAGCCTGCATGCGCAGCTGAAGCGAATGGGCGGCGAGGAGTTTGTCAAGGCGGGCACGCGGGGCAAAGGCATCCGCATCGCAGTGCTGGACGGCGGTTTCCCCATGGTGGACAAACATGAGGCTTTCCAGCACCTGCGCGACAACCATCAGATTCTGAGCACCTACAATTTTCCCAAGAAATGTGAGAACGTCTATGGCTGGAACAGCCACGGCACCATGACCTTGAGTTGCATCTGCGGTTTGGACATGCAGAGCGGCTGCGCCATCGGATTAGCCACGGAGGCGGAGTTCCTGCTGGCCCGCACCGAAGTGGGTCCGGAGCCGAAAAAGGAGGAGGTATGGTGGGTCATGGGACTGGAATGGGCCGACAAGAACGGCGCACAGCTCATCAGCAGCTCCTTAGGCTATGGCAACATCAACCACTGGCCCTCCGAAACGGACGGCACCTCCCCTATCAGCAAGGCAGCCAACATGGCCGTGGAAAAAGGAATCCTGATCTGCAACTCCGCCGGTAACGAAGGTACGGAAAAGAGCTGGCCGGGCATCATCCTGCCCGCCGATGCGGAGAATGTGCTCACCGTGGGCGGCATCAACCCGACCAATGAAAACCATCAGGATTTTGCCTCCTACGGCCCCACCGCCGACGGAAGGCTGAAGCCCAATGTCTCGGCCTACGCCTTTGAATGCCGTGTAGCCGCCCCCAACAGCGACCATACCTACAAATGGGTGGCCGGTACCTCCTTCTCCTGCCCATTGGTGGCCGGATTTGCCGCCTGCGCCTGGCAGAACCATCCGGAACAGACAGCCTTGCAGCTGAAGAGGGAAATCGAAAAATGCGCAGACCTCTACCCCTATTACGACTATGCGGTCGGCTACGGCGTGCCGCAAGCCGGACGGTTCCTGAACCCCTCCCTGCACCAACCTGAAAAGACCTTCGACATCACACAGAATGGCAAATCCTTGTACATAACACCACACAACTATGCCTTGGGAGATGCGCTCCATTACCACATCCGACGTGCGGACGGACGGCTCTACACCTATCGTCACGTAAGGTTTGATTTCGCCTTCCCTGGGAAAGTGGAGATTGAACTGACAAGCTTTGGCCCGACAGACACACTTTGTGTATGGTACAACGGATACTGCGAGGATATCGCCTTGACCGACACTCCAAAAGACCCGATGATGAAGAGCACCCTGATAAGCAGAGGCTCGCATGAATACAAATGGCTGGAGAGCTACACCATGGGAGGCCGCCACGACAATCCGTCAACCTGGGGCGACCATGCCAAGAACAAAATAGGGGCTTACTTCAGCTATGGCATACTGCTTGCCAGACCTGAAAAATACGGATACAAACAGCCCTATTCCGATGCTGCCCATGTCGGACTATACTACCTGCGAAACGTCACCAAAACATACGGATGGGGAATTTCCTTAGAACTTGGCGAACGCGACTGCAATATTGACAAGGATTTGTTGAATTTCAGTTTATGGGCTTCAAATAACAGTTCCCTTGATGTGAAAAAAGCCACCGTATATGCGAGCCAGCTGGATTTGGAATTCTACCAGCACTTCCGGCTCTCCAGCGGTTATAACGGTTTGGGCTGCGCATTGGAAATCGGCATTTTCGGCTCATGGATACACCCTTCCGACCTGAATCTGACCTTAAATACGGAAGGATTGCAGGATGGGGCGCCTATGAATTACATTTACAAGTGCACCAACCATCAACTTTGGGACTACGGAATGACCCTGCGGGTGAACTACAGCGTGCTCACCCTCTTTGCCAAGTTACACTCCGATGCGTTTTTCGGTAATGGCAGATCATGGTATGACCCGAATGAACATTCCTCCTACTTTTCCTATCTCATCGGATATGCCTACGACCGTACTATAGAACTGGGTCTGATGATGAAGTTCTGAGCGGAAAGCATCCTATATCTGGAGACCAGTCCCTGAAATTGATAAAACCGTTATCAGGTGAAACTGATTTTTCCTGTCCGTCGTAAAGCACCATAGAACTGACAACTCTGTCCCCGTACAGTTTCCGGAAGTAGTCCAAGCCCTTATTAAAGGAGAGGTGGTATGTCCTGGAAGATTTAATCTCATAGGCACACAATCGGTCGAAAGATATTTCATCCACCACATCCACCTCATTCTGAGACTTGTCCCTGTAATAATAGAGTCTGGGGATTTTTCCACGGTTATAATACCGTTTTACCATTTCTGCCACCACCATGTTTTCAAAAATTGCCCCACGCAAGGGATGGTCGGCCAGCTGCTGTTCACTGGAAATGTCAAGAAGATAACACAGCAGACCAGTATCCATAAAGTATCTTTTGGATGTCTTCACAATCCTTTTCCCTATGTTGCGGTAGTACGGAGGAAGCATAAAAGTAATATAGGAGGTTTCCAAAATGCCCTCCCACTGCCGGATAGTTTTAATGTCCACACCCAATTCATTGGCAAATTCGGAAGCGACAAACTCACATGAGACACGTCCGGCCGAAAGGCGGATAAACTGATGGAAAGAGCTGAGATTCCTTACATTCAGCAATTGTCTCAAATCGCGTTCCACATAAGTCATGTAATAATTGGCATAAACATCCTTCGGTAGCTGCAGGTTACCCCATACCGCAGGATACCCGCCATTCAGCATCAGGCAATCAGTGTTAATGCCATTGACGGCCAACTCCTCAAACGACAACGGCAGCAAAGTCAGGACAGCGGCTCTCCCCGCCAACGACTGGCTGACCTTTTCCATCAGGGAAAAATTACTGCTTCCGGTGAGAATCACGCGCCGCTTGCGGTCATCATCCACCCAAATCTGAATATAGGAAAAGAGATCAGGCAGATACTGCACCTCATCCACAATTAATCCATGCTCATGCCGATGTAAGAAATCCTGCGGATCGGAAGCAACCTGCTCACGTAACGTAATATTCTCCAAATTGACATATTCATATTCCGGAAAAGCCATCTTACACAGGGTTGTTTTACCTGATTGCCTGGGACCTGTCAGCGTTACGACAGGAAACGATTGCGCCAAACGCAATAATTCTTTCTGTATAATCCTGTTTATCATATAAATACACTAAAAATGGACAAAACTGGAATTCAACTCCAAATTTGTCCGCAAAAATAATCATTTTATACATTTGATTTCCCCTTTACCACAAAAAAAAATAACTTACAATAATATTTTTGTCATGCCGTTCAGTGCATAAAAACATTCGTCAATAAAAGTGTTGTTTCATGGCAAATATTCGTCAATAATAATGCGATTACAATGAAAAGAAAACTATATAATCAGTTAGTGGAATGGAAAAAGTCAACATCGACCATGCCGGGAAGGGGCTAAAAGGTCTCCGCTGTTCTATGAAACCTTATATTGACCAGGGATGGATGGAAAACATTCCACTTTACGCGCTGACAGGTTATTTGGGTCAAAAAAACTGAACCATATCCGGAAATAGCGTCCGAATGGCAAACTTAAGGGGACTTCTAAAAAATGACGCAAAGATATTTTTCAGAAATCTCGTGTAATATTTTCCGCATTTTTACGTTATATTGTTGTAGAATTGTTTATTATTGTAATTTTAATGTTTAACAAAGCTGCATTTGTAAGTTGAATGCAGCAAATTTAAATTGACAAATAATGAAAAGATTTCTCATCACCATCATGTTGGCAGGCTGCTGCCTGAGCATCTTCTCCCAGGAGGTCTGCTGGGTATTTTTCACCGACAAGGCCAACACCACGTTTGACCCTTACAGTTATTTCGACGCCAAAGCCATCGAACGGTACCGGCTC
>CAJOQK010000154.1 GCA_905236885.1 uncultured Bacteroidales bacterium
GAACAATGGTTATGAAACGCCATAAACCCATTGAAAAACTCTTTGACGAAAATTTTTGGGTGTCCCAATGACGAAGTCAGGAAAAAGGGCAGCGGTGTTGTCGCTGCCCTGTATGAATTCCGAAACCGGAACCTATTCCACAACCACTTTCTTTACTGTGCTGCCGCTGTCGGTCTGCACTTTCAGCAGGTAGAGGCCGCGTGGCAGGCCGGAGAGGTTAACGTCGGTTTGGGCTGTACCGACCTCCATGCGCAGGCATTCCCTGCCTGTGACATCATACAGGAAGAGGTTCCGAATTGTTTGGTTACAGGTCACATGCACCTTTTCGCTGGCGGGGTTGGGCTGCACAGAAAAATAATCCTTTGAAGTTTCCCTGACACCAGTCTTATAAAGGGTGATGCACTGTTTCGCGCTCTTCATGCCTTCGCACCGGCCGGCTGCAGGCACAAACTCGTAGCAGTATTCCACATTGTAGGCAATGTCGGAGTCCGTGTAGGAGGTTCCCGTGACCGTGGCGATTCTGGTGCCGTTGCGGTACACCTCATAGTAGTCCGCAGTTCCCTGCCAGCTCCAGCGGATGGCCTTGCCGCCGCCCGTTGTGTCCGCCCTGACGGAGCCTTCAGTGATTTTTCCGCCGCTGTCGTTCAGCAGATGGCGGATCTCGATCATGAACATGGAGTCACAGTCATTGTCGTTGGGAACGAATGCCGTATAGAATCCGGCCTTTTTCGGCTTGAAACCGAAACGGTTCCAGATGTGGTTCACACACACGGTGTCGAAAACTATCTCCTCGTTCCTGAAATGCACGCCATGCAGGTTGCGCGACTGCGACCAGGGCTTCGTGTTCCGGTAGCTCTCCAGTGAGGCGCAGGGCACATAGATGGCACGCAGCGTATCCTCCCCAAGCTGTACGGGGTCCGTGCTGAAGTTCTCCACTGTAGGGGGAGTGGCAGACAGGAAGACATGACCATATTTTGCATAGGCATAAATTATGTGTCTCATCTTTTTTACCGTGGGTGGAAAGACCAGAATCTGCGCTGAATCTGCAATATAGCTTGAACTCAGCCACTTCAGACCTTTGGGCAGTTTGATCTTCAAGAGCGGAGTTCCCTTCATTGCGGCATAGCGTGGGTCTCCGAATTCCGTCATGCCCATGGTGGTGATGGCGGTTTGGGAGAGGTCCGCCTCACGCAGGTTCCGGCAGTTGATAAAAGCTCCCATCAATGAATCGCATGATGGCGGAATAGGACAGTAGGCGATGCTGCTATTTTTAAACACCTGTGATCCGATTCTTTTCAGCCGGCTTGGCATGACCACTGAATCGATGGTGCAGCCCAGAAAATATTGATTGGGCAAAAACTGCAGTGTGTCGGGCAGTATCACCTTGTGGTAAATGCCCTCCTGTAACGGTGTTGCGTAACCCATTCCCCCCTGTAGCCATTTGGCCAAATAAGGCAGCACGAGCGTGTTGATTCGAGTGTTTTTAAACGCCTGAGTTGCAAAAGTTTTAATGGAAGTGGGTATGACCAGCACATCCGCCAGGCTGTCAATGTTGGCAAATGCGCTGCCTCCTATCAAAGACAAGCTTTTCGGAAAATGGTCGATGTGCAGGCTTGAGCAGCCCCAAAACGCACCATTGCCCACCCGCTGCAGTTTGCCCGGGAGGGAATCGACGGCCAGTTTTTTGCAGTTGTTGAAACCACCGTCCTCGATTCGCACAAGCTGCTGGAATCCGGACACTTCAGTAAGGTTTTCACAACCGCCGAAACAATATTGCGGTATGATGGTGACATGCGCGGGCAGCACCACCTTGGTCAGTCGTTTGCAGTAGCAGAAAGCACTTTTTCCCAGTTCAACCGCATATTTTTTTCCCTGATACTCCACGGTATCGGGAATCACTATTTCACCATGATAATAGATGCCTGTGTCAATATCCTCAAAATAGGTGTTGCAATAGGTCACCTCCACGGTGTTGTTTTGGCCGAAATTGTAGTATATGGTGTCACCCTGCCTGTTCACCGCATAGAAATCGTAGGCATAGCAGCTGCTGCTCCATGCCAGGGCAAACAACGAAATTATTAATGTCAACTGTTTCTTCATGTTAATAATGTTTTAATTTGTTATTGTACAATTATTTTAACGGAATTGATATTCATAGGCACCCCTGTCCACAATGCCATCCCACTTGCGCACATTGCCAATCACATCCTTGGTGATATTAATGGGGTCATACAGGTTATTGCCCGTATTGATACAGGGACTGTTGGATTGCAGGCTGCAATTGAAATCATTGGGATCCACCAGCATCGGATTAACATTGCTGCAGGTGTTGTCCTGGTAATAGGATGCAACAGGAAAAAGGATGGAATAAGTGTATACTATATCCGGTGTGGAAACGGATTGGATGAATATGCTGTCAATAGTGTTGGTATCCCCATAAATTACGGAATTGCGCACATACATTGTGCTGTTGGATACATATCCTGCATTTCCAATATTGGCCATGTTCACAGCGGTTGTCATGTGACAGATGTAGGCGGTGGTATTATCTAGGAAGAATCCGCCGCCCAATTGCGACTGGTTGGCGACAAACAATACATTCCAGATGTAAAAGAAGCATTCGTACATAAACATCCCGCCACCTGATGTCGCAGAATTGTTATTGCAGAATATCACATTTTCCATGGTGATGTCGGTGGCATAATTGGCATATAATCCAGCTCCACTTTGTCCGGTATTTTCTAAAAAAATAAGGTTCCTGAAAACACTCGTGCTCACTTCATACAGGTATAATCCGCCCCCTGACGTATAAAGTGAACCACCATTCATAAAAATAAAACCATCTATCAACACCTGGGTAGCACCACTCACGGAAAGGATGTGCCAATAGGCATACGGATTAGTGCTTTTAAAATTAGGATCTGGCATTAAAATTGAATAATAGTAAGGTGTCAAATTATCCGATTTTAATGGTGAAAATGCGGTAAAGTTGAGGTTCAGTTCCCGTTGGTTTAAGTGTGTTTCCCACCCTTCAAAACCTCCGAAAAGACAAACACCGCTTGGCACACTGGAGCATATTTCATATGTTCCACGCATGCACCAAATGGTGTCATAAGTTGCGGCCTGCGACAAGGCATCCGCCAACGAGGTGGTGTGCTGCCAATCATTTCCGCTACCAGGCTGCACATCCGGTTCCACATACCATATTCGCGGTTGCGCGTACCCGACACCTGTCGCAAAGAATAAAATGGCAAGCCATTGTAAAATAAATAACTTTTTCATGTCTAAGATGTTTTAAATAATTGTGCAAAATTACAATTTTTTCCAACACCTTTTTCATTTTCACAAAAAAAATTCCGGATAAATAGATTCGGAGTTGTCAGGCAACCGCCTTTTTTCACCGTGCCGCAAATTTAAACTCAACTGCGGAAACAGGGGTAAAAACATCGGTTTCTGCACCTGAGTTGCATGTTTTTGCCGAAAAATGGCAAACTCAACTGCGGAAAGTGAAAAAAAATCGTGTTTCCGCACCTGAGTTTGTTTTTTTCATCAGGCATGGAATCCGTGTCCGGATTTTGAGTATATTTGCAAAAAATTTCAGAATTATATGAAGAGACTGGTTATATGTGTTTATGCCATAACAATATCCTTGAACTCCTTTGCTACAGGACAGGCTGGTGACATTATTTTCTCAGATGGGATAAAATGGACATTATTGGGCAAACCAATGGAGTCAGATTCCATGCTTTTCCATAATTTCATGGGGATACTGCCGGAAAACCGCTCTATTTCCACCGCCAACTGGGAAGGCTATACCTGCTATTGGAGTATTAAAAATGAGCGATTGTATCTTGACAGCGCCAAAGTTTCCTTCTACAATCATAAAACGAAAAAGGAAGTGGAACACTTGATCCCGTCATCTGACATGTATCATGTTTTCAACAAGTACTATGATGAAAACAGAATTGCTGCAACATGGCTGACCGGCAACATTCGGATTGCCCAAGGGAAAATGCTCATTTACGAACATGACGCTTTCGAAAGGTTTTACGAGCATGAACAAATCATTACTTTCAAACAGGGACGGGTAACTGGACGGGAAACATTTCACAACCGTATAGTTGTTGATGGCTTATCGCTTGCCAGTCTCAATCAGGAAGACATAAAGGCAAAATTTCCATTACAGACAGATTCTTGTCCCGAATTGGATGGGGTCAAAAAAATCATTTTCCGAATATATCACTTCCAGATAGATTCCTTGGGAAATCTCGTGGATTGCCAATTGAAAGCCATACCAATACCATGGCAGCAAGGCGATAAGAGGCCTCCCATTCTTGAGGAATTGGAGAAAAAGATGGAAAATATATTGAAAAGCATCCACCCCTGGATGACGTATTATGTCAATGGTGAATATTTGTTTGGAGACAGTGAGGGTTTATACAAACATGGTTTCATAATACCTTATCCGTTAGATTAATAAACATACGATGTTGGAACAACAGCAATAAACCCTCAAACAATAACGTTATAAACCAATAAAACCATATTGACCATGTTACAGAAAGGAACATCACCGACGCCATCAGCAAGGTGGACACCAAGAACCACACGGCGCAGATTCTATAATCTTTGTTTTCAGAAATATCCGAATCTAATCTCATAAAACCCGTTTGAACATGAAACATATCACCTTTATCCTTGCCGCCTGCTGCCTGATGA
>CAJOQK010000155.1 GCA_905236885.1 uncultured Bacteroidales bacterium
ACCTATATCGGGCGGAACAGAAGGGATTTGCAACAAGGGAAAAAGGAATGCTGATTTAAGCCAATTCCTGATTTTACATGTAATTTCAGGAATTAATTCCTTAAAAATAATGATTTTTTCGGAATTGATTGAAAAATATTGTATCTTTGCAATATTAAAAAACAGCATTTATGATTGAGCGTATTCTTAAACAAAATATTGAAAAAGAGCTTTTTAAAGGAAAGGCTATTATTTTGATGGGCAGCCGGCAGACTGGCAAGACCACCATTTTGATGGAAATGTTTCCCGAAAATGAGGAGACATTGTGGATGAGGGGCGATGACATCGGTGACCAGTCAAGACTGGAGAACATGACCACCCCCATGTTCAGACAATTTCTTAAAGGCAAAAAGATTTTGGTTATTGATGAAGCGCAGCGTGTCAAAGATATAGGATTGAGAATGAAACTGGTGACGGACTATATCAAGGAGGTGCAGCTGGTTGCCACCGGCAGTTCGGCATTTGAGCTGGCGAACCGTCTTAATGAACCTCTTACAGGCCGCAAATGGGAACACAAGCTATACCCGCTCTCATTCGGTGAAATGGTGGCACATCATGGACTTTGGGATGAGATGCGGCTACTCAGGCACCGCCTGATTTACGGCTACTATCCTGAAGTTGTCACTTCTGAAGGATCGGAAAATAAAGTGTTGCAGCAACTTACTGAAAGTTATCTATACAAGGACATTTTCACGCTCGGATTAGTTAAAAAATCAGACAAATTGGTAACGTTGCTCAAGGCCTTGTCATACCAGGTCGGATCACAGGTGAGTTATTCTGAACTTGCCGGAACGGTTGGCATTGATTCTAAAACGGTGGAGGCATATATTGATGTACTGGAACAGGCTTACATTATTTTTCGGCTTCCATCGTTTAGCCGTAATCAACGTAACGAACTTAAACACAGTAGAAAAGTATATTTTTACGACAATGGTGTGCGAAATGCGCTTATCAATTCCTTCAATCCTGTTGAGGAACGTGGTGATATGGGAATACTATGGGAAAATTTCATTATTGCCGAACGCATGAAGCACAACGAATATTATTCCCACTACTGCAACCGATATTTCTGGCGCACCCGCACACAGCAGGAAATTGACTATATTGAAGAATTTGACGGCAAGCTCCATGCCTACGAGTTCAAGTGGAACACACGCAAAAAGACCAAACAGCCTAACAGCTTTGCCGAGGCCTACCCCGATGCGGAGTTCAAAGTCATTACGCCCGACAACTTGTATGAGTTCCTGCTGCCGGAGCAGATGTAAGAATTGACAAATCCTTTTGGCACGAGGGCAATATTTTTTGGGTTGGGACGTTAGGAGATGTGTAATTTCAAGTGTTTTCATCAATATGACCAAAGACAACAATGGAATAAACCATACCGACGGGGATGAGCATAGCAGTTTGATTGACTCTATGGCTCCGTTTATTGATAACGGAAAGCCCAAACTCGGCATTTTTTGGTACGATGTGGCCAACCAGTCGCTTTTCGGCGTTGAGAAGACGGATGCCGAAATGGCCACCTTCGTCAACGGTCGTGCCACAATCGCCAAGCTGCATAAAACCTACTGGCAGAAACAGCATCACCGCGCAGTGGCAAAGGGAGACACCAGTTCCATTTTTTATCAGGAGCACAACTACACGCTTATTCCTCGTGGAAGAGTCTTCCTTGATGAGGCCACCGGCCATTTCTACGTATGTGTCGGCAAATGGATTGAAGAAGGCATTGGCGGGCGCAAAATTGATGCGGAAAAACTGCACGAACTGCTGGAGGATGAATTCAACCTGCCCGTTGATTTCGAGTTTGTGACAGACTACCACTGGGATCTCGGCCATGGCTGGTCAGAGGAGCTAATGTAAATAATACACTATAATTCAACAAATAATGAAAAACGTAACATTTATCTTTTTGGCCGCCGCGATGATGATGGTCGGCTGCAAGTCGCAGAAACAGGAGACTCCGGCCGTTGAGCCGGAGGGTGCCACAGTTTATCTTACTAGGGAAATCTCGCCTGAGGCGTTAGTAAAAATATACAAGGCTCTCTGTGTGGAGGCTAAAGGCCGTGTGGCAGTGAAGATATCCACCGGCGAGGGTAGCAACCCCAACTTCCTTAAGCCGGAGCTTATCAAAGACCTCGTGCTACTGGTTGATGGCACCATCGTGGAGTGCAACACCGCCTACAGCAGCGGTCCCAATGACCTTAAGGACGACCGCAATACATCGAAGAACCACTGGGAGGTCATCCGACGTCACGGTTTCCTTGACTATTTCCCCGTTGACATCATGGATGAGTACGATGAAATGCGCATCCCCGTCAAGGACCAGTCGCACATCAAGTACGACATTGTGGGCGGCCACATGGCCAACTACGACTTCATGATTGCGCTCAACCATTTCAAAGGCCATCCCATGGGCGGCTACGGCGGCGCACTGAAGAACCTCTCCATCGGTTGCGCCAGCCAGAACGGCAAGGCCTACATCCATTCCGCCGGAAAGATGGAAAAGCTTGACATGGAGAAATTATGGACACCAGAATTCATCGGTGACCAGGACGGTTTCCTCGAGAGCATGGCGGCGGCTGCACAGGGCGTTGTCAACTACTTTCAGAAAAAGCAGGGCATCATCTATATTAGCGTGATGAACAACATGAGCATCGACTGCGACTGCGTGGACCATCCCGCTCCAGTGAAGCTTGAGGACTACGGCATCCTCGCCTCCACCGACCCCGTGGCGCTTGACCAAGCCTGCGTGGATATCATCAACCAGCAGAAAGTCACCGCCACCAACGATCCTACCGACCTTCTCTCACGTATCGACCAGCAGCACGGCACCCACACTATCGACTGGGCGGAAAAGATTGGCCTGGGAACGAAAAAGTACCGCATTGTGAGTATAGACGAAAAATGAAGAAGGTACAATTATGAACACACTTGACATCTTTTGGCTCGCATAGCCGTGGGTGATGTGCGCACGAAACTGCCTTACTTGCAGCGACTGTTCTTAATCCATCCTTCTCCTCGCCTAGAAGAGGCTGAAGACCAGGCCGGCATTGATGCCGAAGTAGGCATCATGCGACAAATCAGGGCTGAAGGGCGATTTGCGGAGATTCTGTGAATAGCTTACGGAGAACGAGAGTCCGAAAGCGTCGTCAAAATACCATTCCAGACCACATTCCACACGTGCCATCGGTATCCATTCAAACAGGAAAACCTGTTCATTAACCAGGTTGACAGTGGGATATTTGTATTCAGTCATGCCGGCACCGGCACCAATGGCTATGCAGCATTTCTCTAACGGCTGTATTCGGTAGGTGACAAATCCAATATAATCAGTCATGTACATTTCCGCAGAGACCAAATTGCTCCCTTCAATCGTTTGATTCTTATAATTATATGTCCTTTCGTCCAATCTAAATCCAAGCGTCCAGCCACGAATGGGCTGTTCCATATCCAACCGATATTCAAGTGTCATGTCAACGGTCATTCCGTTCTGCAGCATGTCTGATACCGGGACCGAATAGCCGATGTAATCATTCCAATAAAGATGCGAAAGCCAATTGTCCTGAGCGGCTGCACCAAAGCAGGTAAATATCGTTGTTATTAAAATGGCGATGCATTTCATGGGCAATATGAATTAAAGGGACCATTTCTTCCTTTGGTTGCTCCACCAGACGGCCAGACGGTAGGAGACAAAAATAATCAGTACTCCAGGGATGTATGCCAGCCAGGGGTTCAGAGGCTCGATTTCCAGGCCCCAGAATAACGGTACGCCGATCCAACAGATAATCACCCAACTGATGAAGTAAACGGTGGTGATGCGGGAACTGAGGCTTTGGAGCGCACCCATAACCTTGCGCGGCAGAATTTTTATCAACTGCCAGGCCAGGGAGATGAGGCATAGGTCGAGACAGAGGAAGAAAAACGAATCTACGATTGAAGGCCAATAGTAGAAGCCTTTGGAAAAGGGATGCCAGCCTTTTTGGGACACCACCCAAAAGTAGAATACTGTTAGCGGCAGGGTAATGGCCAAAATGTGCAGATACAGACGCTCCTTGTCTGTACAGCGTATCAGGCGTTTGCCCGCCACATAACCGAAGAGGGGGAACAGTATCCAATGCAGGAATGGAAATGCCGACACACAGTCATCATAATTGTC
>CAJOQK010000156.1 GCA_905236885.1 uncultured Bacteroidales bacterium
CGCTGCTGGGAGGGCACCATGAGCGACCTGCTCTTCGACCCCAACTACTGCCGCAACATCAGCCTTGACATCCGCTACTGCCTGTTCGTCATCGACAAGTTCGCGGGCGCAGGCCACCTTGTAAACGAAATGACCATTGTCAAATAGTTTGTGATAAGCCCAACAGTTTGAAGCACAACAATTTTATATAACATACAGGGTATTTTTCAAGATATTTTCCATTTAGATTTCACCGACATGGAGCAAGAGGAAAAAACATTGGCACTTTGCCAACAGTTACAGGATAAAAACCAGTTGAAGCTATCCGCCTACAGAAAAGGAGAAAAAGCCTTTCAATTATTGAAAAAAGAGGCGGAAAAATTTGTAGCATGTTTCCATGAACATCATCCGGACTCCGAAATAGAGGTGCTGTACCGCAACAAGCAGGAAAAAAGCTTCTCCCTGCAGTTCGGCAGCGATGTGCTTTTTTTCATGTTGCACAGCAACACATTTGAATTCAACCGTGACCATGAGGTGATGAAGCTCCCCTACATCAGGGAGGACAAGAACCGCTCCTTCTGCGGCCTGATTAACATATACAACTTCCTGACCGACTCGGTGGTCTACAACCGCTACAACGATGCGGGCTACCTGATTGGGAGGGTATTCGTAAATGCGGAGAACCACTACTACATCGACGGCAAAAAGGAGGTGGGACAAATCTACAACAATTTTGCCAACAACATCATTGACGAACAGGCGGTGCACACCATACTGGAAGCGGCCATCCAGTACTCCATCGGATTTGATTTGCTGGTCCCTCCTTACGATTTGGTGAAAGAAATCACAGTCATGGACATGGTGGAAATCGACAATATGCATGCACCCATCCAAACATCCAAACGCTTAGGATTTCGTTTTCAGGCGGATATGTAATCTGTAAAAATATTTTGCAAAACAACTTTTTGTATTGGGATTTTTTGTACTTTTGCAGCCGGTTTTGGAAGAAGGTCATTCCATGACCGAAAGAGATTAATGGTCAGTTCGTCTAGGGGCTAGGACATAAGATTTTCATTCTTACAACAGGGGTTCGATTCCCCTACTGACTACGAGCGAGGGAATTTGGAGGCAAATTCCCTTTTTTTGATATTAAACAACAATTATGGAACAGGAATTGGCAAAACCTTCATTGGGCTATAAGATAGCTTTTCACTGGGCAAACTATGTCTTCAACAAGCTTTACTATCAAAAGGTGTACCGGCTGCACACCGAGAACATTCCGGAACCAGGGACCCCTACCATCTGCATCAGCAACCACCAGAACTCACTGTGCGACTCCATCAGCGAGCTGACCACCTATGACATGCGTTTTCTGCATTTCATCTGCCGTGCGGATGTATTTAAAAAGAAGGGCATTGCCAAACTGCTCTACGCCATCGGGCTCATCCCCATCTACCGCGTGAGGGACGGCGTGGAAAAACTGAGGGACAATCTGCAGATGTTCTCCGAAGTGGAAAAATATGTCGCCGGAGGGAACACTTTGGTCATCTATCCGGAAGCCACACACATGGACGGCAACTGGCTGGGCCGCTTTTTCCTCTCCTACACCCGAATAGGTTTTGAAGCGGCGGAAAGTTGTGATTTTGAAAAGGAAGTCTTTATATTCCCGATTGCACTTTACTATCATGACTTCAAATTGTTACGCACACAAATGGTGGTGGACTGCTGTGAACCTGTCTCACTGAAACCCTATTATGAGCAATTCAAGGAAAATCCGCGTGATGCCGAAAAGGCAGCAAATGAATACATTTACAGCAAGGTCAAAGAGAAGGTGTTGGATGTGAAGGATTTGGACAACTACGACACCGTAATGGACTTCTTCTCATACGTGGATAAGCTTGAGGCTGAAAAGCGCGGCATTGAAAAGATGAACACAGTGGACGAATGGGAAATCCGCAAAAGCATCGAAGCCCGTCTGGAAGAGAAGATGGAAAGCGACCCCGCGCTGATTGAACAGCTTTACAGCCACACCAATGAGTATAGCAAATATCTTAAAAAACACAAGATCAACGACTACGCCTTCAACAATCCCTTCAAAAAATGGGGTATGGTCGGGCAGATGCTTCCCTATCTGCTGCTGCTCCCCCTCTTTTTGGCAGGCATGATTCCCCACATCATCCTCTACTCCATAATCCACATTGTGATGAAAAAAGTGAAGGACAAACTGATGCATGCCTCCATCGACCTCTGCATCTGGGTGCTGGGCATCCCGCTCTTCTACCTCATCTATTTCATCATTTTGGGCAATTGCGCCTCCTGGCTGACAGCCGTCATTGTGGTGGCATTGCTGCCGCTTTTAGGCAAATTCGCATTGTGGTACCACCGGAGTTTCCAACAGGACAGCAAATGCTGGCGTGCCGGACTGATCCGTAAGTATCAGCCCAAACTTTGGCAAAAACTGGCGGGGCTGCGCCAAAAACTGAACGAGGATTTTGAACAGCTGAACGCTTAAGGAAGTTCTCGCATGCCGGAAATTAGAACCGACGGCAGAACCCGAGCTGAAAGGAGAATTTCAGTTGAGATTTCCATGAGCAGCATACAGGTGAGATTTCCATGAGCAGCATAAATGAAATAATTTTAAACCATCAACAAAGAGGTTTGACACCTCTTTTTCCTTTTTTAAAGGCCGATGCCTGCGAAGCGGCGGCGGACGCCATTTGCCGCCTCAACAAAGGGAGCATTTGGATTGTAACCGGATTCTGCTGCTTCGGGAAAGGGGAAAGCGACGGTCCTCTGGGCAGCCACTTCCTCGCCCTTGCGCTGCAGAAAATGGGCTTTTCGCCACGTTTGGTCACCGACAGCTACAGCCACGACTATTTCAACGACCTACACAACACAGCCGGTCATCACGAGACAACCGACCGACACGACACAACCGGCCAACACGACACAACCGGCAGCAAACAGCCCTCCCCCGTGTCCATCCCCTATCCCACCTACTGTTTTCAAAACTTGGAGGCTCTTTTGCAGCTGTTTGAAACGGAAAAACCGGTCGCACTGATTGCTGTGGAACGTTGCGGACGCGCCAAGGACGGAAAATACTATTCCATGCGGAAAAAGGAGATAAGTGCGGTCACCCCGCCATTAGACGAGCTGTTCCTGCGGAAACCCTCCAACTGTATCAGCATCGGTATCGGGGACGGAGGCAACGAAATCGGGATGGGCTGCTACCATGACCTGCTGGCCGCACATTGCGACATCATCCCCAGCTGCGTCCGCTGCGACTTCCCCATTGTGGCCACCGTTTCCAACTGGGGCGCCTACGGCCTTATTGCCGCATTGGAACAATGTGGAAGCCGTGAATTGCAAAAGTCTCCAGAAGTATTGCTGGCCGCACAAGACACATTGATGGAGCCCCACGACACATTGCGGGCCGCACAAGAAAAACTCCTCCCCACGCCAGATGAAGTGAAGGCTTTTTTCCGGCATCTGCTGCAATCAGGTGCCCCCGACGGCATCACCGGCCCCGGCCATCCCAGCGTGGACGGCTTTCCTATCAGTTATGATTTGGAAGTTATAGGAAGCTTCTAATTCAAGGGGATTTTTTTGAAGTCCACTAAAGGGGAATCTTTAGAAGTCCCAATCCATGCCCCCTATCATTTGTCGCAACAAAAGTCGAACATGCGCTGGAAAGCACGGACACATACCGGACAGAAGCGGTCATACATAATCTCCTTCATACTACAATGCAGACAGGGGCGGAAAATGCCCTTTGCGCAATAGCCTCCTCCTTCAAACAGCCCCACCTTCCCGTCATACTTTTTGGTGGGCGGGGTGGGTGTCGGCATGCTCATTACAATCATATCCTGCCACTTCTCCTCAAACTGCACCAGATTGGTGATATTTGGTTCGCGAGGCTCCGCATTTTCAGGATAGAAATCCTGCACCGCCACCTCGGAAGTGTAGTACTCGTCAGCAAGACCCGCAATGCCATGTCCCAATTCATGGATACAGACATAGTCAAAATGCTCATTGTCAGATACAGTGGAATAGAAATTGAAAATGCCACCACCACCATATTTGGAGGTATTGCATAACAGCAGGATATGCTCGTAAGGCACATGTGCCGCAATGCGGTGCAAACGCCAAACATCCTCCGCCATCAGGTAGCGTTCCGTTCCGAAGGTGTAAAACGAAGCGGCCGCCACCGTTTTCCTGACCGTCACCGAATCAGTTTCCCGTGAAATGCCCGACTGTTTGGAATAGGCCACCACCGCCCTTATGTTCAGGCGGTAGGCATTGTCCTTATAGGGGGAGCATTGCAGAATCGCCTGCGTGCAGCGCTCCACATCTCGGCGAAGTTTGGCACTGTCCGCCACCGCATAGCCCTCCGGCACAATCAACAGGTCGTAGGCCTTGGCAGGCTCCGCCACCACATGCGATTCAATCACCTCATTTTTCTGTTTGACAGGCTTAACTTTCTGTTTGGCAGGATCGAAAACAATTTCATGCCTTACAGCATATTGCATTTGCAGGTCACGGCTGTAGAAGACCATACGTACCGCCTCCTTGGGCAGCGGAACCAGCACACACTCACGGAACGTTTTGGCCAACTTGTAGTTCCGCCCCGCCTCCGTGGTCCTGTACTCACTGAACAAAGTGTTATAACTGTAGGAATAGAGCAATTCCCCAGAAGCCAAATCGTACAATTCCACCTTCTGATAGCCGTACTCGAACTTGTCAATCAGGTTCACCAGAGACTTTGCCCAAGCTCCCTGACTTTCATACCCTTTCACCTGAAAACTTTCTTCATAATAGTTGCCAGTGTGCAAATAGCGCACGCAAATCGTCTGGGGCTCAAAATATTTGGAAAACAGAGGCTGTGACTGGAGTTGAGATTGAACCTGAGCATGAGCCTGTGCCTTAAATTGGAACGATGCCACCACACAAACGGTGAGCAATAGCATTACTAAAAAAGTTTTCTTCATATTACATTGAATTTTAAACTATTTTTTTAAAATATCTATTTGGTTATACTTTGGCCAAATTCTTTTATGAATTGGAGCCAAAACAGCCAACATTACTCCCCTTCTGCTTCCGCTGGATGTTGTGCCTCCCAGTCATGCAGACGCAGGAATTTCTTTTTCACACCCAAGGAGCCCAGTTTGTAACGGTAGGCCGGCTGGCCTTTGCTTGCAGTCAGAATCCGCTTTTTCGGGTCGGCATTCTTGATGGCATTGTTGAAATCGGCATTTGAGGAGAGACCCTCCATGGAGGTGCCGTAGTAGCGGAAAAAGAACCATTCCTCGCCAATCTCAAGATAGATTTGCAGCACGCTCTGGTTGCTCTTTTTCTGGATTTCAATCAGGCCGGGCACATAGCGTCCCGCCTCCTTCTTGCCGCACACGGCAATACCGATGTCCCCTTTGGAGACGAACGCCTTGGTCGCCTCATTCCATTCAAATTTCAAATCGGCAAAGACAAAATTGACCGCCAACGCCCTCGGAATACGGCGGAGGCTTCCGGTCTGGACCAATTCAGGATAAATCCGGTGGAACTCATTGGCTCCCAACAAATGCAGCAACAGGTTCTGGTAGTTGGTGTTCTCCACCACCTCAATGACCGGCAAATCGCCAGCCGCAGCAATGGTGTTGTCCAAAATTTTCATGCTCTCCTCATTGAAATGGAAATCCAATGAGGCGGCCACTCCGATGGCAGTGGAATCCAGCAGCATGTAGTGTGTCACCTCTCCCACCGGCGTGAAAACCATCCGCCCGAAGTTGGTACCCAAATTAAGCACCCCCTCGCCACGGGAGACGCAACGCTGCGCGTCCAAAGTCATGATGTTACCTCCGGCTGTCTCATCCTCAAGGCGTTCCTTTGAAGCGACAATAAAAGCGTCCTTCTCCTTGTCATACACCAGCAGTCCCCTGGCACTGACATACTCCGGACTGTTGATAGGATTTTTGGCGCGGGCGAAAGCGGTGAAAATCTTGCCTGTTTTGGAATTGGAGGCAATGGCAGCCGACACCCGACGGTTGTCCATGTCGTGGGTGGATGAGTCGATTGGGATGGCCACATTCAGCGGGTCAATCTCCCCTTTGAAACGGATGGCAGAATATTGCGTGGTGTCACACCCATGGTACAGATTGACACCTCCACGGAGCGTAAGAAGCTGGTTCTCCGCAAACAGGTTCACCTTGCCGTAAAAACCGAAATGGGGGTTCAGCGAAAAATCGGCCTCCTTGGCAATCTCACCCCTACCGCGTGTCAGCCCCTCATGGCTCACCCAAATGGAATCCAGGAAGAGCTCATGCTTCTGCTCCTCCTCATCCACATAGTAGTAGCTTCCATAAGCCCGATACCAGGCACTGGAGGCAATCCGGGCGCTGGCCTTGAAAATCTCATGGTACTGTGTCTCAGTGTTGGCCAGAATTTTGGCATCTTCCAACGGCTGTATGGCCGCATCCTTCAAAATGGTCACATGGCCGTTTTTCGGGAAAAGTGCGGCGTCGGCCACCTCAATGAAACGCACCCCGTCCGCATTGATTTCATAATGGCGCATGTCATACACCGCCTTAGTCGCGGTGAACTGGAGCCCCTTTTGGGAAGGTTTCATGGAAACCAGCTCATTTCCCTCAGAACGCATGGCATAAAGCTCCTTGATGGGAGTTGAGGGAATGTCCACCTCCTTGTAGGGATCCTCGTAGTTGAACACCAGTTTCTCCTCATCAATCAACCAGTCGAACTCCTTGGAATAGGTGTAGAACTGGTTGATTGGCAGTTCCACCTTCTCCATACCGGTATTGGAGACAAAATGGCCTGTAGGTTTGTTGAAGTCAATGTATCCCTGATGATTATGCGCCTGGATAAAATAGTCGTTTTCGGAAGCAGTGTCCTTCAGCCGGAAGCTCATGGCGTCACTCTTCATCTCATGATGCAGGTACTGGTAGTCGTCGCTCTGCATCTCCGCGTTGCGGTATTTCATGAAACCTGCCGCATGCACGCCCCGCGAGGAGACAACCAGCGAGCCGTCCAAAGTGGCCTCATGGAACGCCTTGAAGGGAGCCTGCTGGTTCTGCAGATGCATTTCATCATGGTAGGGCAGCCAGAGCACATCGGCCTTTCTCACCTTCACGGGCGGATATTCCGTACCGCCGCTCTGCGCAGTGATTTCATAGGTGTCGAACATAGCCCGGGCGGAATCCAGGAAGAAAATCATATCCTTGCCCTCCCCGTGGGAAACCAGATAATCGATGCTTCCTGTGCATCGCAGTCCTCTGTTGCTCAAATCAATGCGACCAGTGAAATTTCCGGTGCCATTGTAGGCCGGCAATCCGCCGGACTCGGTGTCATAGATGAAACCCAAAGAGAAATCCGGCCTTACCTTCAACGATTTGTGCAAATCCGGAAAAATGCCGTCGGAATAGAGATAGCCGTTGAACAGCAGCGAATCGGTGTTGTAGTCGTCCAGATGGGTGATGGTGAACGGCTCTACCACAAAATAGAAACGGTTCCTGTCATAGGCCCTGTTAAACACATACTCATGGTCATAGTAGACATGCCCCTGCTGCCGGCTTTCAAAATAGGGATACTTAGGCATTGGCAGCGTTCCGGACTTGTTGTTCGGCTCGTCCACATAAAGCACCCCGTTGATGTCCTCCACGTAGGAACGGACCTGTTTCAAAGGATATTCCCCGCGCAGGTTGGGCATCTGGCTCTTATCCTCCACATAAAATATCATGGAGTCAATCACCACAAAGTCAAAATTGAAATGGTCATAGGAGAACTTGCAGTTGGTCACCCAAAAGTCGAACAGACCGGCCTCCACCTTGCCATGGAACAGGAAATCGCGGTTTTTCTGCATTGTAATTTTCTTTCCAATGGGGAAGACGGTCACAATCTGGGTGTCGCTGATGATAATCATGTCCAGCCCCATAATGGTCAGATCCTTGTTCAGGAAACTCAAAGTGGCATTGGGTTTGCCGCCTGCCACCTCGGAACGGAACTGCAGTATGTCATAATCCTTCTTCTTGGTCTCGTTCAAAAGGTAGTTGCCCAATTTTGGCCGGTAGGAAATGACATCCGTCAGCATGTTGTAATCCACAAAGCCGCCTTCGGCGAAACGGAACAGCAGGCTTCGCACATCATCCTTGGAATAATTGAAATAGTCGACAATGTCGTTCAGGCTCCCCTCCCGCACATGGTTGGTGCGGAAAAACTGGTAGAGCGTGTACATGGGGTTGATTTCAGACATGCCACGGTACTTGTCGGTACGCCCCTCCTCAAAAAAGTTGGCGGACTCGAACACAGCAAGTTGGGTTTCCATATTGCCGGGCAGCGAAGTGAAATCCAAGGCGGCGGTGTTCATATCCCAATGGATGGCCTCCTCGTACATCTCCAACTGGTGGTAGCTGTTGAAAAAAGGCATCCGCTGCGAACCGTCCTTACCACGAATCAGCCACAAATCCTTTTTGGGAACATTGTAGCGCAACTGGATGGCGGAATGGTATATGGAGTCCTCCTCCACCAGCACCGCCACAGCGCAAAGCGAAGACTCGATGTTTGTCTTTTTCAGAAGGATTGAGGTGGAACGGGCATGCATCACCTCCTTGCCGTCCTTGTAGAAGACCAGCTTGGCCAGATGATCTGGCGTGCCACGTCCCATGAAACGGTTGCCGCGCACAAACACGCCCCCCATGTAGTCCACATCCTCATACAGGCCGTGAATCAGGATATCCTTGTCGTATGAGGTGAAACGGGGATAGGTGGCCTCATCCTCCTCTTTCGGTGTACTCAACGCCTTATCCTCTAACTGGCCCAATTGCGGTTTTTCAAAATAGCGGAAATCATAATAGAGCACATTCTCAATGACTATGTGGGGCGCTTTCAATACAATCTGATAGGTTTTTAGCTCCACATAGATTTCATTTGGCGCCAATCCGGCCCGAATCCAGTCAACCGTGCCGTTTTTCCCGATAAATTTTTGGGTCACAGGCATGTAGTCTCCAGCTGTCTGGTGAATAACCACGCTGTCCTTGTCGTTGGTCCCCACCAGATCCAGATAGGGGAAACGCACCTTCGGAACCGAATCGAAAACAAACTGGAAGTCCATACTATTACGGGCATACCAGCGAACAGAAGAGGTGAAGCTGTTGATTTCCTTTTCCGTAATAATCATCGCATACCTTTCCATCAGATTGACAAACTGGTTGGCGCTGTTCTGGATAAAAAACTGCACCGACTGGTTAAAGCCCTTCATCTGGGATACACTAGGCTGGGTCGCCCAAAACAGGTCACAGGTATGGACAAACGCCTTGAAATGCGGGAAGGGCTTCATCTTTTTCTTCAGCATCTGATTGCCCAACTCCACAAAGGTGCTTCGTTGTGAGGCGGACCATTGCTCCCACCGCTCCGCAAAAAAGAGCTGCAGCGTGTCAGCATCCTTCTTGTAGGATTTGCTGACCGATTCCAGCAGGCGGTTCATCTCCGAAACCGTGCTGTCGAGATTGCCGGAAAATTTTTTGATGGCATTCTGCGCCTGCAGCGTTCCACCCATCCCACATAGCAGAAGAACAGTCAAAAAAATGGGATGGAAAAAATTTTTTAGAAAATTTTTATCTCTATTTTTCATATAAATCATTAATCTTTTTTATTTTTCAAACGTATACCGTCCGCCTCCAGCAGAACCAGTTCCTTCTTGTAAAGATCCCCCACAGCCTTCTTGAAGGTTTTCTTGCTCACCCCAAAGACACGGTAAATGCGGTCAGGATCAGTTTTATCCGTAAAAGGGACATATCCGCTGTTGCTTTTGATATATTCCAATAACTGAACGGAAAAATCCACCACCTTATTGTATCCGGTCTTGTACAAAACCACATCAATTTTTCCGTCCGGACGGATTTGCTCCACAAAGGCATCCAGTTTGTCCCCATAGCGGATGTCGGAAAAAACCTCATCGGCATAAATCAGCCCCTGATACCTTTGATCCACAATTACTTTGTAGCCCAAATCTGTTTTTTGATATACAATGGCTTTCACACGTTCCTTTGTCTTATACAGCCCTTGCTCAGCAGTCCTCAGACGGCCTTCGATTTTTGTTGTGGCCACCAGACGCTGACTCTTCGGGTCGACAAAAGCGTAGGCCACCACCTTTTCACCCACCTGGAGGCGATGGTGCTGCTCGCGGAATGGCACCAGCAGATCCTTGCTGAGCCCGCATGCCAGAAAAGCGCCCACCTGCGTACACTGGCTGACCCGCAAAATGGCGAAAGCGCCCGCCTGAATCAGCGGCTGCTCCGTGGTCGCAACCAGCCGGTCCTCCGAATCGGTGTAGACGAACACATTAATCTCGTCCCCAACTTTCCATTCGGGCGACACATACTTCCGTGGCACCAATATCTCCCCAAAAGGCTCTCCGCTCACAAAGGCTCCAAAGTCCAAAAACTTGACAATGGGCAGCATGTTGTATTTTCCAATCTGTATCATAACGTTTTTTCGCTTAATTCAAACCAACGCATGGTTTTTTCATCCAATTCCAATTGCAGCTGGCGGTAACGTTCCGCCGCCACCTTGAGCTGCTCCGCATCCCCGTCGGGATTGGCGAACAGCGCATCCAACTCTTTTTTCTCCTCCTCCAACGCCGCCAAATCCTCATTAAGTGCTGCGAATTCCTTTTCTTCCTTGTAAGTCAGCCGTTTTTTGGCCTCCATACGGGGCAGTTTGGCCTGAACCGGCTTCTCCTCCCTTGCCTTCTGCTGCCGGCCTTTGGCAAGCTGCTGCTGGTATTGGTGCCAGTCGCTGTAGCTGCCGTAAAAATCCTTTATTTTCCCCTCCCCTTGGAACACGAACAGATGCTCCATCAGTTTGTCCATAAACCAGCGGTCATGGGAAACCACCAATACACAACCTTGGAAATGAAGCAGAAAATCCTCCAGCAGGTTCATGGTGTCAATGTCAAAATCATTGGTCGGCTCATCCAAAATGAGGAAATTGGGGTTTTTCATCAGCACCAGCAACAGATAGAGCTTGCGTTTCTGACCTCCGCTCAAATCCTCATAATAGGTGTATTGTATCTCATAGGTGAAGCCGAAATGGTTCAGAAAATGGGAGGCTGACCAAAGGTGGCCGTCAGCCATGCGCACCATCTCCCCCTGCTCCTTTACAATGTCGATGACCCGTTTGCCGTGATAGGCGGTGGAAAGGCCTGTTTGGCTATAATAGCCGAAAACAATGGTTTCGCCCACATCTATTTTTCCGGCCTGAGCCTGCAACTCCCCCACAATCAGCTTCAGGAAGGTGGACTTGCCGCAGCCGTTGGGACCAACCACGCCGCACCGCTCGTTGCGCTTGAAGATATAGGAAAAATCCTTCAAAATCACCTTATCAGGATACGAAAAATCCAAATTACTGATTTCCAATATCTTTTTTCCAACACGCTCCGCCTGCACGGAAAAGCCCGCCTCCTCGTTATGAACCGGAGCAAAAGCCTTCTCCTTCAACTCCTCAAAATGATCCTTGCGGGCTTTGGCCTTGGTTCCGCGAGCCTGCACGGAGGCACGCATCCATACCAGCTCCTGCCGGTAGAGGTTACGGTAACGCTCCTGTTCCGCCGCCTGTGTGGCCAGCCGTTCCGCCTTCTTGTCCAAAAAATAGCCGTATTTCCCCTTGTATTTGTAGAGATGGGTCTGATCTATCTCCAAAATGTCATCGCAAACCTTATCCAAGAAAAAGCGGTCATGGGTGACCAAAAGCAGCGATTTGTTCGCATCGGCCAAAAAATCCTCCAGCCACTCAATCATCCGGATATCCAAATGGTTAGTCGGCTCGTCCAAAATCCACAAATCAGCATCGGAAAGCAGGACTTTAGCCAGCGCAGCCTTTTTGCGCTCACCTCCAGAAAGGCTCCCCCATGGTGCAAACATGTCGCGGATTCCGAACCGGTGCAACATTTCCCGCACATCGCTCTCATAGTTCCAGGCATGCTGCAGCTCCATCTCCTCCATGCTCTGTTCCAATTTGAGGCGCAACGCCTCGTCCGCCTGCGCCTGGTAGGCGCCCAAACAGTATTCGTAATGGCGGATTGCCGTCACAAAAGGGGTTTGTGCATCCAGTATGTTGTCCAGAACAGTGCCACCATAACAGTTGTCATTGTCCTGCGGAAGATAGGCCATCTGCGCATCCTTGCGGAAGGTCACGCTTCCCTCGTCGGGAATCTCCCGCCCCACCAGAATGTTGAGCAGCGTGGTTTTTCCCGTGCCGTTTTTGGCTATCAGCGCCGTTTTCTGCCCTTTTTCAATGCCAAAGCTGATTTGGTCGAACAGCAGCTTTTCGCCGTATGTTTTGGAAAGATTTTCAACACTCAGCAGGTTCATCGGAACTATTTGCGGGATTGTTGGGCACGCTGCATGGCCTGCTGCTGCTTCATCATCTTCTCCATCCGCTCCTCCCACTTCGATTTCTTCACCGGCTGCTTTTTCCTGGCCAACAGCTTTGCCCGCAGTTTCTCATCGTTCACGGCATAGCGGAAAATGAACATCTGCGCGAAGGTGGTCAGGTTGAACAGCAGGTAGTAGTAGCTCAAACCGGCTGAATAGTTGTTGAAGATTCCGAGGAACATGATGGGCATCAGGTACATCATCCATTTCATCATTTTCATGGACTGCTCGTTGCCCGTAGTAGCCATCTGCTTGCTGCTGATAATGGTGTAGGCAAGTGTTGCAGCAGTCATCAGCAGGGTGAAGAGGCTCACATGGTCGCCATACAGCGGGATATTGAAGGGCAGATCCCACACCGAATCGTAAGTGGAGAGGTCCTTGGCCCAAAGGAAAGGCTGCTGCCTCAACTCGTATGAGGCCGGGAAAAAGCGGAACATGGCCACCAGGATAGGCCATTGCAGCAACAGCGGCAGACATCCGCCTGCAGGCTTGATGCCCACCTGCTTGTACAAGGCCATGGTCGCCTGCTGTTTTTTCATGGCATCCTCCGGTTTGGGGTATTTTGCATTGATCTGCTCAATTTCAGGCTTCATCACCCGCATTTTTGCGGAAGAACGATAGTTCGAATAGGTGACCGGCAACAGCACCACTTTCAGCAATATGGTCAATATCAGGATAATGATACCGTAGCTCCAGTTAAACTGACTGAAGAAATTGAATGTGGGGATTACCGCAATCTTGTTAATCCAAGCCACCAGCTTGCCTCCCAATTGGATTTGACCCTCCAATTTGATTTTGTACTGCTTCAGCAGTTTGTACTTATTCGGTCCGAAATAGAAATCCAATGCAAAATGCTCATTTTTCAAATCTGAGACTGGAAATGCAATATTGGCACGTAAGGTTTTCAAGCTTCTGTCACCGGCTTTCCCCCCATTACCCGCGTCAACCACAAAAGAGCCGTGGGAGAACTGGTTTCGGGCAATCATAGTGGAGGTGAAAAACTGCTGTTTGAAAGAGACCCACTTCAAGGCGGTGCTGTAGGCGGTGGAATCGCTTTTGACATCACTTTCCGCCAAATGTTCCACATCCTCGGCATCGCTGAAATAGACCGTGGTTGCCATCAGTTCGTTTTTCAAGTTCTTCTCCTGACGCTGCAGTTGGAGCTGCCAGAAAAGGTTCATCTCACTTTGGGTCCGGATCAGATATTTGTCCATTCCCACAAAATCCACGTCCAATGCTGTAAGATAATCATTTCCCCTGACAGTGTAGACAAAGGCGATATAGGAAGATGTGTCAAATTCGTTTTCAGATTTGTCCGGATAGAGCCGGAATGCTATTGTCAAAGAATCATCCCCCGACACCTGCATGGCTTCCGGAGCCTGCATGGGTGTGAAATAGAATTCTCCCGTGTTCAAGGTGATGTAATTGGAGACAAAATCGAAACCGAACGAATTCACCTCTTCCGCCTGCTCGTCAAACAGCACCACTGGCAAACTGTCATAGGTATACACCTCCTTCAGCTCCACACGGCTGATGCGTCCGCCCTTGGGCGAGAAAGTCATCCGGTACCAGTCATTCTCAACCGTAATGTCCGCCATATCCGCCAAAGGTTCGGAAGCTTTGGCAAAAGCGGCGAAACGGCTGGTTTTCTGCTTATAGGACATAGTGCCAGGTGACTGCAGAGTGTCATCCCCGGCCAAAGCGTCCGTCGGGTTGTCAGCCACCGGAAGCAGTGCCAGGCTGTCCCGCACCGCCTGCTGTGCGGCCATGGCAGAGTCATACAACCGCTGCTGTTCCTCACGCTCCGCCTTGGAAGGCGAAAGGTAAAGGCTGTAACCCAAAAACAATCCGAAAATAAGTATAAGGCCTATTAATGTGTTCTTGTTCATGCTCTGTTTGTTATCTGTTCTAAAATCTCAAATTGCAAACCACAGTAAAAGGTTTATCTTCCCAGTCCTATAAATCCCAGGCGGTTGGTGAAATAGAGGATGGCAAACGCAATGGCCAGTACCAGGATGACAGCCAGCACGATGCCTGCCTTCTGCCAAAAAGACAATCCCTTTTTGGCAAAAGGATCCTTGATTGCCAAAGTGGGGAATGAGGCCATTTGGGTTAAAGTGGCACCGAAGACAATGTTCACCAGCACCTTGGCATTAACCGCCCAACCATTCGCATTCAGTATGGGGGCCAAATCGCGCTTGCGAAGCTTCATCCAGGCCATCAGCATGGAAGGACCTGAGACTATGAGCATCAGTCCCAACAGGACAAGAATCATCTTCCACCATGTCAAAGCGACAAATCCCTTGAAGAATGCCACCAGGAAGGCACCGATATAGCCGATGGCCATGCCGATGGCCGCAAAAATACCAGCAAACTTGGCGATATCAAATGGGGTCTTGCCGGCAGGCTTCTCCGCCGTCCCATCCGCAAGTTTGGCAGTGGCGTCAGTGGCACCGACATTCATATTTTCAGTAACCTTGCTGTCCTTCTCCGCCGCAAACTTGTTTATCTGCTCGGTGCAGAAACGTCCGAATTTGCGATAAGGCGACCAGAAAGCCTGACGGATACTGATGGGATTGTCAATAATTTTCACAATGGTGGCATCCCAATCCAAGCCGTTGCGGTCGTAGAACACCGCATTCTTGCCCTCTCTCAAGTCGTTCACATCCCCGTCGGTCATGACGGCGGCAATGGTCATAGTCTCGTTCTTCTTTTTGCTGCGGCACTCGCAATACATCAGGAACATGCCGCTCAAAGGCGCCATGGTCAGCTGTTTGCCCATATCGGAGACACGCACGCACAAATCACAACTGCGCTGGTCCACATACAGTGTGCCCGCTTGGAAAATTGCCTTCACATTCGGATTTTTGGTATAAAAATCATTGAATGTCACATAATTTTTCAACAATGTATAAAAATCACGGTAATAATGCAGCAGCTTATCCACCGAAGCGATGGCATTAGCCTCAGTCTCCAATGCCAGATCCGCCGCAACAAGTTCATTCAATGCCTGCTGGGTTTCAGGATTCAACGCATCGCTGAGCAAGGCTTCGTCCAAGCTTTCCACTTCAGTACCCTTCTTGTCGGCCATCCAGCCTGCATATTGTGAAAATTTTGCAGCCACCTGTTTCCATTCTGCCTCAGAAAGCCTTGTCTGACCCGGGAAATCCTTCTCAAGAACCAACTTTCTGAAAGCGGAAAAATCGGCTTCCCAAATGGGATTGATACCGCCATCCAAGGGCAGCATGGCCTCTTTGGTGATGCGTGCCAAGGGATAACTGCCAATCTCCTCCACACAGGTGGTGAGATTCTTGTCACCAATCGCCTCCAAACGGGCTACGGAGACATCCAGCGCGCCGTTGGCATCCTCGTCGAACGCCACGAATTTGCAGCGCAGATAGTAATCCTCAACCTTGGCCTTCAATTTTTCGTAGAGGGCATAGGCCTCAGCGGTCTGCTCCCCGTAGGGAAACAACACCTCCTTTTGCTCGTCACCCTGCGTTTTCCATGCCATATAATCCTGACACGCGGCATAAAAGGCGGCCAACTGCTCTGCGGTGACCCCATCCGCGCCGCTCCTGTCCGGAGTGACACCTATGCACTGCATGCATCCTTCAATAACTTTCTTCAGCTTTTCATCATCCGTGCTCTGCACCGTTATGACCCCGTCACCGTTGAAACGGGTTTTGGCAAAAATGGCCAGACTGTCCGCGGTATCCGCCAACGATATGCTCTCCTTCTGCAATTCCAGATTGGCTAAAATCTGCTTGGCGGAAGCATACAGCTGCTTCCCTTCCTCAGTCTCCAGGTTCAGACAGGATAGAGGCAGCTCCTCCTGCGGATGCAGGAGAATATCCAGATCAGCCAGCACCATCTTCAGCCAGGCGACAACCTCCAGCACCTCATTGACACGGATTTTTTCGTCATTGTCCTTGTCCATGTATTGCAGGGTCTTCTCATCAATTTCCAAACCTTTGACCGGACAGCTCAGGACGGTCCACATCTTCTGGTCCAACTCCTCCAAATGGGCGATATCCGACCCATCGGTAATATTCACACGGGTTTCCCCTCCCACATTGGAAAATTTCCAAGCATACGATTTCTTCAGCATATACTATTATTTTTGATTCTTTGTTGAATTGAAATTAGGTTGCAAATATAGCATTTTTCCAAATACAAAAAGACAACTCTCCGCAAAAAATATTTTTAAGGTCACAAAAGCCTATTTGTGCATGATTTGCACCATTTTACGCAAGGCCTCACCCGTCGCCGTCCGATGAATTATGAACAGATAGGGGCCGTTGGGGAGCGAAAGGGAGAGGGAAGCTCCGCTACTGACAGCCAAATCACAATAAATCATCTTTCCCATCATGTCACAAACATCAACCCGAAGCGCTTCGCCCGCAATGCCGGTTTCAATGGTCAGAGCGTCCGATGAAGGATTGGGATAAATTTTCACCTGCTCCTGAGACAGGGGCTGTGCCACTTCCAAATGTGTGGTGTCCATGATGGCAAGTGTGTATTCTCCGGTCTGCAGGCGTGGAATCACAAAATAGCCTTTTGTAACTCCAGTATGCTTGCGTGTCAGTGCTTTCCAACTATCTCCAGCATCTTTCCGGTAAAGCAGGCATACATTGCCCATCTCTTTTGAATTTCTGATAAAATCCTCATCCAGAACAGCATCATCCCCAAAACGGCAATAATAAAAACCGGCTGATATCTCCATTCCCTCCGGAATGAGGCCAGTCACGCGCCAGTGACGGTTTGCAAAACGGTAAAACCAAGGCTCCGGTGTGCTGTCCGGACGGCTCCAGTGATGGCTGATATGAAGCCACGCGCTGTCCTGCACCGAACCTGTTTCCAATTTCATAAAGAGATCGGAACATTCGACTGTCCCCTGCCGGTCCAATGTCAGCTGCCGCCCGATTGAGGCTGTGGACAGTCGTTCCTCCCTGTCCACTATGGCAAACTTTGGCTGGAACGGCAGTTGGAAACGGGCGGTGGTCTCCGCACCCTCAAAGGTCACCAGACGTTGCTGCTCCTGTAAATCGGCGGAAAAGAAACTCACCCAGACCCGATTCTCCTGCAACAGCGCAGTTGTGCCATACGGTTTCTGACGCAAATGGAGCAGCGTGGCTCCGGAGAGATCGGCACGCATGGAATCTATGACATAGTCGTTAAAACCGGCCTGGAACACATGGAAATCGAAAAAAGCGGTCAGATCCGTGCCGCTGTACAGCGAAAGGCTGTCACGCAACTGTCTACTGTCCAATGTCATGAAAGCACAGCGCGCAAAAAGATTGCGCATAGAGCTGTAAAAAATGGAATCACCCAAATAGCCACGCAGCGAATGCCAAACCGTGGCCCCCTTATTATAGACCGTGGAACCATAGGTATAGGCCGGTTCCTGCCCATACAGCGGCTTGAATCCCCCATCCTTCAAATGGGTCTGCATCAACACATTCTTAAGGTTATTGCGGGCATAAGTCCGGTAATGGAGCGGATTGGTGTCGGAAGTGATGGCCTGGATGGCCAGCTCCTCACAAAAAGAGGCTCCCCCCTCATTGATCCACATATCCTCACTTCCGGCACAGGTCACCAGATTGCCGAACCAGGCGTGGGCCAGCTCATGGCACATCGTGGCCAGGCAGGGTTCGGTCGGAGATGCGGCACATTGGGAGACAAGGGCGATGTTGTCAGCATGTTCCATGGAGCCTTTCGGCGTGGTCACATAACCTATCCGCTCCCAACGGTAAGGGCCGAAACAACGCTCAAACTGCGGAATCACCTTATCCAAATGGGCGAAAACCGTTTCAACAGCAATGCTGTCATGCCTTAAAAAGCCTATCATGGCCGGATAGCCTGCATGTATCCCCTCCACCTCACGTGTTATCACCCTGAACGGAGCAACGGCTATGCCCGCCAAATAGGTCGGTATCGGACGGGAAAGTTCCCAACACCAGGTGCTGCTTCCGTCCGCATGGGAAAGTACCGTGTCCAACAGGCCGCTACAGATGGCCATCCATCCTGGTTTGGCAGTTATCTCAAAACGGTAGGTTGCCTTATCATAAAAGTTGTCGCGACAGGGGAACCAGGCTTTCCCCGCGTTGTGGGGATAATCGTAAATGGAGCAGCCCAAATTGTAATAAATGCTGTTGTCAAAATAGAATCCGCCCCAGCCCTGTTTCATGACATACTGTCCCTTCCGGTAAAAGACCACCGCCTGCACCGTATCACCCGCTCCTCCTTTGACTGGAAGCTGCAACAGGCATTTTTCCGAATCGAAACGAAACGCGGAGGAGACACCATTGATCCATACTGAGTCAATGTCGGCAGGACAAAGCTCCAATGTCAGGCTGTCCAATGGCTGCAACAGCCGCAAAACCAGCGTAGCCGAACCTTCCAGGCGTGCTACAGTGCGATGGCCGGCATCCAGGCGCAACTCATAATGCAGCACATCCACACTGTCACTCCGGTTATCCGACGGCTGCGCCTGCACGGAAATACTGCCCAAAAGCCACAGTGACACAAAAAACCATTTTCTCATAGCATAAATTTATTTGTCAAACAGGATGCCGTTGCAAATCCGCCAACGCCCCTTTTCCTTTTTCAGCAGCACATTCTTGCAAATGGTGTCAGTCTTTTCTGCGGTCCGAATAATCAGGTTACAGGAGGCGACCGCCGTGGTGTCACTTCTTTGCGTTGTCCGCACTTCAGTCACTTTCACCTTGCGCTGCCGCAAAAAGGCCTTCTCCTCCCGACCCTTATGCTCGTCAAACAGCTTGTAGGAATCCCTTTGCGCCTCAATCACATAACGCCCTGCCCGGAGATAATGTCCCCTCAAACAGGCCCTATAATATTTTTTTACCGCCTGATCGGAAGAACAAGCGGTAAAAAAAACTGTAGCGGACAGCAAAATTACCCAACGGCGCATCTCTAATACATGAGTGAGCGGTGATCCGTCACCTTATACATCTTGCGCAGGGAGGCCGCCAGAGTCTGCTGAATGTTGTTCTGGGTTCTGGCCGTTTCACGTTCCTGAATTTCAGCCAGCTGCTCCACCTGGTGCTCGTTCACCTGCATGGAGGCCGGATAGTTGAACTTGGTGGCACGGACAAGATACATACCCATCTCACCCTTATAGAGATTTGTTTCGTTCACTTTACCCTTTCCGAACAATTCTCCAATAACCGCAGCCTCAGCGCCGTAATGGCCGATATTACGGTCAGCCATCCTTACATTCAGCGTGTCCAGTTCTGATTCATATTTGGAGGCAATCTGTCCCATGCTGGAGCTCTTCATCTCCGCCTGGAGGCTCTGGGTCAGCATTTCAGCCTTTTTGTCACGCTTGGCCATGGTCTCGGCATAATCCTTCACCATGGAGAACGCCGCATATCCCTCCGGATAAATGTCCTTCAGCACAGCCACGGCAAACATTCCGTCAAAAGAGAAGACTTTAGAGACATCCCCGACCTTGGTTTTCTTGTCGTATGCCCAACGCACCATTTCACGGGAAGCGGAAGCATCAATACCGGGAATGTTGTAAGTGTTGGCCGTTGCCCTGTCGTAACTGCGCTTGTTAAGCCTCTCATCGGTGGCTTTTTTGTCAAACTGCTCGTAGTCAGATGTTCCGTTGGCAAAATTATTGGCAGCGCTTTCGATGTTGTCAATAGTCTCCGTCGAAGCCTCAATCTGTCTGCGACCCACGGCAACCTGGATTTTCGGCATAAAACCGGTCACAGCATTGATACGGAAAATATAGGTGCCGGCAGGAAACTCCCGTTTCACCACACTGCCCGGCGCACATGTGTACAGAGTGTCGAACAGAATCTGATCGGCGCTTCCATCAGCAATCCATATACGTCCGGAATCGGGCTGCTGCGCAAGCGGAGCATCGGAGCGACGTTCCGCCACCGCATAGAAATCCATGCCAGCTTTCACTTCGTTGAAGGCGCTGTCGGCAATGCGTTTGCTCAAAGCCTCCTTACGTTGGGCATTCTGCGTACCATAGTTGTAGACAACAATCACACTTACATTGATGGAGTCGGGACGCATTTTACGGTTCAGCAATTTGGCGAACACCCAATAATCCTCGTCAATGACAGGCTCCAGATAGCTGCCCACCGGAGCGTTGAACAGGTTGGTGTCAATCACCGGACGAAGGTCTCCCTGTTTGAAATAGGTGCTGTCATAACGGGAATCAACCATTCTGGAAACAAAAGCCTGCGGATGCTCGCTCTCCTTGAACTCCTCAAACTGTGTGCGGACATCCTCTTCAATGCGGGCCAAATCCTCGGAAGAAGGCTCAATGGGGAAAATCACATATTCCAAGCTTCTAAACTCCTCCGGCTGTTTGAAACGATATTTGTTATTCTCATACCATTGTTTGATTTCCTTGTCAGTGACCGTCACTTTGTCGTCCGCCACAGAAGGATGGCTGTAGGGAACCTGTACCAGCTGCACATCGGCGGACATTGACTCCTCATCCAGTTTCATTGCGGAGAAGGACTTGGGCAGATATGAACCTTTCAACAATAAATTAAAGTACTTGTTCTGTAGGGCATCCCGTTCGATGAACCTTTCCAAATCCAGATAGGCCTTGACAATGGTGGTGTCGTATTGTGCCATATTATCCAAAAAGCCCTGTGCCAGCTGGCTGCTGTAATTGCCGTTGGCATCGGAGAAGAAACGGCGTGCATACATGTTTGGCCGCTCGCCCGCCACCAAATCACGCAACTCATCCGCCGTGACGGTGATTCCCAACGCATTCATCTGCATAAACAGGGTGATGGAGTCAACCATTTCGTTGTACACCTGCTCCCGCAGCTGATACTCCTCCTCACGGGTGAGGCTCTGTCCGTTGTTCTGCTGTTTCAGCAGCTCCTGATAATGGGTGAACTTGTCATCGAAAGTCCTGTAGGAAACCCGGTTGTTGTCAACCTTGATGAAATCGCTGTAACCGTCGTTTCTGGGACGTTTTGAAATGTCACCGATGATAAATGCCAACAATGCGCCGGCCACAACGACCAGCAAAATCACGGAATGTTTTCTGATTCTTCCTATAACTGCCATTTTAACTGTGTTTTATTACAATATGTTCTTTTTAATCTTTTCGGTTCAAACCAAGTTGCAAAAGTAAACAAATTTGTAATAAGTTTTATGGGAAAAAGGAAAAAAATTTCCAAAGGGTGTTCCGATGCCATCCAAAGGCAACTCTATGGGACTTCGCTGCATTCAACTTGCAAATGCAACTTTGGTTAAACATTGATTTTTGCAAAATTACTTATTAATTCAATACGTCAGCCTGTTTTTATCATATTTTTTGCATGCCGGACTATAGTTTCATCTAATGCTGCCCGAATTTACGGGGTCATTATAGTCATCCATCGCAATATTTTTTAAACATGGAAAACCGAACGGAACGATTTTTTGACTACCTTTGCAAATTCATTCAAAAAACAGATCCGAGATGAAAAAAGTATTGATTATCGGTGCTGGCGGCGTAGGTTCCGTTGTGGCACACAAATGCGCTTCCCTTCCCGAAGTGTTCGAAGACATCCTTTTGGCAAGCCGTACCAAGGCCAAATGCGACAAAATAGCGGCAGCCATCGGCAGCCCGAGGCTGCACACGGCTCAGATTGACGCCGACGACGTGCCGGCCCTGACCTCCCTTATCAACGAGTACAAACCCGAACTGGTCATAAACGTGGCTCTCCCCTATCAGGATCTGCCCATCATGGACGCCTGCCTGGCCACTAAAACCAACTATCTGGACACCGCCAACTATGAGCCTCGGGACAAGGCGAAATTTGAATACAGTTGGCAATGGGCCTACCAGGACCGCTTCAAGGAGGCCGGTATAATGGCAGTATTGGGCTGCGGCTTCGATCCGGGCGTTTCCGGTGTCTATACCGCATACGCGGCCAAGCATCACTTTGACGAGATGCACTACCTCGACATTGTGGACTGCAACGCGGGAGACCACGGCAAGGCCTTCGCAACCAACTTTAATCCGGAAATCAACATACGTGAAATAACCCAGCACGGCAGATATTACGAAAACGGCAAATGGATTGAAACCCAACCGATGGAAATCCACAAACCGATTGTCTACCCGAACATAGGTGCAAGGGAATCCTACCTGTTGTACCACGAGGAGCTGGAATCCTTGACCAAGAATTTCCCAACACTCAAACGCGCCCGTTTTTGGATGACTTTCGGGGAGAAATACATCAATGTGCTGAATGTTTTGCAGGAGGTGGGCATGACCTCAATCAAGCCCATCATGTACGAAGGACATGAAATTGTGCCGCTGCAGTTCCTGAAGGCAGTGCTGCCGGAACCTTCCTCCCTTGGTGAGAACTACAAAGGTGAAACCTCCATCGGCTGCCAAATCAAAGGGGTCAAGGATGGAAAAATGCGCACATACTATGTGTGGAACAACTGCAAACATGCGGAAGCCTACAAAGAAGTCGGTGCTCAGGCAGTTTCCTACACCACCGGCGTTCCGGCAATGATTGGGGCAAAAATGGTGCTGACCGGACAATGGCAAGGCAAAGGGGTGTTCAATGTTGAGGAATTCAATCCGGATCCCTTCATGCACGACCTTAACATTTACGGTTTGCCATGGAATGAACGCATTGACGAAACTCTTCCAGTGGAACAATAACATCTTCCAATGAACGACCGACTGCATCTGCATACGCCTGTAAAAAAAATAGAGACCGTCATTTTCGATTATGGCGGCGTGCTGCTCAACCTCAATCCTGACAAGTGCCGCGCCGCCTTTCATGCTCTGGGCATACACCAAATCGAATCGTTCATTGACCGGTACCGCCCAAAAGGGCTCTTTTACGAATGCGAATGCGGCAACATCGGACAGGAGACCTTTATACGGGAACTGCAGAAACTGGCCGACCCGCCCGCAACAAGAGAGCAGATCATAACTGCCTACACCTCCTTTCTGATCGAACTGCCGCTCTACAAGCTGAAACTGCTCCGGAAACTGAGACAGAAGCATCAGGTTTTTCTGTTGAGCAATATCAACGAATTGTGCTACAACTATTCCAAGGAACGGTTCTTCACACAGGAGGGGCTGCAGATTTCCGACTACTTCGACAGGCAGTTCCTCTCCTACCAGATGAAAATCTGCAAACCGGATCCGGAAATCTATGAAAGGATGATGGCAGAATCGGGCTTGACCCCCGCCACCACCCTCTTTTTGGACGACAGCAAAAACAACACCGACATTGCCGACCGGTATGGCATCAACACCTATCTGGTGGAACCTGAGGAGAACTTCTCGCCCCTGTTTGACATGCCGCTTTTCCAATAATAATATTAATGTATGATTTTCGCCGACACCCACACGCACCTCTATTTGGAAGATTTTGACAACGACAGGGAGGCTGTCATCGCACAATGCCGCCAAAATGGAGTGCAGCATCTTTTTTTTCCGAACATTGACATGCAGAGCATTCCGGCCATGTTGCGAACCTGCTCCCAATTTCCGGACTGCCATCCGATGATGGGGCTTCACCCGAGTGAAGTGAAGGCGGACTACCTTCAGGTGCTGCAAAAGATGAAGGATGAGCTGGAAAAGGGAGTCTACGCAGGGGTTGGGGAGATAGGCATGGACCTCTATTGGGACAAAACCTACGAGGAGGAGCAGAAGAAAGCGCTGTACGAACAACTGTTGTGGGCACAGCATAAGCAACTGCCAGCCATCATCCATTGCCGGAAGGCATTTGACGGGACATGGGCGGTGCTGAAACAAATCAAGGGGGAAATCAAAGGCATTTTCCATTGTTTTGCCGGTGACGTTGGACAGGCCAGGAAAGTGATTGAAAAAGGGTTCCTTATCGGTGTGGGCGGCACACTCACCTACAAGAACTCCGGGCTACAGGAGGTCGTCCGTGCCATTGACTTGTCCCAGATAGTGTTGGAAACCGACAGCCCCTTTTTGCCACCGGTGCCTTTCCGGGGAGAGCGGAACGCAAGCTACCACATTCCCGTAATAGCACAACAGCTGGCAAATCTGAAAAACATTTCTCTGGAAGAGGTCGCAAGCCGCACCACACAGAACGCACTGCAATTGTTCAAAATGGAATAATAATTTTATATCACATAATATCAGTTTATAAACATTTTGAAATTTTTTTTGGGGAAAATGCAAAAAAGTATTCAGATTTTAGCTACTTTTGCACATTCATTTTCCCGCCTGAAATAGGTGGAAAAAGGCTAACGGAGAGGTGTCCGAGTGGTCGAAGGAGCACGCCTGGAAAGTGTGTAAGTGCCAAAAGCGCTTCCAGGGTTCGAATCCCTGTCTCTCC
>CAJOQK010000157.1 GCA_905236885.1 uncultured Bacteroidales bacterium
GGTGGCGACAGGAAAATCCTGTACGAAATCCCAGGCGTCGGCAGCATCAAAGTGGTTATCAGGAAAAAAGGAGGCAAACTGCTTGCCTATAAGGAACTGGTTGTCATACCGTCGGAAATCACGCCGGAGCAGTACAGCGACTTCCGCCGCCTGATCATCGATTGGGAGAGCAGCAACGAACTGATTTTTAAATAAAGGGAACTTCCAAAATAGGGGACATCCAAAATTTCCACAATGTAAAGGGAAATTTTCAGAAGTCCTAAAAAGCTTTTTTTGAAGGATAAAACAATAAAAGGGAAAGCATTTACGTTATTTGCATATTAATCATTCAAAATTTTTAAGCGTATGAAGAAATATTTAGCAGAAATGGTGGGCACTATGGTGCTCGTGTTAATGGGATGCGGGGTTGCCGTCAGTTTGGGTTGCAATCCGACAGAGAACATTCCGGCAGTGGTTGGTACGGCGTTGGCCTTCGGTTTGGCTGTGGTGGCCATGGCCTATACCATTGGAGGCATCTCCGGATGCCACATCAATCCGGCCATCACGTTGGCCTGTTTGCTCGCCGGACGTATGAAAGGGAAGGATGCCATTTTATACATGGTTTTCCAATGCATCGGAGCTTTCATTGGCAGTGCCATCCTTTGGCTTTTGACGAATAATGTGGAGGGTATGGCCGGAACAGGCGCGAATGATCTGCAGACGGGTGTGAGCGTGATGGGTGGCTTGCTGGCCGAAATTTTCTTCACCTGTGTGTTTGTGCTTGTGGTGCTGGGCGCTACCGCAAAAACCAACGGCGCCACCAACAACTTCGCCGGACTGGCCATTGGTTTGTCCCTGGTGCTGGTGCATCTGGTATGCATCCGTTACACCGGAACTTCCGTCAATCCTGCACGTTCCTTGGCTCCCGCTGTGTTCCAGGGAGGCAGCGCACTCTCAAATCTCTGGATTTTCATCGTGGGACCGTTCGTGGGCGCAATTTTGTCAGCCTGCGTCTGGAAACTGGTGGAACCGAAAGAGGAAAAATAAGGATTGGAATTATTCCCTTTTGGCAGTGGGGACTTTGGTGTCCTGTATTTGACTGTCAAGAGAAAATCTTTAAAGAAAGGCCGGTGAAAATTTTCACTGGCCTTTCTTATGTGGAATAAAATATTTTTCAAAATGGTTGAAAAAAAAGAGCCACTTGGCGGGCTCGAACCGCCGACCTACGCATTACGAATGCGTCGCTCTACCGACTGAGCTAAAGTGGCTTGAAAACGGCTGCAAAAGTACTAAAAATCCCAATACATTTCATTGCCAATGCAATTTTTTTCTTTCATCCTCCTGCAAGGTACCATTGTCTAACAGCCATCGAATCGCTTGTATTATTGTTTCTTCCTCATAATGCGATTGTTCCATGATTTCAGCTATGCTTAGTGGTTGCCGACGCAATATTTTTTGAATATAGTCGGTCATCTCCTGAAAACGTTCAGTGCTTATCCGTTCCCTTTTTTCGCGCAGGCAGGCATCGCATTTTCCGCATGGCAGGCTCTGTTTTTCTCCAAAATAGCGGACCAGTTGCTGGCTCCGGCAAGGGGTGTCGGAGGTGGCGTAGGCAATTACACTGTCCAGCCGTTTGCGCCCCATGCGTTTCCTCTCCTCATATATGGCAGGTGTGAGGTACAGGTATTTGCGATCAATGCGGTTTTCCAAAAAAGTCAGCTGCGGCTTTTCGGTTTTTGGTGTGTAAACCAGCAGTTGCTCTTTTTGCAGCTGTTGCAGCAATTCCACAATTTTTGGGAGTGGAAGGGCGGCTCTTCGGGAGAGTTCCGCTTCATCAATGCGTGTGAATTGGGTGAGCAGCCCCGGATAGGAGCGTAGCAAAATCTTGATAAATGGATCCTTGTCAGCATGTTCCACCTGGTATCGGTAAAGTTCATCCCGTGAGCAGCTGAAATAGATTTTGGATGCGTTCTGGTAAGGGTCGGTAAAGAGTATCAATCCGGATTTTTCAATGAATTTAAGTGCGTTGTATGCAATAATCGGTTTTAGCCGGCAACTTTTGGCAAAATCGGCGTTGTCGTAGTCGAATGTGGCACTTGCGCCGGCCCCCACAGGAATGCGGTAATAGTTGCACAAGGCCTGGTAACAGTTTTTGATTGTTTCCAAATCCGGATATGTTTGTTTGAAGTGCTGTTCCAGTTCTTTCAAGTCGGCCGCTTCGTATAGAAGGATGGCATAGGCGGCTTGGCTGTCCCTTCCTCCGCGTCCCGCCTCCTGAAAATAGGCCTCCAGATTGTCTGGCAGATCCAAATGAACTACAAAACGTACGTCTGGTTTGTCAATACCCATTCCGAAAGCGTTGGTTGCCACAATTATACGTGTAAATCCCTGACTCCACATCTCCTGTTTGCGCGTCCGTTCATGCATGGTCAGACCTGCGTGGTAAAAATCTGCTGAAATTCGGTTCCGTTGCAGCATTTCAGCAACACTTTGGGTTTTCCGGCGATTCCGGACATAGATTACGCCGCTGCCCTGTATACGTTTGACTATCTTAAGCAGCCGCTGCCATTTGTTCTCCTCTTGGAACACGTAATAGGTCAGATTTTCGCGGACAAAACTCTTTTGGAACAGGTTGGGTTTGCGAAAATGCAGTTTTTCCTGAATATCCTGCGCAACTTCCGGAGTGGCGGTGGCGGTAAGTGCCAGTATGGGGACATGGGGCGGAAGCAGGGGACGGATTTCGGCAATTTCCAGATAAGGTGGGCGGAAATCGTAGCCCCATTGGGATATGCAGTGCGCCTCATCGACTGCAATCAGACATATCTGCATTTGGGACAGCAGGTTGCGCAGGTTCTCATTTTTGAGCCTTTCGGGGGAGAGGTAAAGGAATTTCAGTTTTCCCTTCATACTGTTTTCCAAAGCCATTTCAACCTCTTTTGCAGGCATGCCGGTGTAGATGGCCTGTGCAGGGATATTCCTCTTTTGCAGGTTTTCCACCTGATCCTTCATTAAGGCGATGAGAGGGGAGATGACTATGCAGAGACCTTCCATGGCCAGCGCAGGCACTTGGAAACAGACCGATTTTCCGCCGCCGGTCGGCAGCAGAGCCAGGGTGTCGTTTCCGGCCAGTACGGAACATATAATATCCTCCTGTAGGGGTCGGAAATGGTCGTAACCCCAATACTTATGCAGGATCTCTCCAATCTCCATTTTCCTTGATTAGCTGGATTAGCAGGTCAATTCCTTCTGCTTGTGGAATTTGTTTGTAAACTGCCTTTTGTCCTTTGTACAGGCAGACCTTTCCGCCGCCGCAACCGACAAAGCCGTAGTCGGCGTCCGCCATCTCGCCAGGGCCGTTCACAATGCAGCCCATCACCCCGATTTTCAGGTTACGCAGATGCGATGTCCTCTCCTTAATGGCTGCCAGCACCTTTTCTATTTCATACTGTGTGCGCCCGCATGAGGGGCAGGCGATGTATTCCGCCTCGTTGAAGCGTATTCCGCAGGCCTGCAGGATTTGTAGCGAAAGCTCATATATTTTTTCCTCAGGAAAATTTGGATTCTCTATCCAGATGCCGTCGCCCCAGCCTTCGATGAAAAGAGTTGCGAAATCTCCGGTGGCCTGGGTGCGGAACTTTTCCCAATCCTTTTCATGGTAGGTGCGGTGCAGAATAATGCTTTGATTTAAATTGTTTTGTATCAAACAATTGAAAAAATGGCGTAACCGTAGGACTGAATTGCCCGCATCGCTGTCATGGACAAAAGCAGTTTCTTGTAAATTTTTTTCTTTATATTTACAAAAATTTATGCTATTTTTTTCAAATTTATTTGTATCAGCTTGCCGCTCGCAACCAAAGGAAGAAAGGTGCGGAATATCCGCCACCTCTTGCGGTGAAAGGTCTTCCGGCTGAAGGTTTCCGGCCTGGCTGATGACCACAGTTTTGCCTTTGAAACGTTCATCTGTACCTTTACGGCGTTGATACCGGTAGGGGGAATAGGCGACTGCAGATTGCTGAGTTGCCGCATCTTCAGTTTTTTGCTCCATCGCGCATTGCACAATCTGACGTGCGGTGCCGATTTCATTGACAGGGTTTTCAGTAAGTGACACCCTGATGGTGTCACCGATGCCGTCATAGAGAAGCGGAAGGATGCCGGCGGTGGATTTTATGCGTCCGTATTCGCCGTTGCCGGCTTCGGTCACGCCCAAATGCAGCGGATAGTCCCATCCCTTTTCATTCAGCATCGCCACGGTCAGACGCACCGATTCTGTCATGATGCGCACGTTGCTCGCCTTCATGGAAATGACAATCTGGTGAAAACCGAAATCTTCACAAATCTCCACAAATTCCAAGGCGGACATGGCCATGCCCAGCGGCGTGTCCCCATAACGGCTGACGATGCGTGGGGAGAGGGAGCCGTGGTTGCAGCCGATGCGGAGTGCGGTGCCGTTACGTTGGCAGATTTTAAGCAGTGGCAGCAGTTTCCTGGCCGTTTGCTCCAAGGCTTCGCGGTAAGCCATGTCGTCATATTGCTGCCGGATTTTACGGTCGGTGTAGTTGCCCGGGTTGATGCGCACCTTCTCCACTATTTCAGCGGCGGTTTCCGCCACATCGGGTGTGAAATGGACATCGGCTATCAGTGGGATGCGGCAGTGCAGGGAATCGAGTCTCTGTTTGATGTTCCGCAGGTTTTCGGCCTCTTTTTGGTTAGGTGTGGTCAGCCGCACGTAGTCGCATCCGGCCTCGGCCAGTTGGAGAATTTGCTTCACGCAGCCCTCAGTGTCCAGGGTGGAGCAGTTGGTCATGGATTGGATGCGGATGGGGTTGCTGCCGCCCAAGGCCACATCACCCACCGCCACTTCCACCGTTTTCCTGCGCTTGTAGCTGAAAGGGGAGGAGGTGTAAAAGCTGTCGGGTAGTTTTGTTTCCATTGGCAATTTCAATAATGATTTTATGAATTGGTTGAATGTAGGCCGCTATCTTCGCTATTTTGTCCGGTAAAAAATTAGAGACGCAATTTGCGTCTCTAACTTTCATCCTTATACAATAATTGTTTAGTCAAAAATCAGTTTCTGTTCGGCCACATTGACAGAGTAGGAGCCGAACTCTTCAATGAAGGTCTTGGAGCCGATGACAATCGGGTCTTTCTGATCTTTCACCACGGTGAAGGCCACATTTTCCAGAATGTCGTCACCGATTTGCAGGCTCTCAATGTAGACCACGGAGCTGTCGATGATGTAGCCGGTTTCCGGAACAATTGCAGCAGCACCTTTCTCGAAATCAGCCACAGTGATAATGTGTTTTTTCAGGAAATCCATAGCCTGGTCATAGGAGATGCTGAACTGTTCGGTTTCAGGTTCAATGCGGAATTTCAATGTCTTGCTGTTTACATAGCATTCACCACGTACAATTTGTCCTTCATTTTCGGTGGCAATATTGATGTATTTTTGGGTGATGATGCTGGCTCTCGGTACGTTGGGATCTGAAGCAAATACAGTGTCTGTTGAGGGAATGTAGTCATCACGCAGGATCATGAATTCAGTACGACGGTTCAGGTCATGGGCAGCCTCCTGCTCATTCCTGCTTTTCAAAGTTTTAATATAGTCGCAGGTGAGGGTGGTTCCTTTTTTGAATACATAACCGCGGGAGACAATATCTCTGTCAAGGGTTCTCGGAACGCGTTCTGCATAACCTTTGGCCACTAGGCGACCCGGATCAATGTGCATGGAGTCAATCAAGAAGTTGACGCATGATTCAGCACGGCGTTGTGACAGAGTGTCATTGGTCAGTGAGGGGAAAGGATGGCAGTCGGTGTGGGAACGCAATTCAATCACAAAGGTAGGATTTTCCTTCATGATGTTGTACAATCCCATCAGCGAATCATAATACTGGGGTTTCAATTCCCATTTGGCCAAATCATAGAGGATTTCCGGCAACAGCACAGGCTCTTTCGGAATGGGGTTGAGGATGAAGTTGTGCTTCAAGTCCTTATTCTCCTGCAAACCGACCGTTGTTTCGCGTCCCTTGCAATTGTCATTGTCATAGTAGCCGCTTTTTTTCACATGCATGTCATAGGTCACTTCCGGCAGGATTTTGGTCTTGTCAAAGCTGTAGTAGCCTCGGATGTCGGTGGTTGTCTTGTATTCGGAACCGTCAGAACCGACGATGCTCACACTGGCGCCGTCAATGTACTGCAGGGTCACGCTGTCTTTGATGAAGCCGGAAAGGGTGAAAATCAGCGGGCGCAGTTTGAAGCACCAGATGTCGTCGCCGCCACGGCCTCCCTCACGGTTGGAGGTGAAATAGCCTTTACGCAGGTAGGGGAATCCCGACACCGCATCAATTGCGCCGGAGTGGTCGAAAATGATGCCATAGTCATCCGCCTCGGAGTTGATGGGGTATTTCATGTTCTCGGCCTTGCTCCATTCCCCGTTGCTGTAGTGGGAGACAAAAATGTCGAATCCGCCCAGGTTCACATGGCCTTTTGATGCGAAATAGAGGGTGGAGTCGTTCTCCAAGCTGGGGAACATGTCATGGTCATAGGAGTTGATGTTGCTGCCCATGTTCTCCGGTTTTTCAAACGGTTTGTTCTTTTTGCTGCGGGTGGTCTTCCAAATGTCGTATCCGCCGTTGGTGCCGGGCATGTCCGACACAAAGTATAATGTCAGCTCATCGCTGGAGATGACAGGGTGCACATAGTCAAATGAGTCAGGTCCCAAGAGGATCGGTTGGGGTTCGGCCCAGGATTTTCCCTTTTTGGTGGCCTGGTATATTTTGCAGTAGGAGACCTCTTTCTTCACATTGGCGCAGCGGCTGAAATAGATGGTGGTTCCCTTGGCGTTGAAGGTGGCTTCACCGTCGTTGCCCTCAGAATTGATCATGCCGCTGTTGTCCATCAGAACAGGTGTGGTCCATTCCCCCGGAAATTCGGTCAGCTTGCTTTTGGGCTTGTTGGAGATGTAGAGGTCGGAGAAGGCTTCGCCGGTCCACACGTCCATCTTTTTGGAATTGCCAGGACGGGAGGAGGTGAAGACAATCTGGTTCTCCTTTTTGGGCAGACCCCATGCCGGACTCCAGTCGTTTTGCGGTGAGTTGAAGCGTTTCATATTCTCCACTTCATCGCGGGTGGGGTTGTTGATCCATTCGGGCGCTAGGGTCGCCGATTCAATCCTGTCGTCGCAGCGCGGATCGTCGGGGTTGTATTTTTTGTATTTCTTGTAGTATTCCAATGCTTTCGGAAAATCCTTGCGCAGGCGGTAGATGTCACCCAAACGCAGGAAAATCAATGGGTTGTCCTTTTGGTAGTTCACCTTTTCCAAGCGCAGGTACTGTTTCTCCGCCAGTTTCATTTTTCCTGTAAGCGTGTAGCATTCCGCCATTTGGAACATGATACGGCGCTTTTCCACAGGGTTTCTCTTCACTTTGCTGTAGGCTTTCTTGTAAAGGTCGGCAGCCACCGAATATTGGAAAGTGTTGAAAGCTTTGTCCGCAGCAGCAGCTGGTGTCTGTGCTTGCGCCGCTCCTACCATCAGAAATGATAGAATACTAATACATAATAATTTATATGCACTTTTCATGTTTAAAAAATTTAATATGTTTCAAGCTGCTAAAGTATACAAAAAAACGATACGTTTTCAGTTTTTGCAGAAATATATTTTTTCTCCTGACAAATTGTTTTTTTTTCCGAGAAATCTTTTCCTATCTGAATTTTGATTATCTTTGCATTTTCTAAAATTAGTAAAATGGGAAAAGTAATAGCTATTGCCAATCAGAAAGGTGGCGTTGGAAAAACAACCACATCCATCAATCTTTCGGCCAGTTTCAGTGTGTTGGAACATCCGACATTGCTTATCGACGCTGACCCGCAGGCCAATGCAAGTTCAGGATTGGGGGTCGATCCGCAGGAGGTGACTTCCAGTATTTACGAAGTGATGATTGGGGAGGCTTCCATTCGTGAAACCATTCAAAAAACCAATGTGCCTAATTTGGATATTTTGCCTGCTCATATCGACTTGGTGGGCGCGGAGTTGGAACTTGTCAATTTTGAGGAGCGGAACCATTTGATGCGCCGCATTTTGGAGGAGGTGCGCAACGATTACGAATACATTGTCATCGACTGCGCCCCTTCGTTAGGACTTATCACGGTCAATGCGCTTACTGCCGCCGACAGCGTGCTTATTCCTGTCCAGTGCGAGTATTTTGCCCTGGAGGGTTTGGGCAAGCTGCTGAACACCATCAAGATTGTTCAGACGAACATGAATGCTGACCTCTGCATAGAGGGCATTCTGCTGACCATGTATGACAACCGGCTGCGCTTGAGCAACCAGGTGCTGGAGGATGTGCGCAAACATTTCAAAAACTTTGTGTTCAATACGGTTATTTACAGGAATGTACGTTTGAGCGAAGCTCCCAGTTTCCAGAAACCGGTGCTGATGTATGAGGCCACTTCCAAAGGGGCTGTCAATTACCTGAATTTGGCGAGGGAGATTATCCAAAAACAGCAAAAAAACAAGAATCAGCAGGAAAACAATGGATAAGGGTAAAAAGGAGAAGAAAGGGTTGGGCAGGGGGCTGGACGCCCTGCTGGGAAACAGTTTTGATGTGGGGAACGTTGTGGTGAATCCGGATTCCCCGAGCAGGATTAAGACAGGAAGCATTTCCAAAATCCCTCTGGAGTCCATCGACACCAACCCATGGCAGCCGCGCAACGCTTTTGAAGAGGAGGCTTTGCAGCAGTTGTCGGAGTCAATTAGGGAGCATGGTTTGATTCAGCCTGTTACGGTGAGACAATTGGAGAATGGCCGCTATCAGCTCATCTCCGGCGAGCGGCGTGTCCGCGCCTCCAAACTGGCGGGACTGACCCAAATCACCGCCTATGTGCGTACGGCGGATGACATGCAGATGCTGGAAATGGCTTTGATTGAGAACATCCAGCGGCAGGATCTGAATCCGATGGAAATCGCGCTCTCGTTGCAGCGGTTGCAGGACGAATGCCAGATTACTCAGGAGGATTTGGCGGTCCGTGTCTCCAAAAGCCGTTCGGCGGTCACCAATTACCTGCGTCTGCTGAAACTGTCCGAGCCGGTGCAGCAGGCGTTGTGCATGCAGCAGATTAGCATGGGGCATGCGCGGGCGCTGGTGGTGGCGGAACCGGAGCAGCAGCAGCATCTGCTGAAGGAAATCATGGAAAAGGATTTGTCGGTGCGCCAAACTGAGGATTTGCTCCGCCAGTGGCAGCAGAAGGCGGCGGAAACTGCGCCCAAGGCAAAAGTCCGCCTGCCGCAGGCGTATCAGGATGCAAAAAAACAGCTGGCCGGAAAATTCCAGACTGTGGTGAAAATCCAGCGTGATGCGCAGGGAAAGGGTCATCTGACCTTCTCGTTCAAATCGGATGAGGAGCTGGACAGACTGCTTTCTTTGCTGCAAAAATCTGGAAATTAGCAGATAGTTTTCCATTTAAACAGATTCTTCAGGTGGTGGAATTAAGACAGCGGATATGGTGCTTTGGAATGCTGACGGTTCTTCTGCTGCCTCTCCCGCTGTTCGCGCAAGCTTTTGGAGGAGACCGCCCGCTTGGGACCACCTTTTCTGAAATCTTTTTTCCGGAAAGGTTATTTGGGGAGACGGCAATTTCGAATATGGCTTTCAGCGACACCGTTTCGCAACCTAAAGTCCGTGCAAAATCCCCGAAAGTGGCCGGCTTGTGCTCCATCATTCCGGGTGGAGGGCAGGTGTACAACGGCAAATATTGGAAAGTTCCGGTTGTATATGCCGCATTGGGTGTGACGGGGGGCATGACCTACCACTACCATCAGAAATACATTTATTACCGCGATGAATACCGCTTGCGGCTGAATGGTGCCACGGAGGGGCTGAATCCCGATCTGGCTTCAATGAGCGATGAAAATGTTCACGCCTACGAATCCTATTACCGGCGCAACCAGGAGCTTGGGCTTTTTGTTTTCATTCTCTGTTACGGGTTGAACATCGTGGATGCCGTGGTTGACGCCCATTTTTCCACTTTTGACATTTCGGACGACCTGACCTTGCAGCTGCAGCCAAGCCTAACGGAACCGCTCCCGCGTCCGGTCCCGACTGTCACGACGTTCGGTATGCGGCTGGTGTTAAATTTCTGAGTATTTGGATGTGATATATGATGTTTTAGAAAAAGAATTAAAAACCAATAATATAGAGTAAGAGTAGTTAATATTATTAAAAAAGCATTAGCTATGTCCAAACAAGAAATAGACCAATACAGGCTTACCTTTTGCTTTTAGTGTCAATCACATTGCATAGCTATGCTCATTCCTCAAAAGGACAAAATCTTTTGGAAAAAGTTCAAAAATGTTCGCAAAGTAATTTTTAAGAGTCCCCTTTGTCATTGCTCCCTCTCCAACGCTTCGCCCAGTGTCATCGAGCAGATGTTATCCTTGGAAATGTGTTTGTCGTATAGCCAGATGCAGAGTATGGCAAATGCCA
>CAJOQK010000158.1 GCA_905236885.1 uncultured Bacteroidales bacterium
GCTACAGCAGGAGTTTGTGATGTGCGCACTCTATTCGGATGCAAATATCAGACTTCCGGAATCGGAATGGGTGAAAGACGATAGAGGTCGTCCTTTGAAGACTTTGGGACGAAAAAATGTCCATTTCCAACAATCAAACTTCAACATCAACGCACAGCCCTACTATGTGCTGATTGACGCGGAAGGCCAGGTGCTGACCCATAAGAATCACCAGTATGACAAGAATGTGAAGCATTTTGTAGACTTTTTGAACGAGGGACTGGCCAATTTCAAGAAAGGAGCGTCGGAAAAATAATGGCACAGAAAAAGCAGCAGACCACCATCAATATCAAGAACCGGAAGGCGGAGTTCGAATATTTCCTCTCCACCAAATTCACTGCAGGCATGGTGCTGACCGGAACGGAGATAAAGGCTATCCGGACAGGTAAGGCCAATTTGACCGATTCCTACTGCCTATTTATAGGTGAGGAGTTCTGGGTGCGCGGGCTGCACATTTCCGAATACAAGGCCGGCAGCTACAATAACCATGACCCCAAGCGGGACCGCAAGCTGCTTCTCACCAAGCGTGAATTGCGCAAAATCCAGTCAAAATTGAACGAAAAAGGGACGACTGTCATTCCCACTTTGCTGTTTATCAATGAAAATGGATACGCCAAGCTTGAAATTGCCATTGCTCGGGGCAAAAAAATGTATGACAAACGCGAAACACTGAAGGAGAAGGAAATCCGGAGGAGTTTGGCCTATAAGGGTGAGGAGTGATGCGTAAAAAGTTATTGTTTATCTGTTTATTGTGTTTAACATCCAAACTTTTTGCGCAGGTGCCGGAACCCACACAGGAGAGGCCGCTCTCCCTATGGAAGGTGAACGGTCCGGTAAAGTCTTGGAGGGAAACCGTATACCGTTCCGACCGTTTCAACATCGCGGGTACCAGCATCCGTTATTTCGAAGAATCGCATATATTGTATTATGAGGATTTTAAGTTCGATTCGCTGCAATCACTGACCGATTATTATGCATATCACAAAAATCCTGGAAAAGAGGATTTTGAACACCATGAGTTTGACAGCCTGCATCGCATCGTTTCTGTCGTCTATGGGGAGGACGGAAAGGTGCTGGGAAAGGATTTGTATTTTTACAACCGTTTGAACCATATTAGTTTGACGAATCATTACAATGATTCGGACCAATTGCAGATGCAAACTGCCTACCGCTTCAAGGAGAATAGGATTTCTGAAATGAAGATTTATAGTGATCAAAAGGTGTTATGGTCTTGTATGAGATATGTTTACGATACGGCAGGTAATTTGGTGGAAGCGCGAAATGTGAAGACCCCTTTGCTTAAAAACGAGCCCTACTGCTACCGTTACATTTATGACCGTCGCAATTTGAAGACAGTGGAACGTTATTACAACGGACAGGATCTTCTGCAATGGGAATGTCGTTACATGTATGACAAAAAAGGGCGGCTGTTGGCGGAAAGGACCTATGACGACTCGGCTCGTTTGTTAAAGGAGATTCGTTACCAGTATGACCGCAGGGGAATACTGAAGGCGGAGTGGCGTGAGGATGCCATTCGAAAGCAAGCTATTACCTATTATTATGACAAACAGCGTCATCTGACGGTTTCACGGAATCTGTTCGATGATGTGGATTTCCGTATTTTCTATCTGCAATATGATATTTATGGAAATTGGACAAAAAAGGTGGAGTTTGACGGCATCCAGGCAAGGGTCATTTCTCGTGAGTTCAGCTATTACGGGGACAACAATGTCAGCGAAAAATAGGGAAATCCAATTCTTCTTACCCCTTGAAAATGAAAAATACCGCGCCCAGCAGGCATAATCCTGCCCAGATGTAGTTGGTCTTGAATGGCTGGTTCATCAGCAACATGGAGAATGGTATGAATACTGAAAGCGAAATCACCTCCTGGATGATTTTCAGCTGGGGAAGCGTGTACACCGTATATCCGATGCGGTTGGCCGGCACCTGGATCATATATTCAAAAAAGGCGATGCCCCAACTGACAATGGCGGCCAACCACCATGCTTTTGAGGACATGTTTTTCAGATGGCCGTACCAGGCGTAGGTCATGAAACAGTTGGAGCAGACCAGCATTACGATGCTGATGACTTGGGGGCTTGTTATTATTTTCCACATGATGCACGAAGGATTTGGATAAGTTCACTGAATACCTGGTTGCAGGTACGTTCTATTACATTGGCCCGCTGGTCGCTCAAATGCAGCAGTTTTGTGACGGTCTTTTCAGCGGAGGCGATGCCAATCCAGACGGTGCCGACTGGTTTTTCGGCGGTTCCACCTCCGGGGCCGGCGATGCCGGTGGTGGCGATGGCGTAGTCGGAACCTGATATTTTCCGGATGCCTTCGGCCATTTCCCGTACGGTTTCCTCACTCACGGCACCATGATCGGCCAGTGTCTCGTGGGAAACGCCCAACAATTTTTCTTTCAGTTCATTGCTATAGGCGACCACGCCGCCTTTGTAATAGGCGGAGGCACCAGGCATGGCGGTGATGCGGGAGGCAATGCCGCCGCCGGTGCAGCTTTCGGCAGTGCTGAGGCTTTTCCCGAGGCGTAGGAGCCAATCGGCGGCAATGGCTTGCAGGTTTTCCTGTTCTTCGCCCACGATGTATTTCCCTGCAAGTTGGTAAACGGATGCCACCTCCTTTTCCATTTGGCTCTCCAAAAGGGTGCGGTCATTTCCTTGTGCGGTCAGCCGCAGGCGGAGCATGCCGTGTTGTGGCAGGTAGGCCAGGGAAAAGTGGGAGGGAAGGCTGGTTTCCCAAGGTTCCAGCATGTCGGAGAGAA
>CAJOQK010000159.1 GCA_905236885.1 uncultured Bacteroidales bacterium
GCCAACATCGTGGACGACCACCTGATGCGCATCAGCCATGTGATCCGTGGCAGCGAATGGCTTCCATCCGCCCCGCTGCATGTGCTGTTGTACCGCTATCTGGGTTCGGAGGAGAGCATGCCACGTTTCGCACACCTGCCCCTGCTACTCAAGCCGGAGGGCAACGGCAAGCTGAGCAAGCGCGACGGCGACAGGCTGGGCTTCCCCGTTTTCCCATTAGAATGGCACGACCCGAAATCGGGCGAAATCTCCATGGGCTACCGCGAGCAGGGTTACTACCCCGAGGCGGTCCTCAACTTCCTGGCACTTCTGGGCTGGAACCCTGGAACCGAACAGGAAATCTTCACCATGGAGGAGCTGGTTCAGGCATTTTCGCTGGAAAGGGTCAGCAAATCGGGTGCCAAATTCGATTTTGAAAAAGCCAAATGGTTTAACCATAAATATTTGCAAATGCGTCCCGAGGTCGAAATCAGCCAGGCCTTCGGCAAAATATTGGAGGAAAAAGGCATCCGCTGCGACGACAGCTACCGAGACGCGGTGGTGAGCCTGATGAAGGAGCGCGCCAACTTCGTTCCCGACCTCTGGAAAGACAGCGCCTTCTTTTTCCAGCGTCCCACAAGCTACGATCCCAAGGCCATCGCCAAACGGTGGCAGCCGGAAACGCCCGAGCATCTCACCGCCTTCTGCCAAATCCTGCAGGAGATCCAGCCCTGGGACAAGCAGCAGGCGCACGACCGCATCATGCAGTACGTGGCCGACCACGAGTGCAACATGGGCAAAATCATGAACGCCCTGCGGCTCTGCCTCGTAGGCGAGACCAAAGGCCCCGACATCTTCACAATCATCGACCTGTTGGGTGTGCCTGAAACCGTGGAACGTGTGAAGATTGGGATGGCGGAGATCAGGTTGCCGCAGTAATGGCGTTAGAACATTTAGGGTTATAACGAAATAACGTTATTTCGTTATAACCCTAAATGTTCCTTGTGCCGTTGCAATCGGGATAACCAGAGCAGCTCCAGAATTCCTTGCCGGAATTGATGCCTTTTTTCGCTACCCTTTTCAGCATAGGTTTACCGCATCGTGGGCACTTTGGAGCACCTTCCCCAATGCTTTTTTGGGTTTTGGCGGCAAGCCTCTCGGTTGTCAGAGCTTCCGTAAAACCACCTTCGCGCCGAAACGCTTCCAATTGGTTGGCAATCTGCTTTCCAAGCATCAATATGAGCCTGTTGCAAAGGACAATCAGACAATTGGCAAACACCTTTGAATCATCGGAACAAAGCCATTGGTCAAATTTGTGCTTTTGCGCAAGAATGTGAATGCTGCTCAGATGCTGCACATCGTCCTTATAGGCGGGACGGTCAAGCGAAACAAAACTGACAGCCTGATGTTCGCTTGATTTGACAGACCACGGAATACTCTCATGACGCAAAAGCCAGTTGATGTAATCGTTAGCCAGTTCAGACAGACTTGCACGTGCCACATCCGTGAGACGCATTTCCGTCTCTTTTGAAGTGGAATGCCGTGAATTACCCTCTGCAATGTTGGCAGGAACCGAGCGGGCGGCCTGTGTCATTTGGTCGTACTGGCGGCCACAAGGGTCGTTTTTGCGGTTGAGGAACTTTGTGCAGAATTCCTGCGTGGAAAGCTGTATCACATTGGACAACACCCATGTGTCCAACCAAAAATAACCGAAATTGTTGATTTGCATTTTTTTATCATTTTTTGTTTGCACTGCAAACGCGAACAACACAACGATTATTGTGTCATTGCTGATTATTTTCTCATTTTTTTGTTGCTGAATTTTATTGTAAAAAAAACACCCACCCTACACAATATACCTTTCCTTTTCACGTTAAAATAATAACTTAATTTTTATCCTATGAACCACCCCAATGACAAGCGCAAACAAAGGCGGGAAGCCCGCCGGAAAGGAGCAAAGCTGGTTTTGGCTGGGCTTGCATGCCTGTTGTTATTTACAGCCTGCTGTAACCGTATGAACCCGAAGAGCGAAGCCAACCTCACGGAAACAACGGATGTTTCATTTGCAGCGTTGGTTGAAGCGCTTCCTGTGTTGGAACTGCCCTATACGATGTGGTGCGGCCTGGAGGTGCATGGGCCATTGCCTTGGATTGAAGATGTGGACAAGCATCTTATTGGATATTTACCTGAAGATGTAATTGTCATGGGCAGACTACCCATTGACAATGATTTGATATACATTGTTTATGGAAAAGTTGGAGACATTATTTATCCCTATCTGAACATCTACAACAAAAAAGGGGAAAGGCTGGATTCCCTGTATTTGCACATCAGTTATTGTGCGGCAGATGAATGGAAAAGAACAAGCACATACTCCACCATTAACAAGGATTATTCCATTTCCATGACAGATACGTCCGAATACATCCATTATTTGGACACAAAGACATTTGAGACAGATTCCGTCATATTGAAAAAGGAACTTTTAGAATTGACAGACAAAGGACTGTATCGAAAAACAAAATCCGAATCCGGCAGGATCCGATGAGAGGCAAAATAGATTCGTAAAATGACCTTCCTGAACCTTGAAAATATCAGCAAATCAGCGGACGGGGTGGAATACCACCCGCTGAGACCATTTTTGCCGGAGGGCACCAAAGTGCTGTTCCTGGGGAGCTTCCCGCCGCCGAGGAGCCGCTGGTGCATCGACTTCTTCTACCCCAACTTCATCAATGACCACTGGCGCATCGAAGGGCTGGTTTTCTTTGGTGACAAGAACCATTTTGTAGATACAGAGCATAAAACCTTCCGGCTTCCGGAGATTGTGGATTTCCTAAACAAAAAGGGCATCGGCTATTTCGACACCGCCACCGCCGTGCGCAGGCTGAAAGAGAATGCCTCGGACAATTTTCTGGAGATTGTGGAACCGACGGACATCGCCGCGCTGCTGCGGCAGATTCCGCAATGCCGCGTCGTGGCCGTCACCGGTGAAAAGGCGGCCCGCACCCTCTGCGGACAGCTGAATATAAATGAGATGCCTCCGGTTGGCGGACACACCGCCATTCCACCGGCAGAAGGCATCCCCGACGGACTGCACCTCTACCGGCTGCCCTCCTCCTCCCGCGCCTATCCCCTGCCC
>CAJOQK010000160.1 GCA_905236885.1 uncultured Bacteroidales bacterium
AAAGGCCGGACAAACAGCCGGAAACGGCGCGGAACAGGCCATTGAAGATCTGACCCGCGCGGATTTTTGGAAGGTTTTGCGGACCCAACCGCGCTTTTTCGCTCGCGAAGGAGGGGGATTTTTGACGTGTGGAACTGGGAAAATCAAGCAGGGGCGCAAAATTTTGCGCCCCCCTATTTAACTGGCACTTGCGGATAAACCAGTTGGTATAGATTATAAAGCAGCATGTAATCCAGCATATTGAATTCACCTTGAGATTCCGTATGCCATGGACAAAAGAGGGACAGGGTATGCCACGGAGCCGCCGTGGTATCCATGCTGTTATTATTCAGGCGTATCCGGTGTGCACCCTCTTTGGGAGCCGCATCCAGAAGCTGCTCATACACTGCTGCTTCCAACGCATCACGGACAGTATGGCCGGCAGGTATCAGACTGTCATACAGTAGCTGGTTTACCAGAGGCAGGTGGGGAAACATCAGGGGTTGGGCATAATCGGGCCGCTTTTTGGCTAACGCCTTGGACTCCCTTACAAGCCACTCCGCCACAGATTTTCCGCCACTCCCCTTTTCATTGAGCACCGCCGACAAAACCAGCACGCCGTACCAGTTGAATTTCCCATTTTTGTCAATGCGGTAATTGTTTTGGATGGTTTTCCAGGTGCGCCGCGCCAACGCGCCGTCCGCACCGTCAAACCGGCTCTCCATAGCATCGGAATTCCCTGAAAAATAGCTATATACCCTCGCATGAGTATAACGTAGCCAGCGGATATCACCCTCCTTCTGCACCAACAACCCGTTGACAGGATTTCTCACCTCCCAATGTGTCTTTCCTTTTTCATCAGTATATTGCATTATTTTCACCATGCGACAGGCAATTTCGGCAGCCTGCCTGCACAAAGAGGTGTCCCCTACCAGCTGCGTCACCAGAGCCAATCCCATGTAGGAAGCCCAAGCTTGATCCTGTGAAGGGCCGTTTGATGTGGACTGCAGCTGACCGCAACGTAAGGCATAGTCGCTCCTGACAACATCCGCACCAAAAACAGAAGCCATCCCTTTCGGCACATCGTCACGCAGATAAAAGCCGTTTGGCGCGGCAGTTTCGCCTCCCCAACAGGCTTCCGCCTCACGATCCAACCGCTCGTAAACCTGCAAGGCCATCCGCAGTTCCTCCAACGTTGAGTCGGCATCCGCCACACGTCCCTCCCGCAGCAAGCGGGCATGTTCCGTCGCAAGGAGCGCCGTATAATGGCCAAGCCACCATGTGCCGTCCGCCCAATAAACAACCTCTTTCCCATCGGATTGCCTATAACGGCATTCCATGGGAAGATGGGAAGCCTGCATGGTGGCATCGCCGGAATAGAACATGAAGCGGTTCCGCAAACGCTCCCTGTAGGTGTCATATTTCTCCCTGTTTGCCGCCGCATGCTGCGCCATGGCCGGCGAAAAAGTGAGCGGCAACAGCAATGACGCGGCAAATCCAAGAAACAGCGAACCAAATTTACTCATAAACTATTAATTGTGGACGAATTATGGTGTAATTGGAAAAGGACTCGTCCGATTCAAAGCTCTCACCCACATAGACCGACCCGTCAGGACGTGTCTGCTTGATTTTGGTGTCCGAAAAAATCTTGCGTCCGTTCATGTCCCATATCAGATGCTCCGTCTCTATCAGTTCATCGGTCAACAGGTTACGGATTACCACACTGTCCCTGGCCTCCATGGTGCGCTTCTGTTCGTCGTAAATGCCATACCGGGCGGTCACGCGCATTTCGGGCTGCATATCACCTGTAAAGGTAATCAGTTTGAATCCTTTCGGGGTGTCCTGATAGGCTCTGGGCGTATGGTACACATGGTATAAGGGAGCCGAAAACTCATATTGCAGCCGTGCGGAACGGCTTACATAAATATGCAGATGTTCAGATATTTCCGAAGGACCTGAGGTTTTTGGGTAGGCTTTCTCAATCTCCTCCGCATTATTGCAGGAGAATGCAGCAATAGCCATCATGAAGATGGCTATTGTTAGATGATATCTGTCAGTATGCCGTATCATCAGGCCTAACGGATCACCGTTGTCTCATTGATCCAGCACTCCACACGGTAGCTCTGTCCCTTTTGGAAACCTCTTTGGAAATAGGTTTCGGTTTTGGGGAAATAGGCGGAATAGCGGGCAAGACTCTTTTGTGCCTGCTCATAAAGGGCCTTCTGCTTGTTGTCGTTGTCTTTCAGGGAGGCTGTGATGGCCATAGCCTTGCTGAACTTGTCGGCTGCCGCCCAGTAAGCTGCGCCCGGAATCTCAGTGTTGCATCCGGAAAGGGCATACAGGTTACCTATGAAGATATAGGCTTCCGCGTTGGTCGGATTCATGCGAAGCACCTTATGGGCATATTCGCGTGCCGCAGAATACTGTTTCTGGCCGAAAAGCACCTCAGCTATTTTCAGATAGGTACGGATGGTGTCCGACTGTTTCTGGTACATGGAGAGCGCCTGGTTGAAATAATCCATCGCCTCAGTGTAAGCGCCTTCCTTTTGGGAGATGACACCCATATAATAGGCGGTCTGAGCGGTTGGGGAAATCTGGTGGAACTCCTTCACCGCAGTGACATAAGTGGGGTTGTTGGTGCATTCCTTTTTGTTGAACAGCTTGATGACCTGTCTCAACAACTTCTCATCCTTCGACTGTTCCAGTTTTTTACCGTAAATCTCAGTCAGAACCTCGCAGTTCGCATATTTGGAAAAGACGATGTCAATGTTGTTGGCCACCTTCTGGAAGGAATTGTATTTCACGAAGGCCTTGGCGGAATCCTGCTGCAGGTCACCGTAACGGTCGTCATAAAAGTTCTGCTCAATCTTCTGGCTGTCCAACTGTTCGCGCAGGAGGAAAATCTTCTCCATAACCTTCTGGAACTCCTCTTCCCGCACTTCGACCGCATCGTCCAGCACCTCCGTAATCTCATCGTAGGCGTTGATCATGATTGTGGTGTCCATCACACCGTTCACAGCCTTCCGTTTCATGTAATATTCAGCCACCTTGAAATAGGTGTCCAGCACCTGGGCCGTAAGGGTGGCGGAAGTGCTCAGGGCAACGGCTTTCCGCAAATCCTCGTAAGCCTCTTCATAATCTGTCTTCAAACGGAACTTGGTCAGGTAATAGCCTTTTTGACCCAGCACATAGCCCTCATCCGCCGGATAGCACTGGCGGCGGAGATCCAGCATGTCAAACAGATCTTGGACATACTTTTCCATCAACGGGGTGTCCTTGGCTGCCTGAGCCTGCTTGATTTTGTATTCCAAAATAGGGACTCCATTGACAAAGACATTCTTGGTTGACATGGGACAACTGTCCAACACCGCCTTCCAATAAGGATAGGCCTTCTCATAGTTTTTCTTCTTAACTTCCTCCCTGAAGAGGGAAATGTTGAGAACACATCTTGCACTGTCCTCCCCATATTTGGACTGTGCCTGCAGATGGCGCGGAACGGCCATCATGGTCATAACTGCCAGTAAAATTACAATCCTGCTCTTCATAATCTGCTCCTTTCTGTATTTGTTACTTTTTCTTTTTTTATCTTTTTACAAAAACCATACCTTTTAATCCAATTTTCGGCGTTGGTACCATTTTTCATGTAACTGCACCTGTAGCGTGAGGGTGGTGTACTGCTCCCTGATACCGGAATTTCCCGCTCCACGGTAGTTTCCGAATTCCGCATAGGCGCTCACCCTGGTCTTGCTTTTCCGCATGGGGAAGGAGATTCCAACAGTCAGGCCGTTCCTCCACATCTCCTGCATCGGCAGCACCACATAGTCCCGTTCATAGAACAGACCAAACGTATAGCTCATTTTTTTCCAATAACGCGAGGAATTGATCTGGGGAATCAGACGCGCCCCCCAGGAAACGCGGCAGGCATCGCGCAGGGAGTCGGAGGTTCCATTGGAGAAACCGCTCCAACCGGTCCAGGTGAAATCAAAACCGGTCCAAAAATGCTCCTCCTCCGCCAACGAAATGCCGCAACCCAACACCGTAGGATTGGTCAGGCGTTGCTTGGAGACCTCCTTGTCGGAGGCTGACCATGCCAGTGTGTCGATGGGAGATTCCGATGAGCCGGAAAGCTGGTAGCTGACGCGGTTCACCTGATGTTCCACACGCAACAGGGCCGGTATGGAAGGCGAATAGACGGCAGCCAAGCCCAGTTTCTTTTTCCCAATCGGAATCCAAGCCTGTAGTCCGGTATTCAGCAAAAGTCCCCGCACACGGCTGATATCTTCTGTCTTTACATTAATATAAGAGTTGTCGTCAAACAGCAGTTCATGCAGACGGTTCCCTGTCCCGAACAGGTATGATGCCTGCAAACCTACTGAAAAATAATGGGAAATTTCCCAGGCGTTGCCCCAAAACAGTTCGTAGGTGCCACCCGTACCCTGATCGTGTCGCGTACAGGGCTCCTCTGTGCGGCTGTAATTGTAATTGACCACGGAAAAGGGCTGCAGGCCAAATGCCGTCGACCAATGAGAGGTCACAGGAAGACCGATATAGAGATAATCCATGAAGGCGGTTGATCCGCTCTGCCGCGCGCTGTTCTCATATAAAACGTGGGACTGGAAGGAGAAGGCGGCGTCAATTACTGAGGAAAGGGAATCGAATCGTATGTAGGAGGCGGGGTTGGAGGCATTGACACAAATGGCATCAGCATAGGCGTAGGCAGTGCGTCCCATCCCTCTGACCGCAGCAGAGGTGCGGGGCTGCATCTCCCCCCATCCGAAACGGGAATAGGGAATGCTCAAATGCTGCTGCGCCTGCAAAACGCCCATGGAAAGCCCCATGAGAACCCCTATAAGAAATAAACCTATTTTATTGATTCTTAATATATTCATCCAACATAAAACCTAAACCGCACAACACCATGTGAGGCTGTGCAAAAATAGTTTTTTTTAGCTTATCTTTCAGCCTTTCCGCATCCCCACCGGTCAGAATAACGATAAGATTTTCATACTGAGCGCAATATTTTTCAATCATCCCCTCACATTCGGCCAGATAGCCCTGCCACACCCCCGCCTGAATGGAAGCGGAAGTGGAGTCTCCGACCAGCGGGACATCCTCCTGAGGGGAGAGCTGTGGCAGCCTGGCTGTGAAAGCATGCAACGCCTTGAAACGCATCAGCAAACCGGGTGAGATACTGCCTCCACGGTACACATTTTCATGCAACAGGTCGAATGTCAGGCAGGAGCCGCACTGAACAACCAGCACGGAGCGGCGCGGATAAAGGGCGGCAGCGGCGGCCATGCAGGCCAGCCGGTCCGTTCCCAATGTGGCAGGAGTTTGGTATGCCATTTCAAATGGCACCGGCAACTGTTCCGGAAAATGCACTTCAAACTGCGAGGCCAATGCGGCCAAAAAAGCGGAATCAGGCTGTGCCACAGAGGAACAGGCCAGATACCGCACCCCATATTTCTGTTGCCAGCCGGTCAGAAGGGAAAGGGAAATGCGTTCGGAAACGGAAAACTCCAACAGCTCACCCGCTTCCCAAACTGCCGCCTTCTGCCTGCTGTTCCCGATGTCTATTACAATGGTTCCCAACTATAGCCAAATGCCATACATGATTTTCAAGACCGTCCCCTACTTGATCAGCAAGGCATCCCCATAGGCAAGGAAACGGTACTTTTCGCCCAACGCCTCCTTATAGGCTTTCATAACCAGATCATAGCCGCCGAATGCGCAGGCAATCATCATCATGGAGGATTGTGGCAGATTAAAGTTGGTCAGCAGCATGTCTGCGGAAAGGAAATCGTAAGGCGGGAAAATGAACTTGTTGGTCCAGCCTTCGTAAGGCTTGACCATCCCTGAAATATAGACCGAGGACTCCATCGCCTTCAGGGAGGTTGTGCCAACGGCGCAAACTTTGTGCTGCGACTGTTTGGCATTGTTGATGATGTTGGATGTCTCCTCCGTGATTTCCATCTCCTCGGAATCGATTTTGTGCTTGGCCAAATCCTCCACATCGATTTCACGGAAATTACCGATACCGGTATGAAGGGTTATGTCTGCGAACTGCACACCTTTTATCTCCATCATTTTCAGCATGCGGCGGGTAAAATGCAATCCGGCGGAAGGCGAAACGATGGCCCCTTCCCTGCTCGCATAGATGGTTTGGTAGTCCTTCTCATCACATGGTTCCGCGTCCCGCAGCTCCAAAATCTGCTCCGGCAACGGCATTTTCCCTAATGAAAACAGTTTGGCCTTGAACTCCTCGTGAGTGCCCGAATAGAGAAAACGCAACGTTCTGCCACGTGAGGTGGTGTTGTCAATCACCTCAGCGACCATATTCCCTTCATCGAAAAATAATTTGTTGCCGATGCGGATTTTCCGTGCCGGATCAACCAGCACGTCCCACAAGCGGCTCTCCGTATCCAACTCCCTCAACAGAAACACATTGATATAGGTGTCGGTGTTCTCCTTCTGCGCCGTCAGCACCGCCGGAATCACCTTGGTGTTGTTCCTTACAAGGACATCCCCATCCTCCAAATAGGTCAAAATATCTTTAAAAGACTTGTGTTCAATGGTCTGTTTTTCCCTATCCACCACCATCAGACGGTCCTCATCCCTATCCTCCAACGGATGCAGTGCAATCAGTTCCTGAGGCAAAAAATACTTAAACTGCGATAACTTCATCTCTTTTTGTTTTGAAATCCTGCCGCAACAGCGGACACAATGCACCAATATAACGGAGTTTTATTTTTATTATTGTATGGAAAAAGAAAAAAAGAAAGAAAAAAATTTCCGGAGAGGCGGATTTACGTGCGGGCATATTCGCTTTTTGACTATCTTTGCAGTTTGTCCGCGCTTTGGCGTGAGCAAACATTCATTATACTGAATTAAAATTTATTATCTATGGAAATATCCTATAAATGGCTGCAAGAGTATGTTGAGAGCGGGCTTTCACCGGAAGAAGTGTCCGCCATGCTGACCGATTGCGGATTGGAAGTGGAGACACTGGAACACTATGAAAGCATTCCCGGAGGGTTGGAAAAAGTTGTCATCGGCAAGGTGCTGACCTGCGAAGCCCATCCCGACTCCGACCATCTGCACCTCACCACAGTTGATGTTGGGGAAGCCGAACCGCTGAACATAGTATGCGGCGCCCCAAACGTGGCGGCGGGCCAGACAGTTGTGGTCGCCCGAATCGGAGCCACCCTGCACCCTGTAGAAGGAGAACCCTTCACAATAAAAAAATCGAAAATCAGGGGAGCGGTTTCGGAAGGGATGCTCTGCGCCGAGGATGAACTGGGCATCGGCACCGACCATGCCGGCATCATGGTGCTGCCCGATGAAGTTAAGGCCGGCACGCCTGCCAAAAGCCATTTCAAGGCGGAGACCGACAGCATTATCGGCATCGGCCTCACCCCCAACCGCAGCGACGCCATCTGCCATATCGGTGTCGCCCGCGATTTGGCGGCCTGCATACACCGGCACCTGAACCGTGAAGCCGCCCTTAGGCTGCCCGATGTCTCCGGATTCAATGCAACCGCCGGGGCAAACCCCATTCCTGTCCATGTCATGGAAACGGAGCGCTGCCCCCGCTATTCCTCCCTGTACATTCATGGCGTGCAGGTGAAGGATTCCCCCGAATGGCTGCAGCACCGCCTGCGCAGCATAGGCATCCGACCCATCAACAACATTGTGGACATCACACAGTTTGTCATGCTGGAGTGCGGACAGCCGCTGCATGCCTTCGACGCTGCCAAAATAAAAGGGAACGAAGTGGTTGTACGCACTGCAAAACAGGATGAGCCCTTCATGACCTTGGACGGCGTAACACGCAAACTCTGTACGGAGGATTTGGTCATCTGCAACGCTGAGGAGCCGATGTGCCTGGCCGGTGTCATGGGCGGGGAGGAATCCGGCATTACAGCAGAGACGCGGAATGTCTTTTTGGAAAGCGCCTTTTTCCAGGCCACAGGAATCCGGAAAACCGCCAAACGGCACACCCTGAAAACGGACGCCTCATTCCGCTACGAACGCGGCTGCGACCCCAACATCACCCTGTTCGCCCTGAAACGCGCCGCACTGCTTATCAAGGAGCTGGCCGGTGGGGAGATTTCCGAAATCACCGACTGCTATCCCCAGCCGATCACGCGCAGCACCGTGGTGTTCCCGTTGGAAAAGCTCAATGCCCTGACCGGAAAAGCGATTGAAAAGGAGATTGTCATCCAAATTCTGAAGGATCTGGAGATTGAAATCACCCATGATGAGGGTGACACGCTCACGCTGGCCATCCCCACAAACAAGACGGATGTGACCCGCGTGGCGGACGTTGTGGAAGAGGTGCTGCGTATCTACGGATACAACCTCATCCCCATGCCAAGCCAATTCGAATACAAGCCCTCCATGCTGGAGGAGAACCCGCTGATAGAGGTCAAGGAGCGCATATCCTCCTACCTTTCCGACAACGGCTTTTTTGAAATAATGAACAACTCACTGACCAAGAGCGACTACAGCCGCTTTGACCTTATCAATTCCAAGGAGACCATCTCCCTGATGAACCCCTTGAGCAAGGATTTGCAGAACATGCGGCAAACATTGCTTTTCGGCGGACTGGAGAGCATTGCCAACAACATCAACCATTCCAATTTTGACCTGCGCCTGTATGAGTTCGGCACCGTCTACCATAAAAACATAGCCAAAACCACGGAAGACCGGGTTACGGAACGCTTTCCCCACCAACAGCGTCTGGCAATTTGGGTGAGCGGCAGACAGCAGAAAAGCTCCTGGCAGCAGACTGCGGAGGAATGTGATTTCTACTACCTGAAAAACATGGTGCTCAACTCTCTGCACCGCTGCAACTTTGCGACTCAACGCCTGCACATGGAAACTGCGGAGCAGGAAAACGGCATGTGCCACCTGCTGAAATACACTTTCCGGAACGAAACCATTCTGCGCATTGGCGAAGTGGCACCGGAAATCCTCAAATACTTCGGCATAAAGCAAAATGTTTTTTACGCGGAAATCGACTGCGACCAATTGCTCGCCCTGATGGAGCGCAAGAAAATACTATTCAGGGAGCTGAACCGGTTCCCTGAGGTGGAACGGGATTTGGCCCTGCTGGTTGATGAGGCGGTCACCTACGAGACACTGGAAAAAATGGCCTACCAATGCGACAAGGCAATCAAATCGGTCAGCCTGTTCGATGTGTACGAAGGCAAGAACCTGGAAAAAGGCAAAAAATCCTATGCCCTGAAATTCATCATCTCCAATCCTGAGAAAACCTTCACCAACGAAGAGATTCAGGCAATCATGGACAAACTGATCCGCACCTACGAAGCCTCCGGCGCACAGTTGAGGTAAGAAGGTTAAAAGGGTTTAAGGAGTTAAAGGGGTTTAAGAGGTTTAAGGGGTTTAAGAGTAGAATCTTAAACTCTTAAACTTTTAAACTCTTAAACTATGACTATGACTGTTGACAATGACAATGACAAATGTCGTGCAAGCTGAGCGCCATCAAGTTTACTTGAATGGCCGAAGTGCAGCCAAAAAACACAGAACGAAGTGACGCAACTATGACAATGACTATGATATTTTACTTTAACTCCTTAAACTCTTAAAGGGGACTTATAAA
>CAJOQK010000161.1 GCA_905236885.1 uncultured Bacteroidales bacterium
AAAAAAATTGGGATTCTTAACCCCGTATGAGTATTTTTTTTCTACTTTTGCAAAAATTATTGTTTAACCAAAGTTGAATTTGTAAGTTGAATGCAGCTCTTAAAAACATGTACAAATGGAAGAAAACAGCCAAAATGTAACCGTTGAAAACCCGGTTGTGAACCCGCAGCCTGAAAAAACAGTTTATGAAGTCAGCAGGACCACGCAGCAGCACATGACCTCCATTGGAAAATGGAGCAAGTTCCAGGCCATCACAATGTTTGTCGTGATGGGATTGTTGGTCTTATTGGGTGTTGCGATAGATGTGGCACCTTTTGTCCTGATGCCGAGTACAGGTCATGGTATGGTCATCTTTACAAGTGTGTTATATATTCTCTTCGGTTTATTGTTCTTTATTCCAGCCACATTTCTGTTTGAAAGCGCCAAATCAATGATTGGTGCGGGAGAGAATGGCAGTTCTGAAGAGTTTGCAACGGCTATGGATTATGGCAAACGCTATTGGAAATTCTATGGAATATTCCTTATAGTCTGGTTTAGCCTCTGCACTCTTATTCTTGTGGTGTCGTTAATAGGTTTAGTTCTGTAGAGATGTAGCGCGCTATATCTCCACATCGGTTTCTACAACGTTCCTACCGCCATTTTCGCTTACCCCGATTACTGTAATCTAACGGAATACATGTTTTCCTCTATATTTATTTTAGATAGTATAAATTCGCAAAATGTCTGTTGAATTTTATATTTGAAAAATTTGTACTTTTGCAGCGAACAAAGTTGTTAGTTTCAAACTAACAACTTTATAAATAACAGATATATATGATATTACAACACACAATTGAACAGGTGGTTGATGAAAGGTAGGATGGGAATAATTGAAGTGCTGCCATTTTGGAAATTCTTTTGAAAAATCACGATGCACGAAAAAGACCTTTCCACGACCCCCTTAAACTCTTAAACTTTTAAACTCTTAAACCTTTTATTTGTTCAAGGGTTTATTCGTATTGTTTTTTTTTATAAATTTGTACTTTTATATACACATGGAAGCACATGTGCGTATATTTGTATGAACTAATTGACAATTAAATGATTATAATTGGAATTACCGGAACAATCGGTGCGGGCAAAGGGACCATTGTGGACTATTTGATGCAGAAATGCGGTTTCCGGCATTACTCGGTGCGCCAATATTTGTTGGATGTGATCCAAAAGGCGGGGCTGGAACCCAACCGGGATTCAATGACCATGGTGGGGAATGCGTTAAGGGCCGCCCATTGCCCCTCATTTATCACGGATGAGCTTTATTTGCAGGCACTCCAGTCCGGAAAGGACAGCATCATTGAAAGTGTTAGGACGGAAGGGGAGGTGCTGGCCTTGCGCCAGAAGCCCCATTTCTACCTGTTTGCTGTGGATGCCGATCCTAAAATCCGTTATGAGCGTGTGGTGCTGCGCAACTCGGAGACAGACCATATTGATTACGAAACATTTATATCTAACGAGCAACGTGAGTTCATCTCAACTGACCCGAATCGCCAAAATTTGAGCAAATGTATCCAAATGGCGGATTTCCTGTTCCAGAACAACGGGGACAGAGATGCACTGTACGCTCAGGTGGACGCGGTAATGGCGCAGATCCGTAAGGAGATGGAGGGTGACAAGCCTGCTTATGTGCGTCCGTCGTGGGACGAGTATTTCATGGAAATCTGCAACACCGTGGCCAAACGTGCCACGTGTGACCGTGGCCGCAGCGGCTGTGTTGTGGTGAAGGACCGTCAGATTTTGGTGACCGGTTATGTGGGCTCTCCGGTGGGGATGCCACATTGTGACGAAGTGGGGCACCAGCTGAAGCAGATGGTGCATGAGGATGGCAGCGTAACCACCCATTGCACTCGGACAGTGCATGCGGAGCAGAATGCCATCTGTCAGGCTGCAAAGCGCGGTATCTCCTTGAAAGGGGCCACTTTGTATTGTCGGATGACACCATGCCGCACCTGTGCCATGATGATTATCAACTGTGGCATTGTACGGGTGGTTTGTGAAAGAAAGTATCATGCCGGTGCGGAAAGCGAGGCCATGTTCAAACAGGCCGGCATTGAGCTGCTTTTCATGCATGATGAGGTGCTCCAATATAACCAGCAATAAGATGGGAGTGAAAATAGTTGAAGTAAGGACAGGCCGGGAACGGAAAGCCTTTGTGAAACTGCCGTTTTCAATTTACAAGGGCAATCCCTATTGGATTCCGCCTTTGATCCGTTCGGCGGTCAATGACATTGACCCTGCTGTCAATCCCTTTTTCAAGGGATGTGACGCCAAATTTTGGATGGCATACAAAAACGGGAAAATCATGGGTCGTATAGGCGCTATCATCCATCATCCGCATAATGCGAAGACAGGGGAGCGCTTTGGCCGTATCACCCGTCCGGAGTTTTTCGATGATGCGGAGGTGGTGGACGCTTTGTTCCAAACTGCCGAGAACTGGATTCGGGAGCAGGGCATGGAGGCTGTGGTTGGGCCGTTGGGCTTCTCCAACGTGGACACGCAGGCTTTGCTTGTGGAAGGTTTTGACCAGCTGCCTTCGGTGGCTTCGGTGTACCATTTGCCCTATTACCAGAGCCATTTCGAGCGTCTGGGCTATAAAAAACTGATTGATTGGGTTGAATTCAACCTCTATTTGGAACCGGAAGTGCCGGAAAAGGCGGTGCGGCTTTCCAAACTGGTGAAGGAGCGTTACGGCTTTACGGTGGAGGAGATGAAAAGCCAGGAGATGCTGCGGGCGAACGGGAAGGACTTTTTCCGCATTTTCAACACGGCGTTCAACGACCTGTTTTCATTCACCGCTTTTGACGATGCGCAGGTGGAGTATGTGCTGGACAATTACCTGTCGGTCATCAACCCTGAGTTTGTGCACATTGTGCGCAACGAAAATCATGAGATGGTTGGGGCTATCATTCCGGTGCCATCACTGAGCCGTGCCATGCAAAAGGCGGACGGACGGCTATGGCGGGGCTTGCCGGCCATTATCCGCAGCCGTAAAAAGAACAATATCATTGATTTGTTTTTGACTGGCGTGCTGCCGGAATACCAGCCCAAAGGGGTTGCCAGCCTGCTGATTGCGGAGACCTATCCGGTGATGGTGAAATATGGCATGATTACTGTGGATACCACCGGCATGCTGGAGAACAACCAGAAGGCCATCCAGAATTGGAAACAGTACAGTCACGAGCAGAACAAGCGGAAACGCTGCTATATAAAATATTTTGATGAAAAGAAACAGACCGCTTTGGGGACGTATGTCGGGGAAGACTGTCAGTCAGATGATAAAGAGTGAATTTGATATTTTAAACGGATAATTGTGATTACTCATATTGAAGGAATTTTAAAAAGCAAAACCCCGACCGATGCCGTGATAGACTGCGGCGGTGTGGGCTTTTTTATCCATATTACGGTGAACACCTACGAGCAGCTCCCTGATACAGGGCAGTCTTGCAAGTTGCTGACACATTTGCAGATTAAGGAGGATGCACATACCCTTTTCGGATTCAGTACGGAAGGGGAGCGGGCGCTTTTCCGTCTGCTGCTGTCGGTGACAGGCATTGGTGCCGCCAGTGCGCGCATGATGCTCTCGGCCATGCCAGCCGAGGAGCTTGCTGGACAAATTGAGGCTGGAAACACGCATATTATACAATCTATTAAGGGAATAGGCGCAAAAACCGCCCAACGGGTGGTGATGGAATTGAAGGACAAAATACAAAAAATGGCCTTTGAAGTGCCAAATCAGCCCCACTTGGATAATAAACCGGCAGAAGAAGCGTTATCTGCATTGGTTCAATTGGGCTTTTCAAAACCGGTTGCCTCCAAAACGGTGCAGGCTGTGATGAAGTCGGCACCGAGTGGCGGAATTTCGGTGGAGGAAATTATCCGATTGGCTTTAAAAATGTTATAAAAGTTATTAAGTGAAAAGGGTACTGCATCTGTCCGTTGTGTCTTTTCTTTTTTCATGGATTTTTTTCCATGGAGGCTTCTTTATGCCGCAAAATGGCGGTGCCAGGAATTCTCATGTGGCTGCAGTGGAACCTGTTTGGACTGAGAGGATGGCTCTGGATTCTCCTGTAACACCCAAGGTGAAGCCCAAATCCATTTCAACCAATCCGTTGGATCAGCGCCAACCGCATCCGCTCCAGCTGAAGGATCCTAAAAATGTCACCACCTCCGTTTTGTATGATCCGGTTACCAACAGCTATAGTTTCCAGCGCAAGATAGGCAACCTGAACTATGGTCCTTCCACCCAGCTTTCGGTGGATGAATATCTTCACTATGACTTGGATCAGGCGTTACGTTCCTATTGGCGGAAAAGAGCCGGTGTGGGGCAGGCGGATACCGGCAAACGCGGCTTTTTGTCCCAAATCCGCATCCCTGGCGAAGCTTTTGAGGATATTTTTGGCAGCAGTAAGGTGGATATCCGGCCTACCGGTTCCATCGACTTGCGGTTCGCATTGAAACACACAAAGACTGACAACAAGAACTATCCGGTGCGACAGCGCAGGCAGACCCGTTTCGATTTTGACGAGGACATCCAGCTGAGCCTGAAGGCCAGTATTGGTGACAAGATTCATTATGACATGAATTTCAAGACCAAACAGATTTCCTTGTTGGATGAGAACAAGTTTAAGCTAAATTATGAGGGTAAGGAGGATGAGATTATCAAGCTGATAGAGTTCGGTAACATCACAATGCCTTTGACCAGCACATTGATTGAAGGCTCCCAAAACCTGTTTGGCGGCAAGGTGCAGGCGCAGTTCGGCAAACTGATGCTGACGACCGTCTATTCACGCAAAAATGGCGACAAACGCACCATCACTCTTGAAAACGGTTCCGAGTACACGGAATATGAGTTCAAGGCGGATGATTATGAGGAGGACAAACACTTTTTTCTGGCCCAATATTTTTACGACCATTATGCGGAAGGAGTTAGCACGCTGCCATTGGTCAATTCCAAAATCACCATTACCAGGATTGAGGTTTGGAAAACCAATATCGGTGCGGCGGTGGAGCAGAACCGCAACATCATCGCCATTGCCGATTTGGGTGAGGCCCAACCTTACAATACCAGCATACACAGCACCAACCAGGGGGCATTCCCCGATTCCAACGCCAATGACTTTTTGCAGGGAATTGACTATGCCCAGATGCGTAACATCAACAATGTCACTACTTATCTGAAGACCTATAGGGGAGGGATGACTTCAGGTGTGGATTTTGAAAAGGTGGAGTCGGCGCGTCTGCTCTCCTCAAATGAGTATACCTTCAATGCCAAACTTGGTTTCATCTCCCTGAACACCAAACTGAACTCAGACCAGGTGCTGGCTGTGGCCTTCCAATACACGGTGACGGGTGATCCGAATGTATATCAGGTGGGACAGTTCTCCAACGAGGTTGTGTCGCCCAACTGCATTATTGTAAAGTTGTTGCGGGGAACATCCCTCAACACGCAGATACCGTTATGGAAACTGATGATGAAAAACGTCTATGCTTTGGGAGCCTATCAGGTATCCGATGAGGATTTCCGGCTGAATGTGCTGTACAAAGGCGAGGATGATGGTGTTGGTAAAGGCTATTTCACAGAAGTGAAGGAGGATATGCGCGGGTTGTCCATTATCCGCATTTTGGGGCTGGACCGCTTGAACAGCCAGAAGGATGCCTATCCGGACGGGGTTTTTGATTTTATTGATGAGGCGGCGACCGCAGGTGGAACCATTCAGGCATCGTCCGGTAAGATTTTCTTCCCTTATCCGGAACCGTTCGGAAAGGATTTGCGTAAGCTGCTTGCAGACAGTCCGGGCGCAGGTGACATTTATGCCTTTGACTCCCTTTACACCATGACAAAGACGCTGGCTCAGCAATATTCCAACAAAAACAAGTTCTATCTGGAGGGGCGTTACAAATCCTCCTATGGTGCGGATATCTCCCTAGGGGCGTACAATGTCTCCGAAGGCTCCGTAAAGGTGCTGGCAGGTGGTATTGTTCTGACAGAAGGCATTGACTATACGGTGGATTATACGGCCGGTACTGTGCGAATCATAAACGAGAACTACCTGCGTTCCGGCACCCCTATCAATGTGTCGGTGGAGAGTGAGAATTCTTTGGGCATGTCCCAAACCATGTTCGGCCTCCATGCAGACTATACTTTCAACAAGGATTTCATCTTAGGGGCCACTTTGCTGAATTTGAGCGAACGGTCCGAGACCCACAAGGTCAATTTCGGGGATGAACCCATCAACAACACTATCTGGGGTGTCAACACCACCTACCATAAGGAGCTGCCAGCTTTGACCAATTGGCTGAACTATCTGCCCAATTACAGTTCCAAGGCAGTTTCCGACCTTAATTTCGATGGTGAGTTTGCCCAATTTCTGCCAGGCTATGCGCGCAGCATTGGAAAGAAAAATGCGGCGGCCTTGTACATTGATGATTTTGAGGGGGCGCAGACCACCATGAACCTGACCACCGCCGGCATGTGGAGTCTGGCCTCCACACCGCAGAACCAGACCTCCGCCGGAATGTTCCCTGAAGCGGCTGTTGGCTTGGGGCTGGAATATGGCTTCAATCGGGCCCTGCTCTCCTGGTATGTGATTGACCCGCTCTTCCACAATAACAAGAGCAGCACACCTGACAATATCACAAGCAATGACAAGTCTGACATTTACGCACGTCGCGTGCTGATTAAGGAGGTGTTCCCATACAAGAGCGTGGACAACACGAGCGAGGATCCCTACCTGTCCGTGTTCAACATGGCTTTTTATCCTTCGGAGAGGGGACCTTACAATTTTGACGCTTCGGGTGTTTCGGGAATTTCTTCCGGATTGAACGCTGACGGTACCTTGAAGAATCCGGCTTCCCGCTGGGGTGGTATCATGCGCAAACTGGATAATACCAACTTTGAGGTCAGCAATGTGGAATATTTGGAATTCTGGATGATGGATCCCTTCTACGAGAATCCTACCCATTCCGGAGGACAGCTGTATATCAATTTGGGAGACATTTCGGAGGATATTTTGCGTGACGGTCGGAAGAGTTTCGAGCATGGTCTGCCGGAGGATGGCGGCGGAGTGGGCGTAGATACCACCATCTGGGGAAAAGTGCCAACCTCCCAGTCCATTGTGGCGGCCTTTAATACGGATGTCTCATCGCGCAAGTATCAGGATGTGGGTTATGATGGTCTGCACGATGAGATGGAGAAGGATTTTCATGCCGCTTATCTGGCAGAAATAAAAGGTATTCTGTCACCTGCCGCCTATGCCGCATTTGATGCCGACCCTTCCGGGGATGACTACCATTATTTCCTCGGCAGCGATTATGATGCCAAGGATGTGAAAATTACGGCACGTTATAAGTATTTCAATAATTCTGAGGGTAATTCCCCCACAGACAGGGATAATCCTGAAAGCTATCCCATCCAGTCAACCTCCTCCCCAAATATGGAGGATATCAACAACGACAACACTTTGAGCGAAGACGAACGATATTACCAGTATGTGGTGAACCTATATCCCGACAAGATGCGGATTGGCGAAAGCTATATAACCGATGTGATGGAAAACAACAATGTGCAGTTGGATAACGGTAAGGTTGTCACGGTAAAATGGTACCAGTTCAAGATTCCCATCAAGTCGCCGGATGCGGTGATTGGCAATATCAGCGATTTTTCCTCCATCCGCTTCATGCGTATGTTCATGAAAGGTTTCAGTGATCCGGTCATCCTGCGTTTCGCCACGTTGGAGTTGGTGCGGGGGGACTGGCGGACTTGCACGGAAGATTTGAAGGAAGACGGTGCCTATCCTACATTGGGAGGTAACACGCAGCTTACGGTTTCAACCCTGAATTTGGAGGAGAACTATTACCGTGAGCCGGTGCCATACCGCATGCCGGGCGGGGTCAGCCGTGAGAAGCAGTACACTACCACCAGCAATCTGGCGGAACAGAATGAGCAGAGTCTGACCATCAAGGTGACAGATTTGATAGACGGTGATGCGCGTGGGGTATACAAGAACTGTACCTACGATTTGCGCCGTTTCGGGGCGTTGCGCTTTTACCTGCATGCGGAAACGGTGGACGAAGGGGACCAGTATGCCCCCAGGGAGGTGACCTTCTTTGTTCGTTTGGGTACCGATGCCACCAACAACTATTACGAATATGAGGTGCCGCTGAATTATACTCCATGGTACACCAACGATTCCGCAATGATTTGGCCGAGAGGAAACAATATTGACATTCAGTTACAAAAACTGATTGATGCGAAACAGGACCGTAATATCGCCAACCGCAATGGCGGTAATTATCCGACCAATGAACGTTATGCCGTGCCGGACGGGGATCGGATGATTTATGTGAAGGGAAGTCCAAATTTGGCGGATGTAAATGTGATACTGATGGGTATACGTAATCCAAAAAAACAGTCCCTCAACGATGATGATGACATGGAGGCTAAGTCGGTGGAGGTGTGGGTGAACGAATTGCGCTTGGGTGATTTTGACAACACTTCCGGTTGGGCGGCTCGTGGCAATTTGACGATGAATCTGGCTGATTTGGGCGATGTATCTGCAGCCGCCTGTATCAAGACGGCCGGTTTCGGCGCGTTGGAGTCCACCACTTACGGACGGCAGGATGAGACTACCTCTTCGCTGAGTCTGGCCGCTAACATGGAGATGGGCAAACTGCTGCCGCAAAACTGGAATGTCAGCATACCGATGCATTATGACTATTCGAGAAACGCAGCCACGCCGGAATTCAACACCCTTAATCCTGATGTGAAATTGAAGAATGACTTGAAAACCTATCTGACTAAGGCGGAGCGGGATTCCATCAAGGCTCAGAATGTGGACTTGGTCACCCGACAGAACTTCAATGTGGTGAATCTGCGTAAAAACCGTGGCGGCAACTCCGACAAGGTGCATTTGTGGGATGTGGAGAACTTCTATCTCACTTACGCCTATACCCAGGAAAAACGCAGGGATGAGGATTATGAATATGATGACCAGCACACGCACAAAGGTATTCTGGGCTACACCTACAGTATGAATCCGAAAAACTACAAGCCTTTTGAAAAACTTTCCAAAAGCAAGGCGTTGAAACTGATTACAGACTTCAATTTCTACCTGCTTCCCAAATCGCTCTCATTCAGTTCGGAAATGTACCGTACCTACAATGAGAGCAAACTTCGCAACCGTAGCGCTGGCATCATCATAACTGATCCCATGTTCACCAAAAACATAGAGTGGGCAAGGGATTACGCCTTGTCCTGGGATTTGACCCAAAATTTGAAAGTGACTTATGCGGCGCAGGCGGCCTTGGAGGTGGATGAGCCGCAGGGACGGTTGGATACCAAGGAAAAACGGGATTCAGTATGGCGTAACATTTTGAATTTGGGAGACATGCGGACTTACAGCCAGAATGTGAACATTAATTACCAGTTGCCTGTCAACAAATTGCCGGGTCTGTTCTGGATTACCTCCACCGCCCGTTATGCAGGTTCCTACAGTTGGACCGCATCTGCACCCGCTGTGAGCTACATCGGCAGTGAAATCGCCAACACCAATTCCAAACAGCTCAGTGTGACCGCTAACTTTACAACACTTTACAACAAATCAAAATATTTGCAGAAAGTTAACCGTGGCACATTTGGCAGTAGTTTGAAGGACAAGCCTATTTTGAAATCCAAGCGTGAGGCGCAAGCCAAGATGCTGGCCGATGCCAAAAAGGATTCCACCAAGGCCAGTCCGAGGATTCCACCTAATGTCGGTAAGGAGATTCTGGATAATTTCCTGCGATTGGCACTGCTGGTGAAGAATGTGTCGTTTTCCTACAACGAGGGCAATGCAACAAACCTGCCAGGCTTCATGATTGAACCGCAGGTGATGGGTATGCATCTGCAAAATTCTTTGGCCCCCGGTTTCCTCTTTGTTTTCGGCGGCCAGACGGAGGTGGCGGATCTCTCCATGCGTAACCATTGGCTGACCCAAAGCACCATGCTGAACGACCCCTTCCTGCAGAGGAAGAACACCACCATGCAGTATCAGGCCACATTGGAGCCGATGAAGGATTTCCGTATCAGGGTGAATGGCAACCGGAACTACAGCGACCAGTACAAATACTACTATTTGTATGACAGCACAACCACTGATTATGGCATTTTCACAGAGCAGCGCAATGGTAACTTCAGTATCACCACCATAGGGCTTTCCACCTTCTTTGTGAAAAATGGCAAGGACAACACCCATGCGGTTTTTGAACAGTTCAAGGTGAACCGCGAACTGGTTGCCAACCGTTTGGCGGCGCACCGTGCGGAAAATGATCCCTCCTATACGCGTGGTTTGGAACAGTTCCCTGACGGTTATGGCTCCTCCAATCAGGATGTGCTTGCCTACGCCTTCCTTTCCGCCTATTTGGGCAAGGATCCGAATGAAATGGATGTCTCTTCTCCGTTTGCCAAAATTCCGCTGCCGAACTGGAATGTCAGCTACACCGGCTTGAACAAAATCCCAATCATCAGCAAGTATTTCCAGAATGTCACGTTAAATCATGCCTATACTTGTGTCTATCAAATCGGATCATACGCCACAAATCTCTATTACAATTCTGCGGAAGGGGATTTACAGTCCATGCGTGATGCCTTGAACAATTTCATAGCACAATATGAATTTGGCCAGATTTCTTTGACAGAGAGCATGAATCCTGTTGTTGCCGTAGATGTGAAGATGAAGAACAGTTTCCAGTTCAAGACCTCATGGAAGAAGAACCGTACTGTCACGTTGAGTACCGCCGCCTTCCAGATTACGGAGCAGATGAACAACGAGTTCTCCTTAGGTGCGGGCTACCGTTTCAAGGATTTGAAGGTGACTTACAATTTTGCTGGAGTGCAGAAACAGAGTGTCAGTGATTTGATTTTGAACATTGATGTTTCTTGGGTGGACAACAAGACCGTTTTACGTAAGATGGAGGAGGATTTGAACCAGGTATCTGCCGGTAACAAAAGGCTGTATATCAATTTTACAGCAGAATATCAGCTGACCAAGGAAATTAGCATCTCCGCTTTTTACGAGCATTCGCTCAACATACCTGCGTTGTCCTCTTCTTACAAGCGGTTGAACATTGAGGCCGGGTTCAGCTTCAAGATCAATTTGTCGCAGTTGTCACAATAATTTTTACATATCCGCACCATGAGAAACAGGATTTTATTGCTGGTCATGCCGTTGCTGCTGCTGGCCTGCCACCGCGAAACGCATTTCATCACCGATGCCGGTTACCGCGCACAGGTGGAGAAGGATTTTGAGGCACGCAAGATGCTGGCCTCCGGACGTGCCACGGAGCTCTTTTCCGTGATGGACAGCTCATTGTCGCTTGAAGAGAGGGAGGCGATGCAGTTCCTCTACGCCTACATGCCCTACAGCGACCTTGCCGATTACGACGGCAATTTTTTCCTGAAACAG
>CAJOQK010000162.1 GCA_905236885.1 uncultured Bacteroidales bacterium
CTGTTTGGATGGCCTTACGCCCCATGTTCCGGACAATCACCTTCACAGGGACATATTCTGCAGAGGAGAGCCATTTCATGCCGTCAAAGCCGACCAGCATCGCATCATTGGAATCGGGTCTGAGCATGTGGCAGCCCATGGCTGTCCTGAAAATTCTCAAATTGCCGTTGAGGTCAATGTCCACCCCGTTGAAAACGGGACATACAAAACGCATGGAGTTGTCCAAGTCCAAACTGCCGCTATCTTTCCATACTGGTGTCACCGAGAGGGAATGTTGGTCGCAATTGGTGTCCACCTTCCGGATATCATCCATTGAGGCCATATTTCCGTTCAAATAGGCGAGCCAGGCACCGTCGCTATAATAGTTATTGTAGTCCCTTTTAAATTTGTATCTGTTGATATAGCTGTCGGGAATATACAGGGGATATCCGTCATTGCCACTGTTTGCCAGTATGTTATTACAAATTACAGGGTAATATGAAGGAGATACTGCAGATATGCCCAATCCATAGGCCACCGAATCGGATTGGGTGAAAATGGAATTGTGGACAAACCAAACCGGCATACCAATGCTTTCACTTAAAATGCCATACGTATTTTTGGCACCACGCACAATTATTTCGTTATTGATAATGCGTGACGTGTCCCTACCCCACACTTGTGTAAAGTACATGCCATAGGCATTCCCGTCGGCTTGGATGCGGATACGGTTGCCCTCCACCCTGCTCCAGCAGCTGTAATATTGTGAATTAATTCCGTGAAAGGTGCCTCTTCCGGTGCCGTGCTCAATGGTGTTGTGCGAAAAACTCCTGAATTTGCCGTAATAATAGGTGCAGACACTGCAGATGCTTGCATCACACAACAGATTGCTGTCAATGGTGACGCCTGTGCAGTAGAGCATGGCATTGCTGCTGCCGCAAGCGTAATAGAAATAAAAATTCTGCGCACCACCCACCATGTTGTTGGCGATAAAGCGGACATTGTCAAGCATGCAGTCACTGTTCGGCACACCCATATACATGACCGTACTGTACACATTGTTGGTGGAAAGCGGAGCGAGGATATTGCAGTTACGGAATTCCACATCGGTCACATTGCTGTCCATTCTCACCCCTGTCAGCTGGCCGTCAAGGGTTAGGTCGCGGAAAACAAGGTGGCTTGTATTGGCAAGGGCTATGGCATTGGCGTTGATGATCCGCACGCTGTCGCGGCATCGGCTGGCCGAACTGAAAGTGACGGTATTCGAATCACTTGTTCCAGGAATGACATCATGAATGGAAAAACCCAAGAACATGCCGCTTTTGATCCTGAATTCCACCGGACCGCTCACCCCGCACTGCGTCAAACAACTGACCGCACTGCCGATATTTGGAAAATCCGACAGGCTGTCGCCCACATAATAGACACCGTTCAGCGCACTGTCACAACCGTTTGTTGCAGTCTGCGCCTCCAACGTTGAGGTCACAGCACAGCAAACGGACAGTATAACCAATAAAACCAGCTTTTTCATGTTAGAATTAATTTTTTCTTTTCTATGAATTTGCAAAAGTAGCAATTTTTTCAATACGTTTGTTGAATCGGTGAATTATTTCACAAGGCAGCCCGCCCATGAACTTTTCCCGCCAAAACCGGATTTTCATGCCATCGGGAAATGGCGTTTTTTTGTCCATCACACTTGATTCCTACAAAAAAACATGATAAAAATAGGCTGACGTATCAAACAAAAAGGTGCTAGGATAAGCCAGAGTCCGTATAGAGCCGTAACCGGCAGTTAGGGGGGGGGCTTCTTCCAAAAACGACTATGCCAAAACATGGCATAGTTGTTTTTAGGGGGCTTCTAAAAATTACTTTGCGAAATAGGTTCCTGCCGCGTACAGCGGCACATTGGTCATCTGCTTCTGTTCGCGATAGCCGCTGGCGGAAAAGCGGACGGCCTTCATTTCCTTATTGTTCTGCAAGACAGTCTTCAGCGATTTTGACTGCAGGTTCTCCTCCGCCTTCACCTCAATGGGGACAATCCGCGTCCCCTGCTGTATCACGAAATCAATCTCCAGACGGCTGTTGTCGCGGCTGTAGTAGAACGGGGTCTCTTCCGTGCCGGCCACCAGCTGCGTGCAGACAAAGTTTTCCGTAAACATTCCCTTGCTCTCCTCCATGTTGTTTGGCATCAGCAGCAGTTCCCCCGGCGTGTTGGACAATGCGCCAAGCAGCCCAACATCCAGCAGGTAGAGTTTGAATGCGGAAAAGTCCCCGTATGTCATCAGCGGCATGGAAAGGCTGCTGACACGGGGAACCTTGTGCACCAGCCCGGCATCCGCCAGCCACTGGATGGCAATCTCATAATCCTTTGCGCGTCCCCCTTCGCGCACCACGCCGTAAACAAATTTCTTGTTCTCCTTCGAGAGCTGTGACGGCATGGAGGACCAGACCTGTGCAAACCTCTTGGTTTCGGATGGGGATGTGTGCTTCGACATGTCCTGCTGGTATGCGAACAAAATGTTCTGCTGTGCCTTCCGGACAGACTTTGCGTCGTTGGTGCCGATATAGGTGGAGACAACCCCCGGCATTCCGCCCACAAAATAGTATTCGCGCAGCAGCTGGACCAGCGTGGGGTGCAGCCCTTGAAGTGTTTCCCATTCGTTTTTGCGGAGCAGATCCGCCAAAAGCGTTTTCCCTTTTGCCTGCAGGAACTCATCAAACGTCATGGGGTACATACGTATGGTATCCACCTTCCCCACTGGGAACGACTCCCCTTGGCGCATGGCAATGCCAAGCAGGGAACCTGCCACACATACATGCTGCTCCGGCGCGTTTTCACAAAAATACTTGAGGGAGGAAATCCCCCGATGAAGCTCCTGCACCTCGTCAAGAATGATCAGAGTCTCTCCCGGTATTATTTTCTTTCCAGTTATGGCACTGATTTGAAGCAGAATCCTCTCTATCTGATAGTCCTCTTCAAACAAATCCTTCACCTGTCTGTTGTTGTCACAATTGATGTATGCGACATGCTTGTAGTATGTGTTGCCGAAATGCTGGAGAATGTATGTTTTTCCGACCTGACGCGCACCAAGCAGGACAAGCGGCTTCCTATTCGGGGATTCCTTCCATATAACTAATTCATTGATAATATTTCTGTACATATTGTCCCTTTTGTTTCACAAATGCAAAAGTACAAAAAAATGAGCCACTTTTTTCAAAAAACCACAAAAAAATGAGTCACTTTTTGAGGCAATGGCACACTTTTATGCAATGTATTGGTTTATAATACATTTAATGTAACCTACCCCGTGGCCTCCGCATCATGCAGATTTTTCCGCCAAAACCGGATTTTCATGCCATCGGAAAAAGGCGATTTTTTGTCCATTTCATTTATTTTGCCCGATTTTTTGCCCATACTTAATGAAACTTTTTCAAAATGGTTAAAATTTTCGTGAAGATGGACAAATGTTCTTGTGCGGAGGAGTTGTAATTTTGCAGCTGCGCTGCGAAGATGGGCTGCGCCTCAGCAAAGCCCGAACAAGGACAACTTCGTTTTCCTCCTCCTCGCTCGGCAAAGCCTGTGCAAGCCCAGCTTTGCACTCGTTCGAGCGTCGGTTCGGCTCTGCATTCGGCTTGCACCATCGTTGCAGCAACAAAACGAAACGCAAAAAAGGAACAGGAAACGGTAACGAAAAAAAATTTAGGGAGTTGTAATATTCGGGTAGGGTAAAACGATTTACATGTGTAGAAAGTAATAAACATTTAAAAAAAAGGAGACATTAAACATGAAAAAGATTGCATTCGCTATAGGACTGATTGTTAGCATTTTTTTGGGTCGGAACATTTATGCCCAGTGCAACGACACGTTGGCTTTTAAAGTATTTGAGTTTGATAGGGTTATAATGAAAGGATTCTCTATTACCAATTTGGATGGATTAACTGTGTTGTCTGCTGACAGCAGCAACCAAAAGGAATTGTTGATAGCTGTTGCATTAATAAATGTTGGAGAAAAGAGTTATGCGAAAAATGACACAGTTGGAATCCGGATTGCTTTAAAAGCAGCAAACGAGGATGAAATCGTTAGGGATATGTATTGTAAAACTGATTTCAGCAAAGATTGGAATCCTGGTGACACCAATGGTTTTATCGATAACAATTCCTCCTTCAGACTATCACACTTGAAAAAAGGTGTTTATACTTTTAAGGCTTCCGTAATCTACACCTCCAGGGATGGTTACTTCTGCGACTCCATAGTGGAACTCTCCTCAAAGACAGTCACCTTCTACGTGGACACCAAGGCACCCGTGCGGGAGACGCTGGCGGAAAGCACAATGAATGTCTTCCCCAATCCCGCCTCGGAGCAGCTCAACGTGACCTGCGAAGAGCCGATGCAGTCTCTCGCACTCTTCAACACCGCCGGGCAGCGTGTGCGGCAGATGGAACCCTGCGGCAGCGAAGCGCAGATTCCGCTCTCCGGCCTGCCCCGCGGCCTCTACCTGCTGCGCGTGCAGACAGCTAACGGCAACGCGGTAAAGAAGGTGGTGGTGGAATAAAAAAAAACACCACTGTA